>NZ_JBEPKB010000022.1:0-605 GCF_040496055.1 Agromyces zhanjiangensis | reverse complement strand
CCACCACGGTCGTCACGCGAACCGTACCTGCGCTCACCACCACGGTCGTCACGCGAACCGTACCTGCGCTCACCACCACGGTCGTCACGCGAACCGTACCTGCGCTCACCACCACGGTCGTCACGCGAACCGTACCTGCGCTCACCACCACGGTCGTCACGCGAACCGTACCTGCGCTCACCACCACGGTCGTCACGCGAACCGTACCTGCGCTCACCACCACGGTCGTCACGCGAACCGTACGAACGCTGACCGTCGCGCCCACCTTCGGGTCGACGCCCACCGGACCGGTTTCCCTGTCCTGAGCGGCCTCCGCGGCGTTCGTCGTCTCGGTCCTTCCGGCGCTCGCCGGGATCCTGCGTGGAATCGCTCACGGATGCTTCCTGTCGTCCTGCCTGGGAGTCCTGCGGACTCAACCGTACTCGGGGCGTCGCTGCGCGACGCCCCTTAACGAAGAATGGCCACCCATCAGCGTTCGCTGTTGAACGCTGTGGGTGGCCACTCTGCAATGTGTGTCCGGCGGTGTCCTACTCTCCCACAGGGTCGCCCCTGCAGTACCATCGGCGCTGCGAGTCTTAGCTTCCGGGTTCGGAATGTGTCCGGGC
>NZ_JBEPKB010000021.1:0-620 GCF_040496055.1 Agromyces zhanjiangensis | reverse complement strand
GGTCAGGCTTTGATGTAGGGCTTGCCGGCTGCGGCGGGTCCGCGGACCTTGCCGACGAATCCGGCGACGGCGAGGATCGTGACGACGTAGGGCAGCATGAGCATGAACTCGCTCGGGACGGGGGAGCCGATCACGGAGAGGGTGTTCTGCAGGTTGGATGCGAACCCGAACAGGAGTGCGGCGAGGGTGGCGCGGATCGGGTCCCATTGGCCGAAGATGACGGCGGCGAGGGCGATGAAGCCGGCGCCGGCGGTCATTTCCTTGTTGAATGCGCCGACCGCGCCGAGGGTGAAGAACGCGCCGCCGAACCCGGCGATCGCGCCGGCGAGGGAGACGTTCCAGAACCGGGTGCGGGCGACGTTGATGCCGACCGTGTCCGCGGCCTGCGGGTGTTCGCCCACGGACCGGAGCCGGAGGCCCCAGCGGGTGTGGAACAGGCCGACGTAGACGAGGGCGATGATGACGTACATCGCGTACACGATGAGCGTCTGGCGGAAGAACATCGGCCCGATCAGCGGGATCTCGGACAGGATCGGGATCGGGATGCGCTGCAGGCGGGGCGGGGAGTTCAGCAGGGCGGCGTTCGGGGCCAGGACCTGGGAGAAGAGGAAGCTGGTCAG
>NZ_JBEPKB010000020.1:0-621 GCF_040496055.1 Agromyces zhanjiangensis | reverse complement strand
GTCGCCCGGATCGATTCCGGCAGTCCTTTCAGGCCGTCGCAGCAGACGATAATCACGTCCTGGATGCCGCGGTTGCGCAGCTCGGTGAGCATGTTCATCCACTGCTTCGCACCCTCCCCGCCGGACGGGCCGACCCACATGCCCAGCACGTCGCGGTGCCCGTCCAGGTCGATGCCCATCGCCACGTACACCGGCCGGTTCCCGGCCGTGCCGGAGCGGATCTTCAACATGATCGCGTCGATCAGCACTACCGGGTACACCGGCTCGAGCGGACGCGCCTGCCACTCCGCCATCTCGTCCACGATGCGGTCCGTGACCGTGGACACCAGATCCCGCGACACGTCATCGCCGTACAGTTCGGCCAGATGCGCGGCGATATCGCCGGTCGTCATCCCCTTGGCGTACAACGAGAGCACGTTCTGATCGAACCCGTCCGGGCGGCGCTGATGCTTCGGCACGATCCGCGGCTCGAACGTGCCGCCCCGATCCCGGGGCACCTGCACCGTGACCTCGCCGATCTCGGTCCGCACCGTCTTCGGACTCGACCCATTCCGGCTGTTCCCGCTGCCGCGCCCGGCAGTCTCGTGCCGGTCGTAGCCGAGATGATCGGCAAGCTCGGCC
>NZ_JBEPKB010000019.1:0-975 GCF_040496055.1 Agromyces zhanjiangensis | reverse complement strand
CGGGTTCGCGATGCAGGCCGCCGAGGGCGTCCCGATCGACATCGTCCTGGTCGTGCAGTCGTTGATCGTGCTGTTCATCGCGGCGCCGCCGCTGGTGCGGGCGATCTTCCGGCTCCCGCAGCCCGGCGCCAAGCCCAAGAAGCGAACCCGCACCCCACGCACGGAGGAGGTGGCGGCGAAGTGACCGCTCCCAGCCAGCACCACGCCACCGCCGCTCCGACCGAGCGGACCCTCGACAGCACGACCGTGATCAGCTGGAAGGCGCCGATCTCGTTCGCGGTGATCACCGTGCTGCTCGCCGTGCTGTTCCTCACCACCCGGCACAGCGGCGACGCGACGTTCCGCCTGTCCACGGGCAGCGACCTGATCCAGATCCCCGAGATCACCATCAGCGGCCCCGTCACGACGTGGACCTGCATCATCCTGCTGACCGGCATCACCGTCGTGTCCGCGGCGATGGTGCGCGCCAAGCGGTCCGTGCCGCTGTGGCTGGTCGTGATCTTCGCCGTGATCGGCCTGGTCGCGTTCCTGACCTGGGCCGCCGCGGGCGCCCGCACCCCGGTGATCCCGCTGCCCGGCCTGCTCGCCGGCGCGCTCAGCCTCTCCGTCCCGCTGATCTTCGGCGCCCTGTGCGGCGTCATCAGCGAACGGGTCGGCGTGATCAACATCGCCATCGAGGGCCAACTCCTGGCCGGCGCGTTCACCTCCGCCGTGGTCGCGTCCGTGATCGGGCAGCAGTGGCTCGGCCCGATCGTCGGCCTGGCCGCGGCCGCCGTGTCGGGCGTGCTCGTCGCGTTCGTGCTCGCCGCGTTCGCGATCAAGTACTTCGTCGACCAGGTCATCGTCGGCGTCGTGCTCAACGTCCTCGTGATCGGACTGACCAGCTTCCTCTTCTCCCAGGTCCTGGCCCCGAACGCCGCCCTGCTGAACTCCCCGCCCCGCCTGCAGCGCATCCCGATCCCGATCCTGTCCGAG
>NZ_JBEPKB010000018.1:0-1139 GCF_040496055.1 Agromyces zhanjiangensis | reverse complement strand
GAGCCCGAGGAGCCCTCGCGGTGGCAGCAGGCGCTGCGTCAGATCGCGACCGGGAACGCGATCATCTCGGTGCTCGCGGTGCTGCTGGCCCTCGTGGTCGGCGCGGTGATGATCGCGTTCACCGACGAGCGCGTGCAGGCGGCATCCGGGTACTTCTTCGCCCGCCCGGGCGACACGTTCGCCGCGATCTGGGACTCGGTCGCCGGGGCGTACTCGGCGCTGTTCCAGGGCGCGGTGTACAACTTCCGCCGCCCGGACTTCGCGTCCGGGATCCGGCCGCTGACCGAGACGCTGAACTTCGCGACCCCGCTGATCGCGGCCGGTCTCGGCGTGGGCCTGGCGTTCAAGGTCGGCATGTTCAACATCGGTGGTCGCGGGCAGATGCTGCTCGCGGCGTCCGCCGCCGGGTGGGTGGCGTTCTCGTTCGACCTGCCGTTCCCGCTGCACATGATCGTCGCCGTGATCGCGGGCATCATCGCCGGGTCCCTGTGGGCCGGGATCGCGGGCCTGCTGAAGGCCCGCACCGGTGCGCACGAGGTGATCGTGACGATCATGCTCAACTACGTCGCCCTGTACCTGGTGTCGTGGATGCTCCGCACGCCCGGGCTGCTGCAGGCGCCGGGATCGAACAACCCGAAGACGCCGCCGATGAAGGACACCGCGATCTTCCCCGACCTGCTCGGGTCCGGGTTCAACCTGCACCTGGGCTTCCTGCTCTCCCTCGGCTGCGTGGTGCTGGTGTGGTGGATCCTGGACCGCTCGAGCCTGGGCTTCCAGTTCCGCGCGGTCGGACTGAACCCGAAGGCCGCCCGCGTGGCCGGCATCAACGTCAACCGCATGTACGTGTACGGCATGCTGATCGCCGGCGCCCTGGTCGGCCTGGCCGGCGTGGACCAGGTCCTCGGCACCGTGACCACCGGGTTCTCCTCCGGCATCGACGCCGGCATCGGCTTCGACGCGATCACGGTCGCCCTGCTCGGCGGCTCGAACCCGTGGGGCATCCTCGCCGCGGGCATCCTGTTCGGCGCGTTCAAGGCCGGCGGGTTCGCGATGCAGGCCGCCGAGGGCGTCCCGATCGACATCGTCCTGGTCGTGCAGTCGTTGATCGTGCTGTTCATCGCGGCGCCGCCGCTGGTGCG
>NZ_JBEPKB010000017.1:0-1563 GCF_040496055.1 Agromyces zhanjiangensis | reverse complement strand
CATCACGCCGAGCCATTTACACAAAGTTCCCGACAGACCCGGCAGTTGTGGTCGCTGGGATTGCCGGTGCCGTTGCATGTGCTGCGACGGTTGCATGCGGAATCGTCGCGGCCGCAGCCATCGGAGCCGCTGCGGGTGCTGCTGCTTACCTCGCTCGCGATGGGTGGTCCGATCGCTTCTCTGGAGTAGGGCTGGCTGGCTCCGCTGCGGTCGGCGCACTGGGCGGCGGTGGATTGACTACGGGGATCAGGGCGGGAGCATCTGCCGCTATCTCGAGGGCAGTTCCGCTGGGGAGCGCGGCCCTCAAGAGAGACACACTCCACCGGGCCGGTGCATTCTTGCAGCGAAGTGTCATCACACGCGGTGCGGTTCGTCCCGTGTTCGTAACCCGGACCCAGTCGATTGGCCTGTCCGTCACGGTGCGGGGCACTGTAAATGGCTATCGAGGCCAACAGGAATGGGTCGTGGGGCGGGGCTACCTCGTACACTCGTTCTTCCGTGTGAATCGAGGGATGTTCTAATGCAGCCGTACAGCGACGAATGGCTGAACCGGCTCGCGGACGGAATCTCCATCTACCCCGTACCGTCCGTGCAATTGGATGAACTGGTCGACATAGCCGCACTCGGGCTTGATGAGCTCTCATTTGGCTACCGGATCGGTGTAGTCGATGCGAGGACCGCCATCGACGTATCTCTAAGTCGGTTTCAAGCGGGTATCGCGCAAGAAAGGGCGCAAGAGCGATTAGCCCTCATGCTCTCAGACGAACTCGAACTCGCCACTGGGATCTTAGCGACTCGCGACCTGACTGACATTGGCGGAGGAGTCGAAGACATGTGGCTCTACTGCGTTCTCAGGCTATACCTTGAGCGCTGGCGCGAGTCTCGCCGGTCGGACGTGCGTTATGAGCTTGGCGAGATCCTCGCGTACTGGACGCCCCGCGCGACCGCACCCTGGGACCGGATCCTGGATCGCGCTCGCACAGTCTTCAAACCTCACAGTCGCGCAGCAGTCCTTGACGCTGTTCGCAAGCAGCTGGAGACGGGATCAGCGAGGTATGTCCGGCCTTCAACATGACGCGGAGTAGACGAAGAACCAGCATCCTTCGGTGCGCCGAGGGATTGCCCGACGGAGTTGAGCGGGGTCCACTCATGAGAACAAGTCGAATCATTAACCGTGAGTAGACCGTGATCCGACGAAAACAAGTTGAATGGACACCCGTCGGTACACGGCAGAAGCGGCACCTGCTCAGGCAATACTCGCGAAGAGCCGATGGCGGGAATCGAACCCGCGCTGTCTGCTTGGGAAGCAGAAGTTCCTAAGTGGCGGTTCATAGTGGCTCACTCGGGCTCACGAGCCGCGGAATCCCGCGGAACGTGAAAGGCAGTGAGTTCCGGTGAACTCGGCAAAATCGTGAGCTAACCGTGACAACCACGTGAGGAGCGCCCGCTGCCGGTCCAGTCATGCACCGCCGGCTGGCCACATACTTCGTCAACCGTTGGTCGGGTTCGTGTTCCCCTGCGGGGGGTCTGTCGGGAACTTTGCGTAAATGGCTCGGCGTGATA
>NZ_JBEPKB010000016.1:0-1632 GCF_040496055.1 Agromyces zhanjiangensis | reverse complement strand
GGATCGGTGGCATGAAACTCGAACTCCGAGGAATCACGAAGAAGTTCGGTTCCCTGGTGGCGAACGACCATATCGATCTCACTGTCGAGGCGGGGGAGATCCATTGCCTGCTCGGTGAGAACGGGGCGGGCAAGTCGACGCTGATGAATGTCCTGTACGGCCTGTACCGGGCCGATGAGGGGCAGATCCTCCTGGATGACCGGCTGCAGCATTTCGAGGGGCCTGGTGACGCGATGCGCGCGGGCATCGGCATGGTGCACCAGCACTTCATGCTGATCCCGGTGTTCACGGTCGCGGAGAACGTGATGCTGGGTCATGAGCAGACGCATCGGGGCGGGCTCATCGACCTGGCCGCGGCGCGCGAGCGGGTGCGGGAGATCAGTGACCGGTTCGGGTTCGACGTGGATCCGGACGCGCTGGTGGATGACCTGCCGGTGGGGGTGCAGCAGCGGGTGGAGATCATCAAGGCGCTTTCGCGGGATGCGCGGGTGCTGGTCTTCGACGAGCCGACCGCGGTGCTGACGCCGCAGGAGACCGACGAGCTGATGGCGATCATGCGGCAGCTGAAGGAGTCGGGTGCGGCGATCGTGTTCATCACGCACAAGCTGCGCGAGGTGCGTGAGGTCGCGGACAAGATCACGGTGGTGCGGCTGGGCAAGGTCGTCGGCGAGGCCGACCCGTCGGCGACGAACGCCGAGCTGGCGTCGCTGATGGTGGGTCGTGCGGTCGAGCTCACGGTGCAGAAGGAGGAGCCGGACCTCGGCGAGGAGGCGTTGCAGGTGTCGCACCTGAGCGTCGTCGATCCGATCGGGCAGCTCGTGGTCAACGACGTGAGCTTCACGGTGCGCAAGGGCGAGGTGCTCGCCGTCGCGGGCGTGCAGGGCAACGGGCAGACCGAGCTGACCGAGGCGTTGGTGGGCCTCCAGCCGCGGGTGCAGGGCGAGATCCGGCTCGACGGGGAGGAACTCACCCGGCATTCGGTGCGGAAGATCCTGGACGCGGGGGTCGGGTTCGTGCCCGAGGACCGCACGGAGGATGGCCTGGTGGGCGAGTTCACGGTCGCGGAGAACCTCATGCTCGACCGCTCGGACGGGGCGCCGTTCGTGAAGGCCGGGAACGTGCAGCGCGGCTTCCTCGCGGAGTTCGCGAAGGACAAGGTCGCGGAGTTCGACGTCCGCACGCCCGGCATCGAGACCAAGGCGGGTCGTCTCTCGGGCGGCAACCAGCAGAAGGTGGTCCTGGCCCGTGAGCTCAGCCGCGACCTGAACCTGCTCGTCGCTGCCCAGCCGACACGTGGTGTCGATGTGGGGTCGATCGAGTTCATCCACAAGCGCATCATCGAGACCCGTGACGCGGGCGTGCCCGTGGTGGTGGTCTCGACCGAGCTCGACGAGGTGACCGCCCTGGCCGACCGGATCATGGTGATGTACCGGGGCAGGGTCGTGGGCATCGTGCCCGGCGACACGCCCCGCGAGGTCCTCGGCCTGATGATGGCCGGCGAGCGTCCGGCGCCGTCCGGTGACGCCCCCACCCCCGAAGGAGCCGCGGCATGAGCGACCGCAACGACCCCGATGTCGCGCTCGAGACCGGCGCGCAGGTCCCACCTGACGAGCCCGTCATCGCGCCGGAGCC
>NZ_JBEPKB010000015.1:0-2239 GCF_040496055.1 Agromyces zhanjiangensis | reverse complement strand
CGGGTGCGTCCGTTCCTTGAGAACTCAACAGCGTGCACTATGTTCAATGCCATTTTTTTGAACCCCGTCCTGCTTCGGCAGGTGGGATATTTCTTTGGTTGATGATGGACAGTCAGTTTGATTGTTCCTGATCTCGCCATGGATTGGATTCTTTTTTGGAGAGTTTGATCCTGGCTCAGGACGAACGCTGGCGGCGTGCTTAACACATGCAAGTCGAACGATGAAGCCCAGCTTGCTGGGTGGATTAGTGGCGAACGGGTGAGTAACACGTGAGTAACCTGCCCTGGACTCTGGGATAACCCCGAGAAATCGGAGCTAATACCGGATAGGACCTTCTCCTGCATGGGGGTTGGTGGAAAGTTTTTTCGGTCTGGGATGGACTCGCGGCCTATCAGCTTGTTGGTGAGGTAATGGCTCACCAAGGCGTCGACGGGTAGCCGGCCTGAGAGGGTGACCGGCCACACTGGGACTGAGACACGGCCCAGACTCCTACGGGAGGCAGCAGTGGGGAATATTGCACAATGGGCGCAAGCCTGATGCAGCAACGCCGCGTGCGGGATGACGGCCTTCGGGTTGTAAACCGCTTTTAGTAAGGAAGAAGGGGAGCTTGCTCCTTGACGGTACTTGCAGAAAAAGGACCGGCTAACTACGTGCCAGCAGCCGCGGTAATACGTAGGGTCCGAGCGTTGTCCGGAATTATTGGGCGTAAAGAGCTCGTAGGCGGTTTGTCGCGTCTGCCGTGAAATCCTCAGGCTCAACCTGAGGCGTGCGGTGGGTACGGGCAGACTTGAGTGGTGTAGGGGAGACTGGAATTCCTGGTGTAGCGGTGGAATGCGCAGATATCAGGAGGAACACCGATGGCGAAGGCAGGTCTCTGGGCACTTACTGACGCTGAGGAGCGAAAGCGTGGGGAGCGAACAGGATTAGATACCCTGGTAGTCCACGCCGTAAACGTTGGGCGCTAGATGTGGGGACCTTTCCACGGTTTCCGTGTCGTAGCTAACGCATTAAGCGCCCCGCCTGGGGAGTACGGCCGCAAGGCTAAAACTCAAAGGAATTGACGGGGGCCCGCACAAGCGGCGGAGCATGCGGATTAATTCGATGCAACGCGAAGAACCTTACCAAGGCTTGACATGACCGAGAACACCCTGGAAACAGGGGACTCTTTGGACACTCGGTTACAGGTGGTGCATGGTTGTCGTCAGCTCGTGTCGTGAGATGTTGGGTTAAGTCCCGCAACGAGCGCAACCCTCGTCGCATGTTGCCAGCACGTTATGGTGGGGACTCATGTGAGACTGCCGGGGTCAACTCGGAGGAAGGTGGGGATGACGTCAAATCATCATGCCCCTTATGTCTTGGGCTTCACGCATGCTACAATGGCCGGTACAAAGGGCTGCGATGTCGTAAGGCGGAGCGAATCCCAAAAAGCCGGTCTCAGTTCGGATTGAGGTCTGCAACTCGACCTCATGAAGTCGGAGTCGCTAGTAATCGCAGATCAGCAACGCTGCGGTGAATACGTTCCCGGGCCTTGTACACACCGCCCGTCAAGTCATGAAAGTCGGTAACACCCGAAGCCGGTGGCCTAACCCTTGTGGAGGGAGCCGTCGAAGGTGGGATCGGTGATTAGGACTAAGTCGTAACAAGGTAGCCGTACCGGAAGGTGCGGCTGGATCACCTCCTTTCTAAGGAGCAACTCGCACCCTTTCGGGGGTGTGCAGTGCATGCCGGTTCCAGGGCGAACGTCCCTGGTCGGTGAGCTCATGGGTGGAACATTGACATAGGCATCGCTCGCAAGGGTTCTGGGTCTAGTACGCCGCTTCGGTGGTTGGAACGGTTCGGGGTCGGCGGGGGTGGTGCGTGCACGCTGTTGGGTCCTGAGGGACCGGACATGGCCTGGGTGCCTCTTCGGGGGTGCGGGTCGGGGTTTGGTTCCCCGTCAGGTCTTCATCGTCGCCGGCGGTTGCTGGTTGGGGGTGGGGGCTCTGGTCGTCTGTTGAGAACTACATAGTGGACGCGAGCATCTTAGATTGACCCTTCGGGGTCGATCACAAGATTTGTTCTGCATCCTCCTTCGGGGGGGTGCTGACTTATCATTGGTCACCATCATCCTTCGGGGTGGTGGTTTCTATAACTCATGTGATTTCAAGTTTCTAAGAGCAAACGGTGGATGCCTTGGCATCTGGAGCCGAAGAAGGACGTCGTAATCTGCGATAAGCCTCGGGGAGCTGATAAACGAGCT
>NZ_JBEPKB010000014.1:0-3331 GCF_040496055.1 Agromyces zhanjiangensis | reverse complement strand
TGATCCGAGGATTTCCGAATGGGGAAACCCCGCCAGGCCCCTTGTGGTGACCTGGTGACTCCCGCCTGAATGTATAGGGCGGGTAGAGGGAACGTGGGGAAGTGAAACATCTCAGTACCCACAGGAAGAGAAAACAACCGTGATTCCGTGAGTAGTGGCGAGCGAAAGCGGATGAGGCTAAACCGGTCATGTGTGATACCCGGCAGGGGTTGCATGGTCGGGGTTGTGGGACCTCTCGGGCTGTTCTGCCGGACAGCCGCGGTGACGCGTCAGGTATAGACGAACCGGATTGAAAGCCGGACCGGAGTGGGTGTGAGTCCCGTAGTCGAAATGCTTGGCCGGCCGGAGGGGGATCCCAAGTAGCACGGGGCCCGAGAAATCCCGTGTGAATCTGTCAGGACCACCTGATAAGCCTAAATACTCCCAGATGACCGATAGCGGACAAGTACCGTGAGGGAAAGGTGAAAAGTACCCCGGGAGGGGAGTGAAATAGTACCTGAAACCGTTTGCTTACAAACCGTCGGAGCGCCCGTGTTGGTGTGACGGCGTGCCTTTTGAAGAATGAGCCTGCGAGTTAGTGATCTGTGGCGAGGTTAACCCGTGTGGGGGAGCCGTAGCGAAAGCGAGTCTGAATAGGGCGATTCAGTCGCAGGTCCTAGACCCGAAGCGAAGTGATCTATCCATGGCCAGGTTGAAGCGACGGTAAGACGTCGTGGAGGACCGAACCCACTTAGGTTGAAAACTGAGGGGATGAGCTGTGGATAGGGGTGAAAGGCCAATCAAACTTCGTGATAGCTGGTTCTCTCCGAAATGCATTTAGGTGCAGCGTTGCGTGTTTCTTGCCGGAGGTAGAGCTACTGGATGGCCGATGGGCCTCAACAGGTTACTGACGTCAGCCAAACTCCGAATGCCGGTAAGTGAGAGCGCAGCAGTGAGACGGTGGGGGATAAGCTTCATCGTCGAGAGGGAAACAACCCAGACCACCGACTAAGGTCCCTAAGCGCGTGCTAAGTGGGAAAGGATGTGGAGTTGCACAGACAACCAGGAGGTTGGCTTAGAAGCAGCCACCCTTGAAAGAGTGCGTAATAGCTCACTGGTCAAGTGATTCCGCGCCGACAATGTAACGGGGCTCAAGCACGCCACCGAAGTCGTGGCATTACCGCATATCGATAGGCCTTCGTGGTCCAGTCGTGGTGATGGGTAGGAGAGCGTCGTGTGCCGGGTGAAGCGGCGGTGGAAACCAGCCGTGGATGGCACACGAGTGAGAATGCAGGCATGAGTAGCGAAAGACGGGTGAGAAACCCGTCCTCCGGAAGACCAAGGGTTCCAGGGTCAAGCTAATCTGCCCTGGGTAAGTCGGGACCTAAGGCGAGGCCGACAGGCGTAGTCGATGGACAACGGGTTGATATTCCCGTACCGGCGAAGAACCGCCCACACGAAACCAGGAGTGCTAAGCATCCCAAGACCTGGTGATGTCCTTCGGGACGGATCCTGGTGGCGGCGTGCGACCCCGTCTGGTGGAGTGAGCGTGATAACAGGTGTGACGCAGGAAGGTAGCCCAGCCCGGGCGATGGTTGTCCCGGGGCAAGCGTGTAGGCCGAGTCGTAGGCAAATCCGCGACTCATGCAGGCTGAGACGTGATGCGGATGAAAAGTGGGTGATCCTATGCTGCCGAGAAAAGCATCGACGCGAGGTTCCAGCCGCCCGTACCCCAAACCGACTCAGGTGGTCAGGTAGAGAATACCGAGGAGATCGAGAGAATCGTGGTTAAGGAACTCGGCAAAATGCCCCCGTAACTTCGGGAGAAGGGGGGCCCGATTCGTGAAGGGACTTGCTCCTGGAGCGTTGACGGCCGCAGAGACCAGTGGGAAGCGACTGTTTACTAAAAACACAGGTCCGTGCCAAGTCGCAAGACGATGTATACGGACTGACGCCTGCCCGGTGCTGGAAGGTTAAGAGGACCGGTTAGCCCTTCGGGGCGAAGCTGAGAATTTAAGCCCCAGTAAACGGCGGTGGTAACTATAACCATCCTAAGGTAGCGAAATTCCTTGTCGGGTAAGTTCCGACCTGCACGAATGGCGTAACGACTTCCCAGCTGTCTCAACCGCGAACTCGGCGAAATTGCAGTACGAGTAAAGATGCTCGTTACGCGCAGAAGGACGGAAAGACCCCGTGACCTTTACTACAGCTTGGTATTGGTGTTCGGTGTGGCTTGTGTAGGATAGGTGGGAGACTGTGAAGCGGGCACGCCAGTGTTCGTGGAGTCATTGTTGAAATACCACTCTGGTCACTCTGGATATCTAACTTCGAACCGTGATCCGGTTCAGGGACAGTGCCTGGTGGGTAGTTTAACTGGGGCGGTTGCCTCCCAAAGAGTAACGGAGGCGCCCAAAGGTTCCCTCAACCTGGTTGGCAATCAGGTGGCGAGTGTAAGTGCACAAGGGAGCTTGACTGCGAGACTGACAGGTCGAGCAGGGACGAAAGTCGGGACTAGTGATCCGGCAGTGGCTTGTGGAAGCGCTGTCGCTCAACGGATAAAAGGTACCTCGGGGATAACAGGCTGATCTTGCCCAAGAGTCCATATCGACGGCATGGTTTGGCACCTCGATGTCGGCTCGTCGCATCCTGGGGCTGGAGTAGGTCCCAAGGGTTGGGCTGTTCGCCCATTAAAGCGGTACGCGAGCTGGGTTTAGAACGTCGTGAGACAGTTCGGTCCCTATCCTCTGCGCGCGCAGGAAATTTGAGAGGATCTGACCCTAGTACGAGAGGACCGGGTTGGACGAACCTCTGGTGTGCCAGTTGTTCCGCCAGGAGCACCGCTGGTTAGCTACGTTCGGGATGGATAACCGCTGAAAGCATCTAAGCGGGAAGCCGGCCTCAAGATGAGATTTCCATCCCCTTCGGGGGGAGAGGCTCCCAGCCAGACGACTGGGTTGATAGGCCAGATGTGGAAGCACCGCAAGGTGTGCAGCTGACTGGTACTAATACGCCGACAACTTGACAATCACTTACACGCACCACGTTTCAAGGCGGTGGTGCGTGGCCTGATGACTCGCGTCCACTCTGTGGTTCCTGACAGACGAACACCACACACACAACAAAACAGCAGACACGTCCCACCCCACCCCGCATACGGGCCAGGGGCACGGGACCCCCGAAACCACCAACACCCCACCCACCAGGGCGGGAACAGTTGGTCCTCGAGTTTCGGCGGCCATAGCGCGAGGGAAACGCCCGGACACATTCCGAACCCGGAAGCTAAGACTCGCAGCGCCGATGGTACTGCAGGGGCGACCCTGTGGGAGAGTAGGACACCGCCGGACACACATTG
>NZ_JBEPKB010000013.1:0-75624 GCF_040496055.1 Agromyces zhanjiangensis | reverse complement strand
CATTGAACATAGTGCACGCTGTTGAGTTCTCAAGGAACGGACGCACCCGAGTTACAGCCACCACAGCCTGCCCTCAAGGCAACTTCCCTACTGTACCACCGCCGCCTTCCGGAACGCTGGGCGTTCCGGACCCGCTCGAACCCGAGCGATCGGTGGTGGTGATCTGTCCTCCCAGGCTTGAAGCAACCGAGTCGCACGAGGCGCCTACGAGGCTGTTTGGCTGGGATTCGCTGCCCGCCCCGTGAGCTCCTCGCTCCCGGCTGCCGTGGCAACGAAGAAGAATCTACGTGCCGCCGAACCCCCGGGCAAATCGAGCGTGCATCCCGGGCGTGTCGCACCCGGGACCGATCGCATCCGCCCCAGATCGAGGGGCCGAACGCGCGTTCCACTGGCGGCACGATGGTCCGCGGAGCACAATCGAGGACGCCGGGGTTCGCTTCGGGATGGCGACCCGGGCGTGCACGGGGGCACGCGTCCACCACGCCTCCAGCACTCCGACCGATGCGAGGAGTGATATCGATGCTTAGCGAAGAGGATCTGGACCTCGCCCTTCGACGCCATTGGGAGTACGAGGGCGTGGACTACGACATCTCGCACGAGATCTACGACGATGACGCCGTCCTGGAGTTTCCGCAATCCGGCGAGCGCTTCGAGGGCCTGCACAACTTCAAGGAGTGGCGCAGCCAGTACCCGGCGAAGCTGAAGTTCCACATTCGACGGATCACCCACCGCGATGACCTCGTCGTCGCGGAGAACCTCATCAGCTACGACGGGAATCCGTGGATGTACACCGTCAACCTGATGGAGTTCCGGGGCGAGAAGATCGCGCACGAGCGCATCTACGTCATGGACGGGTGGCCGGCTGCCGAGTGGCGCGCGCCGTGGCGCGCCGCGACGGACGCCGACCCGCCGGCACCACCACTCTGACGCGGAGATCGGCCGCCGGCTCCGTTCGCCTCGAGGACGTCGCCGCGCGACGACGGGTCACAGGCCCGAGTACGCGTGGAGGCCCTTGAAGAACAGGTTCACGACCGTGAAGTTGAACAGGACGGCGGAGAAGCCGATGATCGCGAGCCACGCCGAACGGGAGCCGCGCCATCCGCGGGTCGCGCGAGCGTGGATGTACCCGGCGTAGACCACCCAGATGATGAAGGTCCACACCTCCTTGGTGTCCCATCCCCAGTACCGGCCCCAGGCCTTCTCGGCCCAGATCGCGCCGGCCATCAGCGTGAAGGTCCAGAGGATGAAGCCGACGATGTTGACGCGGTAGGCGAGGTTCTCGAGCGCGGTCGAGTCGGGCAGCGTCGCGAGGAACGACTTCTTCACCGATTCGGCGGTCGCGGCGATCGCCTCGCGGCGGGACTGCATCAGCTGCACGACCGAGAGCGCGAAGCCGAGGGCGAAGAAGCCCACCGCCGAGGTGGCGACGAACACGTGGATCACGAGCCAGACCGATTGCAGTGCCGGCGGCAGCGGGACGACGCTGACGTAGAAGTTCACGGTGGCGACGCCGAGGAGCACCAGCACGAGTCCGGTCACAAAGGTGCCGAGGAAGCGCAGGTCGGTCTTGGCGACGAGCATCACCGCGAGGAAGACGGTCGTCACGACGAGCGTCCCGGTGAGCGCGAACTCGTACATGTTCGCCCACGGCACGCGGCTCGCGGCGATACCGCGCAGCACGGTCGCGGCGAGGTGCAGCGCCCACGCGATGACGGTCATCGCGACGGCGACGCGCAGGGACGGCGAGCGCCCGTAGTCGACTGACGGCGCGGCCGCCGCGCCACGGCGCGCGGCGCTCGATCCCCTGCCGACGCGCGGCGGTGCCGCGGAGCCGCCGGTGGCGGGCACGGACGCGCCGGCGCCCTGCAGCACGGGCTCGCGTTCGGACCCGGCGGCGGCGACCCCGTCCGCGCGGACCGCGGCCGCGGCATCCGTCGCCTGCGCCGATGCGGCCGACCGGCGAGCCAGGTCGATCGAGTACGCGATGAACGCGATCGCGTACACGGCCATCGCCGAGTACACGGCGATGAGGGAGATCTCGTCGAGCGTCACTGTTCCAGCTTACGTCGAAGGAATCTCGGGTCCGCGCGGGTCATCCGGCACCTCGACCGGGCCGCCATGGCGGTCGGCGAACTGCTCGACCGCGCGCTCGAGACCCGGATCGTCGCCGCGGGCCAGGCCCGCGTACTCGAGGACGACGCGCCCGTCGGGTCGCGTCACGGCCTTCACCCACATGCGGCGGCGGGGCACGAAGAGCGAGAGCAGCAGGCCGCCGAGGATGAGGAGCGCGAAGACCAGCACCCAGAGCTGCGACGGGTCGTGGTGGACGTCGAACGAGGCGAAGCGCGGGACGCTCTCCGCGAAGTCGTCGCCCGCCGCGTCCGGCGACGCCGACGCGAACTCGACGGTGCCGAGCCCGTTCGGGAGCTCCGTCGAGTCGCCGGGCATGAGCTCGACCGAGTCGACGCCCGTCTGCCCTCCCGTGAGTTGTTCCATGCCGCTCGTGTCGAGCTGGTACACCGACCGCGGCGTCCCGTCGTCGATGCCGAGGTCGCCGGAGTAGACGTTGAGCGTGAGCACCGGGTAGACGAGGTCGGGGTAGGTCGACGTGTAGGCGCCCGTCGAGAGCGTCGACTGCGTCGGGTAGAAGAACCCGACCATGCCGATCTGCTCCGCCAGGCCGTCGGGCACCTTGATGACGCCGATCGAGGTGAGGTTCGCGTCCTGTGGGAGGAACGGGACCGAGTCGGTGAAGACGACCTCGCCGTCCGGGTCGCGCACGGTGATGGTCGGCGCATAGCCGTTGCCGAGCAGGTACACGTCGGTGCCGTACTCGTAGAGCGGCTCGTTCACCTTGACGTCGCGATCGGCGGATCCGTCGGGCCCGTCGATCGTCACGTGCGCCGTGAAGTCGATCGGCTGGCCGAGCGCGTCGGCGTTCTCGGTCTCGTAGACCGCATCGAGCTCGTCGAGGGTGAGCCGGTAGGGCGTGAGCCGCCCGTCATCGAAGAAGCGTCCGGGGTTGAACGAGTCGTAGGCCGCCAGCGTGTTGACGAACGACTGGCCCTCGACGATCACGCGCTGGCCCGAGAAGCCGAACCCGCCGCCGATCGCGACGGTGACGAGCACGCCCACGAGCGCCGTGTGGAAGACCAGGTTGCCGGTCTCGCGGAGGTACCCGCGCTCGGCCGAGACCGACGGCACGCCGCGCTGGTCGTACCGCTCGACGCGGTAGCCGGCCCTCCTGAGATCCTCGGCCGCGGATGCGATGGCGCCCTCGGCGTCGTCCGCGCCGCCGGCGCCGTCGAGCTCGCGCTCCGTGTACGCCGACAGCCGCGACAGCCGCGCGGGCGTCTTCGGCGGGCGCGCGCGCAGCGCCTCGAGGTGGTGCTTCGTCCGCGGGATGATGCACCCGATGAGCGAGACGAACAGCAGCAGGTAGATCGCCGAGAACCAGACCGACGTGTAGACGTCGAACAGCTGGAACGAGTCGAGCACCGGCGCGAGGTCGGGATCGTCGGCGAAGTACTGCACGACGCCGTTCGGGTCGCTCGAGCGCTGCGGCACGAGCGACCCCGGCACCGCGGCGATCGCGAGCAGGAGCAGGAGCAGCAGCGCCGTGCGCATGCTCGTGAGCTGCCGCCAGGCGAAGCGCACCCATTCGACCGGGCCGAGCTTCGGTGCGGTGACGGATGCCCCGGGGCCGGCCGACCCCGAGGCCGAGGTGCCCTCGCGGCCTGACGTGCCGTCGCCACCGGTCGTGCCGGCATCGGACGCACCGGCCGTGCCGTCGTCGTAGTCGGCGGGCCGCAGCGGATCGACGCCCGCGTCGCGCGCGGACGCGGCATCCGCTCGCTCAGCCTCAGATCGCCGGGACGAAACCACTGATCACCGCCTGCAACTCGTACATCCAGATGGTCCACAGGCCCGACACCATGAGCAGGCCGATGAGGATGAGCAGCCCGCCGCCGATCAGGTTCACGGCGCGGATGTGACGCCGCACGAACGCGAGCGCGTTCGCCGCCCAGCCGAAGCCGAGCGCCACCAGCACGAACGGGATGCCGAGGCCGATGCAGTAGGCGAGGCCGAGGAGCGCGCCCCGGCCGGCCGACGCCGAATCGGCGCTGAGGGCGAGCACGACCGCGAGCGTCGGGCCGATGCACGGCGTCCAGCCGAGGCCGAACACGATGCCGAGCAGCGGCGCGCCCGCGAGCCCCGTCGCCGGCCGCCACGACGGCTTGAACGTGCGCTGCAGGAACGTGAACTGCCCGATGAAGACGAGCCCCATCACGATCAGCACGACGCCGAGCACGCGGATGATGAGGTCGGACCAGCGCGCGAGCCAGGCACCGAGCACGCCGAACGTCGTGGTGAAGACCAGGAACACGAGCGTGAAGCCCGCGATGAAGAGGAGCACGCCCACGAGCAGCCGGCGCCGTGCCCGGCGCGCCTCGTCGGCCTCGGCGCTCGCGTCGGCGAACCCGCCGAGGTACCCGAGGTAGCCGGGAACCAGCGGCAGCACGCACGGCGAGAGGAACGACACGAGCCCCGCGGCGAGCGCGATCGGCAGCGCGGCGAGCAGTTGCCCGCTGAAGACGATCTCCCCGAGGTCCATCCCGCGCCGCCGCTACGCCTGCTCGGCGATGACGTCGCGCACGATCGTCTCGAGGATCGACGCGTCCTTCAGCTGGCCGAGGATGCGCGCCGCCACACGGCCCTCCGCGTCGAGCACGAGGGTCGTCGGCACGGCGGCCGGCGGCACGTCGCCCGCGAAGGCGTACTGCACGGCGCCGTCGTTCGCGTCGACGATCGACGGGTAGGTGATGCCGAAGCCATCCTCGAAGGAGGCCGCGGTCGCGGCCTGGTCTCGGACGTTCACGCCGACGAACGCCGCCCCGTTCCCGTCGAACTCCTCGAACACCTCCTGCAGCATGGGCGCCTCGGCGCGGCACGGCGCGCAGCCGGCGTACCAGAAGTTGACGACCGCGACCTCGCCGGCGAGATCGGTCGAACCCAGCGTCTCGCCCTCGATCGTCGTGCCCGTGAACTCGATCGGCTCGCCGCGCTGGTCGGCCGGGAACTCCGAGATCGTGCCGTCGCCGGCGATGTAGCCCTTGCCGCTGCCCTCGCGGTACTGCTCGGCGAGCGGATCGCTCGAGCAGCCGGCCAGGGCGACGACGGATGCCACGGCGAGCGCGGCGACGGCCGCGGACCTGCGTGCGCGCATCACACCGCCCCCACGTCGGTGGCCTGCGACTGGAGGCCGGCCGCGGGGTTCCGGTAGCCGACCTCGACGAAGCGACCGGCACGGCGTTCGAAGGTCGTGATGCTCGAGAGCGCGCAGCGGCGTCGGCGCGGGTCGTGCGCGAGCGACTTGCCGGCGACGCGGCGGTGCACCATCCAGATCGGGAGCTGGTGGCTGACCATCACGACGTCGCCGTCGTCGACCGCGTCGGCGGCCTCGCCCATCGCCGCGAGCATCCGGTCGGCGACCGATCGGAACGGCTCGCCCCAGCTCGGCTCCCACGGGTTGACCAGGAAGGCCCAGTTGCGCACGTCGCGGAGCGCGGAGTCGCGCCCCGACATGCGCTTGCCCTCGAACCGATTGGTGGGCTCGATGATCCGCTCGTCGAGCGTCGGCTCGAGGTCGAACGCCTTCGCGATCGGCTCGGCCGACTGCTGCGTGCGCTGCAGCGGCGAGGAGATGAGGGCCGCGACGTGGCGCTTGCGTGCGACGAGGTCCACCGCGGCCGACTCGGCCATCGCGCGGCCGAGGTCGCTCAACCCGAATCCGGGGAGACGTCCGTAGAGCACGCCCTGCGGGTTGAAGACCTCGCCGTGGCGCACGAGATGGATCTGCTCGGCCGGCACGCCCCCAGTCTACGAAGCGGTTCGCTTTGAATTCGCCGAGCGGTCGAGCCGCCCATCGCCCTGCGGGATCCACGTCGCCCGGTCGGAGCGGGAATCCGCGGCCGGTAGGATGGCCTGTCGTGAACACGCGCACCCTCGTCAAGCAGCTCGCCGCCCTTCCCGACGGCCCGGTCACCGTCGCCGGCTGGGTCGAGACGGTCCGCGATCAGAAGAAGGTGCAGTTCATCATCCTGCGCGACGAGTCGGGCGCGGTGCAGCTCGTGAACCCGGCCGTGCGGGAGCTCGACCCCGAGGGCGTGAGCGTCGGCGCGGCCGAGGCCTTCGCCCTCACCGAGCAGATCTCGGCCCTCGGGCACGGCACGTTCATCAGCGTGACCGGTCAGCTCAAGCACGACGAGCGCGTCAAGCTCGGCGGCCTCGAGGTGAAGATCGAGTCGCTCGACGTGGTGTCCGAGGCGCTCGAGACGCCGATCGCGGCCGACTCGAGCCTCGACAAGCGCCAGGACTGGCGCTTCCTCGACCTCCGCCACCCGAAGCAGAACCTCATCTTCCGCATCCAGACGACCTTCCTGCACGCCCTGCGCACCTACTGGGTCGAGCGGGACTGGATCGAGATCCAGACGCCCAAGCTCATGGCCTCGGCCTCCGAGTCGCGCGCCGAGCTGTTCGAGCTCGGCTACTTCGACGGCACGGCCTACCTCTCGCAGAGCCCGCAGTTCTTCAAGCAGATGGCGCAGCCCGCCGGCTTCGGCCGCGTCTTCGAGGTCGGCCCGGCGTTCCGTGCCGACCCGTCGTTCACGTCGCGCCACGCGACCGAGTTCACCTCGATCGACGCCGAGATGAGCTGGGTCGACTCGCACGAGGACGTCATGAAGATGCACGAGGAGGTCCTCGTCGCGGGCTTCACGGCCGTCGTCGCCAAGCACGGCGACGAGATCCGCGAGCTCTTCGGCGTCGACGTCGCCGTGCCGACCACGCCGTTCCCGCGGATCCCCCTCGCCGAGGCGAAGGAGATCGTCGCGTCGCGCGGCTACGTCGTGCCGCGCGCCGACGCCGACATGGACCCCGAGGGCGAGCGCCAGATCTCGGCCTACGTCAAGGAGACCTACGGCCACGACTTCGTCTTCCTCACGGACTACGCCTCGAGCATCCGGCCGTTCTACCACATGCGCCACGAGGGCGACGCGGGCCTGACCAACTCGTACGACCTCATCTACAACGGCGTCGAGATCTCGACCGGCGCGCAGCGCGAGCACCGCATCGACGTCCTCGTCGAGCAGGCGAAGGAGAAGGGCCTCGACCCGGAGGAGCTCGGCTTCTACCTCGACTTCTTCCGCTACGGCGTGCCGCCGCACGGCGGGTTCGGCATGGGCCTCGCGCGCCTGCTGATGCTGATGCTCGACGAGCACTCGATCCGCGAGACGACCTACCTGTTCCGCGGACCGACGCGCCTGCTGCCGTAGACCCGTCGCCGGCCGATGCGCCGGCGGGATGATGCGAACCGCTCACCGGCGCCGGCCGGCCAGCGGTTCGCGTCGTTTCGGCGCCGGGCCGCCGGGCGACGTGCGACCGCCGCGCGGGCACTCGACCGCCCGGGGGTGAAGGCGGCAGACTCCTCCCTGTGGATGCCCTGCTGCTGTCGTTCGCGCTCGTGCTGCTCGCCGCGATCCTGATCTCCGGGATCGCGCACCGCACGGTGCTCTCGACCACGGTGCTGTTCCTCGTCGCGGGGTTCTTCCTGGGCGGCGGCATGCTCGACGTCATCGTGCTCGAGCCGACGGACCCGACGGTGACGACCGTCTCGTCGCTCGCGCTGTTCGTCGTGCTGTTCACCGACGGGCAGGAGGTCGCGCTCCAGCAGCTCCGCGCGGCGTGGCGGCTGCCCGGCCGGGCGCTCCTGCTCGGCATGCCGATCACGTTCGTCATCACGACCGTGCTCGGCGTCTGGCTGCTCGGCTTCAGCTGGCTCGAGGCGGCGCTCGTCGCGGCGGTGCTCGCACCGACCGACCCCGTGTTCGCGTCGGCGATCGTGGGCCGCGCCGAGATCCCGCATCGCGTGCGGCACCTGCTCGGCGTCGAGTCGGGGCTGAACGACGGCCTGGCGCTGCCGGTCGTGCTCATCCTCATCGCGACGGTCGGCGGGCCCGAGGTCGAGCCGCTCGTGCTCGCCGAGGAACTCGCACTCGGCATCGCGGTCGGCATCGCGGTGCCGCTCGTCGTGGCGTGGCTGGTGCGACGGAGGATCTTCTCGCGCACGCCCCTCTACGCCTCGCTCACGCCCGTCGCGGTCGCACTCATCGTGCTCGGCATCTGCACCGTCACGCACGCGAACCTCTACCTCGCCGCGTACGCGGCCGGCATGACGATCGCGACCGCCGCGCCGGAGATGCGCGACGCGTTCGCCGAGTTCGGCGGGCAGTTCTCCGAGCTCATGAAGCTTCTCGCCATCCTCATGTTCGGCGCGCTCATCTCGCCCGAGCTGCTGGCCTCGGTGCCGTGGACCGCATACGTCTTCGGCGTGCTGCTCATGGTGCTGGCCCGGCCGGCCGCGGTCGAGCTCTCGCTCGTCGGCAGCGGGCTGCCATGGGAGGAGCGCGCCACGGCCGCGTGGTTCGGCCCGAAGGGATTCGCGTCGGTGCTCTACGGCCTGCTCGTCCTGCAGAGCGGCGCACCGAACGCCGACTTCATGTTCCACGTCGTCGTGGTCGCGATCGTGCTCTCGGTCGTGGCGCACTCGTCGACCGACGTGCCCATCGCGGGCTGGTTCGCGCGCCGCGAGGCGGCGGACCGGGCTGCGCGGGCGACTTGGCTCGACACGCCCGAGGTCGGGCGGCGCGGCGGCATCCGCCCACCCGACGCCTCCGACCGGTGACGCGTCGTGGTGTCGGCGCCGGTCAGCCGCGCGCCAGCAGTGCGGTCTTGAGCCGGACGGGGTCGAGGCGCCAGTAGCCGTGCACCTCGTCGTCGATGAGCAGGACGGGGATCTCCTCGGCGTACCGAGCGCGCAGCGCCTCGTCGTCGAGGATCGAGCGCTCCTCGAGCGTCGTCCGGGGCGACCCCGGCGTCGCGGCGAGTTCCTCGCGGACGCAGGCGACGACGTCGCGCGCGTCGTCGCAGAGGTGGCATCCGGGCTTGCCGATGAGGGTGAGGCGGATGTCGCGGAGCGTCGGGTTCACCCCGTCAGGATACGTCGGCCGACGCGCCGCACCCGCGGTCGGGCCTGCCGCGCGGCTCCGACGAGCGACAGTCGGCGAGGCCGCCGGAACCCACCGCGGACAGCGAAAAGCGCCAGGCCGAAGGCCCGGCGCCCTGCCGTGGTCGCTGCGCGACTACTTCTTGTTGCGACGCTGGTGGCGCGTCTTGCGAAGCAGCTTGCGGTGCTTCTTCTTCGCCATGCGCTTGCGACGCTTCTTGATGACGGAACCCACGAAAACCTCACAAAGATCGGGTCGGCCGCGCGTGCCGCAGCCGTGGGCGGAAACGCCCCGCGGTAGTCTAGCCCATTCGACCGCGAGGCGGCGTCCGGATCGATTCGGCCGCCCCGCGGCATCCGCTAGGTTCGGGTGATGACCCGCCCCGAACTCGTCATCCGGACCACCCGCGAGGACGACTGGCGAGAGGTCCGCGACCTCCGTCTCGAGATGCTGCGCGACACCCCGATCGCCTTCGGCGACCGCTACGACCGGGCGATCGCGTTCGACGAGGCCGAGTGGCGCACGCGCGCGAAGCGCGGCGAGTCGGCCGTGCAGACGGTGGTGGTCGCGATCGAGGGCGACCGCTGGGTCGGCACCATGGGATGCTACGTGCCGGATGCCGCGACGGGCCCGCTGCTCGTCGGCGTCTACGTCACGCCCGATCGGCGCGGCGGGGCCGCGGGCATCACCGACGCGCTCCTCGACGAGATCGAACGCTGGGCGGCCGGCCGCGCCGACACCCTGCGGCTCGAGGTGCACGAGGACAACCCGCGGGCGCGCCGCTACTACGAACGCCGCGGATTCGAGTACACCGGGCACAGCCGGGAGTACGAGCTCGACCCGGGCGGACTCGAGCTCGAGATGGCCAAGCGGCTGCGCTGACCCCGAGCGTCCTAGCGGCGGCGCTTCGCGCCGACGACCGCGGTGACCTGGCGCGCCGTGTCGGCGAAGGCCTTCCCGAGGGCGGAGGCGAACGCGCGCTGGTCGTCGTTCAGCGCCTCGTCGGCGTCCGCGCCGGCGAGGGTGACCGCGTCGGCCGCGGCATCCGTCGTCACGAAGGGGATCAGCCAGTCCTCGAGTCGCTCCAGGGGCGCTCGGTCGAGGTGGTAGTAGCGGTGCTGCCCCTCCTCGCGCACCCCGACCAGGCCGGACTCGCGCAGGACCTTGAGGTGCTTCGACACGGTCGGCTGGCTCACGCCGAGCGCGGTGACGATCTCGCCGACGCTGATCTCGCCGCCCGAGTCGGGCTGGGACGTCTCCCGGTCGAGGAGCACGCCGAGGATGTCGCGTCGGGTCGGATCCGCCACCACGTCGAAGATGTCCGCCATGGTGCAAGGGTAGCCAGTCGGGCCGGAGGCGGGGAGTACCATGACTCTCGCGTCGAGCGGAGGAGGGCGGATGGCCTCGCACACCGTGGGTCGTCGGGGACCCGCCCGGCGCTCATGGATCGCCGGCGTGCGCGACGCCTTCGACACGCTCGTGAAGAGCTCGCCGTCGCGGTTCGCGATCCTCGTGTTCGCGACGCTCATCCTCATCACGACCGCCCTCCTGTCGTTGCCGCTGGCGCGCGCCGGGGCCGGCACGGGCGGCACGCCCCTCCACGACGCCTTCTTCACCGCGGTCTCGACGATCTGCGTGACGGGCCTCACGACCGTCGACATGGCCACGCACTGGTCGCCGTTCGGCAACACGATCATCTTCATCGGCATGAACGTCGGCGGCATGGGCGTCCTCACCCTCGCGTCGATCCTGGGCCTCGTGGTCTCGCGGCGGCTCGGGCTGCGCGCGAAGCTGATGGCCGCGAGCGACACCAACCCGTCGAGGGTGCACGCCGGCCCGGTGTCGGAGCGGCAGGCGGTTCGACTCGGCGAGGTCGGCGGACTGCTCGTGACGGTCGCCGTCAGCACGCTCGCGATCGAGGCCGTCGTCATGATCGGCATGCTGCCGAGCGTGCTCGGCAAGGGCTACGACTTCGGGCTGAGCCTCTGGTACTCGGCCTACTACGCGGTCAGCGCCTTCACGAATACGGGCTTCAACCCGAACCCGCTCGGCCCGGTCGAGTTCTTCGACGACTACTGGTTCCAGTCGCTCATGATGCTCGCCGTGTTCCTCGGCAGCCTCGGGTTCCCGGTGATCTTCGCCCTCCTGCGCACCTGGAAGAGCCCGCGGCGCTGGAGCGTCCACGTGAAGCTCACCCTGACCACCACGATCGTCCTGTGGATCGCCGGCGCGGTCACGTTCCTCGTGCTCGAGTACAACAACCCGAAGACGTACGGCGGCCTCAGCTTCGTGAAGACCTTCTACGAGGCGTTCTTCATGTCGACGATGACGCGGTCGGGCGGCTTCTCGACGATCGACATGGCCGATCTCTACGGCTCCAGCCTGCTGGTGACCGACATGCTGATGTTCGTCGGCGGCGGCTCGGCCTCGACGGCGGGCGGCATCAAGGTGACGACGCTCGCGGTGCTCTTCCTCGCCGCGTACGCGGAGGCCCGCGGTGCGCCCGCGATGGAGGCCTTCGGGCGGCGCATCCCCCGCGACATCCTGCGCCTCGCCGTCAGCGTCGTGCTGTGGGGCGCGACCATCGTGGCCGTCTCGACCGTGATCATCACCCAGATCACGAAGTCGGCGCTCGACTTCGTGCTCTTCGACGTGATCTCGGCGTTCGCGACGTGCGGGCTCTCCACGGGGCTCACCGAGTCCCTGCCACCCGAGGGGAAGTACGTGATGGCTGCGACCATGTTCATGGGCCGCGTGGGCACGGTCACCCTCGCGGCGGCCCTCGCGGCCGCGCAGAAGCGCCAGCTGTTCAGACGACCGGAAGAGAGGCCCATCGTTGGTTGATCGCATCAAGCACGACGCCCCAGTGCTCGTCATCGGACTCGGTCGGTTCGGGGCGGCCACCGCCGGCCAGCTCGACCGCCTCGGTCGGGAGGTGCTCGCCGTCGACGAGGACGAGAGCCTCGTGCAGAAGTGGGCCGAACGCGTCACGCACGCCGTCGTCGCCGACGCGAAGTCGCTCGACGCGCTGAAGCAGATCGGTGCGCAGGAGTTCTCGATCGCGGTCTGCGCCGTCGGGTCCTCCGTCGAGGCGTCCGTGCTCATCACGGCGAACCTCGTCGACCTCAAGATCCCGCAGATCTGGGCGAAGGCGATCTCGACCTCGCACGGCAAGATCCTCGAGCGCATCGGCGCGAACCACGTCATCTACCCCGAGCGGGAGGCGGGCGAGCGCACGGCGCACCTGGTGTCGGGCCGAATGCTCGACTTCATCGAGTTCGACGACGACTTCGCGCTCGTGAAGATGTACCCGCCGAAGCCGATCCGCGGGAAGAACCTCACCGACTCCGGCGTCCGCTCGCGTCACAACGTGACCGTCGTCGGCGTGAAGAGCCCGGGCAAGCCGTTCACGTATGCGACGGAGAAGACCGTGGTGTCGAACCACGACCTCATCATCGTGTCGGGCACCGAGGGCGACATCGAGAAGTTCGCGGCGCTCGAATAGCGGATGCCGCGGGGCGCATGCGCCGGGCGGGCCGCAGCCTCAGGCGACGGCCCCGGCCACCGTCGAGGCGACCGTCGCGATGATGCCGATCCCGACGAGGATCACGGCGATCGTGCCGAGGACGCGCGGCAGGTGCGACGCGGCTTCGAACCGCAACCGGTCGGGGCTCCGACGGCGCACCCAGGCGAGCGGCTCGCCGTCGTCTGAATCGGGCTTCGGCTCCTCGTCTTCGAGCGGTCGCTCGTGGAACTCGCCGCCGGCGAACCACCGGACGACGTCGCCGTCGTCGCGCTCCACGATCGCGACCTCGATCGCATCCCATGCCCCGTCGGCCATGCGCGCGAACGCGAAGGCGAGCAGCAGCACGCCGCCCGCCGCCAGCGCGACCCACGCGATGACCTCGCCGACGAGGGCGATGACGTCGAGCGGGTCCATGGCGCTGAGCGTACCCGTGATCGAAGGCACCGGAGCACACCGCCGCGAGCGCCACTCGCGGGCGGCGTCGCGGCGCATCGCGCGTCGCTGGTGGCGGGCCCTCGCACGCGCGTAGCATCGCGGCCATGAGCACGGTCATCAGCATCCGCGGCCTCGAGAAGCGGTTCGGTCGCACCGTCGCCCTCGACGGGCTCGACCTCGAGGTGCGGTCCGGCGAGATCCACGGCTTCCTGGGGCCGAACGGCGCGGGGAAGTCCACCACGATCCGCATCCTGCTGGGCCTCGCGCGGGCGAGCGGCGGCGAGGCGAGCCTCTTCGGTCGCGACCCGTGGCGGGACGCCGCCGAGCTGCACCGTCGGGTCGCCTACGTGCCCGGCGACGTGAGCCTCTGGCCGAACCTCTCCGGAGGCGAGGCGATCGACCTGCTCTCACGGCTCCGCGGCGGCACGACCGACCGCGCGGCCTACGCCGAGCGGAAGGCGCGGCTCGTCGAGGCGTTCCAGCTCGACCCACGCAAGAAGGGGCGCGCCTACTCGAAGGGCAACCGGCAGAAGGTCGCGCTCGTCGCGGCGTTCGCGACGCCCGCCGAGCTGTACATCCTCGACGAGCCGACGAGCGGGCTCGACCCGCTGATGGAGCAGGTGTTCAACCGCGAGATCGCCCGCGTCGCGGCCGACGGCGCGACGGTGCTGCTGTCGAGCCACATCCTCTCCGAGGTCGAGGCGCTCTGCGACCGCGTGAGCATCATCCGCGCCGGGCGGCGGGTCGAGTCCGGCACGCTCGCCGAACTCCGCCACCTCACGCGCTCGTCGGTCGCCTTCCTGCACGTACCCGGGCAGGAGTCCGCCGTCGAGGCGCTCGACGGCGCGCACGACGTGCTCGTGAACGCCGGCCGGGTCCAGTTCACGGCCGACAGCGATCGCGTCGCCGCGCTGCTCCCCGAGCTGGGACGACTGGGCGTCCAGGGGCTGACGGTCGCGCCGCCCTCGCTCGAGGAGCTCTTCCTGCGCCACTACGGCGACGATCCGGCGATGGCGGGCGTCCCGGCGCCCTCGCCGACGGCCGGCTCCGGCGGCGGGGCCGCGAAGTGAGCCCGACGAGCCTCCTGCTCGCCCTGGTCGCGCAGCGCGCGCGACGGGATCGATTCCAGTTGACGCTGTGGATCGTCGGCACGGCGGGCCTCGGGCTGATGGCCGCCGCCGCGGTCGGCAGCACGTTCGGCGACCAGGCCGAGCGCGAGTCGATCCTCCGCCTGACGATCATCGCGCCGGCGATCCTCATCTTCCGCGGCACGCCGAACGGCGCGGGCGAGGGCGAGTTCGCGGTGTTCCTCATCCTGTCGTTCCTCGCCCTCATGGCGGGGCTGATGAGCACGTTCCTCGCGGTGCGCCACACCCGCGGCGACGAGGAGCAGAGCCGTGCCGAACTGGTCGCGGCGACCCCGGCGGCGCGGACGCTCCCCACGCTCGCCACCGTGGTCCACGGAGTGCTGGCGAACGTCCTCCTCGCACTCGCCGTCGCCGCCGCGTTCATGGCGAGCGGGCTGGATGCCGCGGGCTCGGCGGTCGCGGGTCTCGCTGTCGGCGCGACCGGCGTCGCGTTCCTCGCCGTCGGCCTGGTCGCGGCGCAGCTGTTCCGCACCTCGCGGAGCGCGAACGCGCTGTCCGTCGCGGTCGTGCTGTCCGCCTACCTCGTCCGCGGCCTCGGCGATGCGCTCGGCGAGGCATCCACCGACGGGCTGTACCGGACCGCGGCATGGCCGAGCTGGCTCTCGCCGATCGGCTGGGCGCAGCGCACCGAGCCCTTCGCGGCGAACGAGCTCGCACCGCTGCTGCTCTCGGTCGGGCTCGCCGTCGTGCTGATCGGGCTGGTGTTCGTGTTCCAGTCCGCCCGTGACAGCGGGGCGAGCCTGTTGCCCGGACGGGCCGGGCGCGCCACGGCCGGGCCGCTGCTCCGCGGCCACGTCGGGCTCGCCTGGCGGTTGAACGCCGGCGCCGTCGCGTCGTGGGCGGTCGGCGCGGTGGTGGCCGGGGCGCTCGCGACGACGCTCACCCCGCTCGTCGACCAGATCGGCACCGACGCACCGGCGATCGCCGACACCCTGCGGCAGGTCGCCGGCCCCGACGCATCGCTCGAGGAGGCGTTCACCGTCACGTTCTTCTCGATGGTCGGCATCCTGGCCGCCGCGGCCGCCCTGCAGGCCGTCATGCGCGCCCGGATCGAGGAGGCGCACGGCACGGCCGAGCCGGTGCTGGCGACGCCCGTCCCGCGCCGCTCGTGGCTCGGCGGGTACGCGCTCGTCGGCGCGCTCGCGATCCTCGTGATCCTGGTGCTCGCCGCGGGCGGGGCGCTCCTCGGCTCCCTCTCGTCGGACGACCCGACCGCCTCCGCGGAGAACGCCCTGCAGTCGGCCCTCGCACAGGCGCCGGCGGCGCTCGTCTTCCTCGGCCTGGGACTGCTCGTCCTCGTCCTCGCGCCGAGGCTCACCATCCCCGTCTCCTGGGCGCTGCTCGCCGCCGGGGCGTTCTTCGGCATCTTCGGCGAGATCCTCGGCCTTCCCGACTGGATGCACGACCTGTCGCCCTTCGCGCACGCACCGCTGCCGGTCGCCGGGGAGGTCGACTGGACGGGCGGCTTCTGGATGCTCGGCGTCTCGGCGGCGGCGATCGCCGTGGCGGTCGTCGCGATGGGACGCCGCGAGCTCACGACCGACGGCTGACGGGCACCCGCGTAGCCTTGACTGGTGGACTGCGCCTACTTCGACGCGGGGCGATGCCGGTCGTGCTCGCTCATGGGGCGCCCGTACCCGGCCCAGCTCGGCGACAAGCAGGCGCATGCGGAGGACCTGCTCGCCCCCTTCGACGTCCCGGAGTGGCTGCCCCCGGTCGCGAGCAGCGAGCGCGACTACCGCAACAAGGCGAAGATGGTCGTCGGCGGCACGGTCGAGGCGCCGACGATCGGCATCCTCGACGCCGATGGCCACGGCGTCGACCTGCAGGCGTGCGGCATCTGCTCCCCCGGCCATCGCGCCGCGTTCCCGGTGCTCGCGCGCTTCATCACGCTCGCCCGGATCGTCCCCTACGACGTGGCGGCGCGCCGCGGAGAGCTGAAGCACCTGATCGTCACCGAGTCGCCCGACGGCGAGTTGATGGTGCGGTTCGTGCTGCGCTCGACCGAGCCGCTCGGTCGGATGCGCAAGCACCTGCCGGCGCTGCTCGCCGAGCTCCCTCAGGCGCGCGTCGTCACGGCGAACCTGCTGCCCGAGCACAAGGCCGTGCTCGAGGGCGCCGACGAGGTCGTGCTCACCGAGGCCGACACGCTGCCCATGCGGCTCAACGACGTGACGATGCACCTGCGCCCGCAGAGCTTCTTCCAGACCAACACCGCGATCGCCGAGGCGCTGTACGCGGAGGCGCGCGACTGGATCCGCGACCTCGCGCCGGAGGACGCCTGGGACCTGTACTCGGGTGTCGGCGGGTTCGCGCTGCACCTCGCCGGCGGCGAGACGGCCGTCACGGGCATCGAGACGAGTGTCGAGGCGGTCGCGAGCGCCGAGCTGAGCAGAACGGATGCCGCGCTCTCACGCGTGCGCTTCGCCGCGGGCGACGCGACCGAGTTCGCGCTCGGCGCGGCATCCGCCCCCGACCTCGTCGTGGTGAACCCGCCGCGGCGCGGGATCGGCGCCGACCTGGCGGGTTGGCTCGAGCGGTCGGATGCCGCGCACGTGCTCTACTCGAGCTGCAACGTCGCGTCGCTCGCGAAGGACCTCGCGGCGATGCCGTCGCTGCGGCCCGTGAAGGCGCGCGTGTTCGACATGTTCCCGCAGACGACGCACTTCGAGGTCATGGTGCTCCTCGAGCGCGTCGCGACGCCCGGGTAGTCGGTCAGGCCCCGGCGGCGAGCTCGCGGGCGCGGGCGAGCGCGGCGTCGGTCGCGCGGCCGAAGAGACCCGCGAGGTCCGCCTCCTCGAGCACGGCGACGGCCCGCTCGGTCGTGCCCTTCGGGCTCGTGACGCGTCGGCGCAGCTCGGCGGGGTCGTCGACGGATGCCGCGAGCAGCTCGCTCGCCCCTCGGAACGTGCCCTGGACCATCACGGCGGCCTGCTCGGGCGTGAATCCCTTCTCGATCGCCGCGCGCTCGAGCGCCTCGATGAGGAGGAACACGTAGGCCGGGCCGGACCCGGAGATCGTCGAGAGCGCGTCGAGCTGGGTCTCCGGCACGACGAGCACCTCGCCCACCGTCTCGAACAGCGACACGACGAGCGCGAGGTCCACCTCCGACGAGCGCGTGCCGGCCGAGACGCCCGTGACCGCTCGGCCGACGACCGCCGGCGTGTTGGGCATCGTCCGCACGACCGAGACGTGCTCGGGCAGGTGCGCCTCGAACGTCGCGACGGTGACGCCGGCGGCGACGCTCACGACGATCGCGCCCGGCTCGAGCGCGTCGGCGATCTCGTCGAGGAGGTCGGGCACCATGGCGGGCTTCACCGCGACGACGACGAGCTTCGCGCCGGCGACCGCTCGGCGGTTGGCGTCGACATCCGTCTCGGTCGCGTGGGCCGCCACGCGCGGCTCGTCGTCGAACTCGGCGGCCCGCACGGCGCTGCGGTTCGTCGCCGTGATGCCGGCCGCGGTCACGTGGGGCTGCAGCAACCCGGCGAGCACCGCACGGGCCATCGATCCGGCGCCCAGGAAGGCGATCGCGGGCAGGTCAACGGGTTGCGAGGGGGCCATGCCAGCCATCCTAGGATTGGCGCATGAGCGCATCCGGCGGCACGAAGGCGATCCTGGCGGCATTCCTCGCGAACACGGGCATCGCCCTGACGAAGTTCATCGCGTGGTTCTTCTCCGGGTCGGCATCGATGCTCGCCGAGGCCGTCCACTCCGTGGCGGACGCCGGCAACCAGCTGCTGCTCTTCTTCGGCGGCCGCCAGGCCAAGCGCGAGGCCGACCGCGAGCACCCGTTCGGCTACGGGCGCGAGCGGTACGTGTACGCGTTCGTCGTCTCGATCATCCTCTTCTCGGTCGGCGGCGTGTTCTCGATCTACGAGGGCGTCGACAAGCTCACGCATCCGCACGAGCTCGAGGTGCCGTGGCTGCCGATCCTCGTGCTCGTCATCGCGATCGTGCTCGAGTCCCTCTCGCTGCGCACCGCCGTGAAGGAATCGAACCAGATCCGCGGCGGGCAGAACTGGGCGCAGTTCATCCGACGGGCCAAGGCGCCCGAGCTCCCCGTCGTGCTCCTCGAGGACGTCGCGGCCCTGACCGGTCTCGCCTTCGCGCTCCTCGGCGTCGGCCTCACCGTGATCACCGGCAACTCGGTGTTCGACGCGATCGGCACGCTCATGATCGGCACGCTGCTCATCATCGTGGCGATCATCCTCGGCATCGAGACGAAGAGCCTGCTCGTCGGCGAGGGCGCCAACGAGGCCGACGTGAAGAAGATCCGGGACGCGATCCTCGCCGGCCCCGAGGCCGAGCGCATCATCCACATGAAGACCCTGTACCTGGGCCCCGACGAGATGCTCGTCGCCGCGAAGCTCGGCTTCCACGGCGGCGAGACCCTGGCCGAGGTGTCGACTGCGATCAACGTCATCGAGCAGCGCATCCGCCGCGCGGTGCCGGCGGCGCGCGTCATCTACGTCGAGCCCGACATCTACGTCGATCCGAACCTCACGGCGCCGCCCACCGACGCCATCGTCATCAAGGGCCTCGAATGACGGATGCCGCCGGCGCGGCCGGCCGGCCCGTCGCGCTGGTGCTCCGCCACGACTCCGCGATCGGCCTGGGCAACCTCGGGCCGACGCTCGAGGCGCACGGCTACGAGGTGCGGTTCCTCGACGCGCCGACCGAGGACGTCACGGCGGTCGACCCGCTGGCACCCGACCTCGTCGTGGTGCTGGGCGGCGACGAGGGCGTCTACCAGGCCGACGAGTACCCGTACCTCGCCGACGAACTCGACCTGCTGCGCCGCCGCATCGCGGCCGAGGCGCCGGTCTTCGGGGTGTGCCTCGGCGCGCAGCTGCTCGCCGCGGCACTCGGCGCCGACGTCTACCGCGGGCCGCGCAAGGAGGTCGGCTGGCTCGGCGTCGAGCTCACCGAGGCGGGCGAGGGTTCACCGGTGCGGCACGCGGCCGGCGTGCGATTCGTGCAGTGGCACGGCGACACGTTCGACCTGCCCGAGGGCGTCGAGCGGCTCGCAGGATCGCCGCAGTACGCCAACCAGGCGTTCCGACGCGGCGACTGGCTGCTCGCGGTGCAGTTCCACCCCGAGGTCGACCGCGAGATCCACGAGGACTGGCTCGCCGCCTGGGGCGACGAGCTCCCGGAGTACGGGCTCTCGGTCGACGGCATGCGCGAGCTGCAGGCGTCCTGCGGCCCCGCCGCCGCCACGGCGTCCGCGTCGATCCTGGGCGAGTTCGTCGAGGGCCTCGCGCGACGCGACACGCTGCAGCGCGCGAGCTAGGGGTCGTTCAGCGCGCGGTCGAGGGGCGGCGCAGCGGATCCTCGAAGAAGTCGCGGAGCAGGCGCGCTGCGGCATCCGCCTCGACCCCCGCATGGACCTCGACCCGGTGGTTCAGCCGTCGGTCGCGCAGCACGTCGTAGACCGAGCCGGCGGCCCCGGCCTTCTCGTCCCACGCGCCGAACACGACCGTCGGCAGGCGTGCCGCGAGGATCGCGCCCGCGCACATCACGCACGGCTCGAGCGTGACCACGAGCGTGCAGTCGGTGAGGTGGCGGTCGCCGATGGCGCGGGCGGCCTCGCGGATCGCGAGCAACTCGGCGTGCGCCGTGGGGTCCTCGTGGAGTTCGCGCTCGTTGCGCCCGGTCGCGACGACCTCGCCGTCGCGGACCACGACGGCGCCGACGGGCACGTCGCCCGAGCCGAGTGCGGCGGATGCCTCGGCGAGGGCGAGCCGCATCCATTCGACGTGCTCAGGGCGCTGCACCGGCATCCGTTCGCCCCTTCTCATCGGCGGAACCCCCGCAACTAGACTCGAGCCTATGCGAGTCCACGTTGCCGACCACCCGCTCGTCACCCACAAGCTCACGGTGCTCCGCGACGAGACGACGCCGTCGCCGGTGTTCCGCTCGCTCGTCGAGGAGCTGATGACGCTCCTCGCCTACGAGGGCACGCGCGAGGTGCGGGTCGAGCCGGTCGACATCGTGACCCCGGTCGCGCCCACGACGGGTGTGCGCATCGCCGACCCGAAGCCCCTGATCGTCCCGATCCTCCGCGCGGGCCTCGGGATGCTCGAGGGCATGGTCAAGCTGCTGCCGTCCGCCGAGGTCGGATTCCTCGGCATGGCCCGCAACGAGGAGACGCTCGAGCCGACGACGTACGCCGAGCGCCTGCCCGACGACCTGTCGGGCCGCCAGTGCTTCGTGCTCGACCCGATGCTCGCCACGGGCGGGTCGCTCATCGCGGCGATCGACTTCCTGCTCGCGCGCGGCGCGACGGAGGTCACGGCGATCTGCATCCTCGCGGCGCCCGAGGGCCTGCAGGCCGTGGAGCGGGCGATGGCGGGCCGCGAGGTCACGGTCGTGCTCGGCGCGGTCGATGAGCGACTCAACGAGCACGGCTACATCGTTCCCGGCCTGGGTGACGCCGGCGACCGCCTGTACGGCACCGTCTGACGCCTCCTTCCGCCGACCGCGTCATGGCGTGGCGGCGGCGTGCGATTCGTGTTACGAACGCCTCACCTCGCAGGATCTTCGCCGTGAGACACGCCGTGGCGGATACGATCCGGCAAGATTCGATGAATCGATCCCCGCTCGAAGGATCTTGCGCGTCTGACCGTCGGTCCTTGGGACCTCCCCTCTCGACGAGCCCGCTCGCGCATCGCGTGCGACGTCACGCACGGTCATCGGAGGGTCACGGTTTGACACATCCGGGGACCTGGGTTTGACTTTCGCCCATGACTGACACCGCACGCTCCCTGACCGCCCTCGAGGCTCAGTGGACCCCCGGCACGATGATGCCGACGCGTGCGCCCATGTGTTGTCGAATGTGCCGCTGACCAGCGAACCCCCGCCGAGCACGCGACCGATCCCACCCGGATCGGAACGGCTCCGTCGAACCCGGGACCACTGATCGGGTTCTCCCCGGCCCACTCGGGCCCTTCGCTCCGACCCCGCCGTGACGGGGTCGTCGACGCATCTTCAGCACAAGGATCCGCCATGTCTCTCACCCTCGCTCCCGCCGTCCGCACCGCACACCCCGTCGCACGCCCGGCGCACCCCGCCGCATACCGACCCCAGCCGGCCGCTGCGCGCCCGGCCGCCGCGGTCGCGTCGCCCGCCGTGCCCGATGCCGCGGCGGCGTCCGCGACTCCCGCTGCACCCACCGCGCCGCGCGTCCGCGCCGTGCCCGAGGGCACCGAAGCACGCGGCTTCGTCCTGTACGTCGGCATCGACGAGCTGAAGGCCGCCGCTGACGGCACGAGCCTGCACCGCATCGTCGAGGCCCTCCGCACGCTCACCACCGAACTCGCGCCCTCGGCCGAGACCTACGCGGCCGTCGCGCTCGCCCCCGAGGGCTCAGGGGGCCGAGACGTCGACGTCGTCCGCCTCGCCCTGCAGGACCCCGCCGCCCTCGCCCGCCAGCGCGAGTCGCAGGGCCTCAGCGACGACGCGGACCGCCACCCGGACGGCGTCATCATCGACATCTCGCGCAAGCGCGTTCTGCTCGACGGCGAGCCCGCCGGACTGACCTACAAGGAGTTCGAGCTGCTGCAGTACCTCGTGCTCCGCGAGGGTCGGACGATCGATCGCCACGAGCTCATCGACGGGCTCTGGGCCGGCGACGACGAGATCCCGAACGAGCGCACGATCGACGTGCACATCCGTCGACTCCGCTCCAAGCTGGCGCACTACCAGGACATCGTGCGCACGGTCCGCGGCCTCGGCTACCGGTTCGACCGGCACGCGGACGTCTCGATCCGCCAGGCGTCGACGCCGAGCCCCGACGTCTTCTGACGGGGAGACCCCCCGGGAACTCGCACGGGGATTCGGCCGTGTCGGCGGACCGTTCACCCGAACAGGTAGGCGAGCAGGTTGAGCACGATTCCGCCGATCGCGACCACCGCGCCGATGACGGCGGCGGCGATGCCGCTCCGACGTCCACGGCGGGCCGCGCGGAGCCCCAGCACGGCCGCGCCGACGGCCGGGAGGACCATGATCGCGACCGACAGGAGCCCGATCGGGAGGACGACCGACGCCGGCGGGCGTTCGGCGGCGCCCTCGGCGCCCCCGGATGCGGCGAGCAGCGCGCCGCCGACGAGGGTCGCGACCACGTACGCGACGGGAATGAGGCCCACGCACACCCAGGCCCAGACCACGGCCGCCCGTCCGACCTCGGGATCGGTCCGCGTCGTGCTCATCGCCCCACCTCCTGCGATCATCATGCGACCGGCGACGAGCCCACGTCCCGGGCCCTAGGTCACATCCGGCGCGCGGCCGCGTCATCCGGGCGCCCGCCGTGAAGAAGTCCCGCATTCGGGGCACATCCCACTAGCGCCCGTTATCGATCCGTTATATATTCGTAGCGCACCGGCTGTTTGCTGTGGCGGCCGGTGCGGAATGTGATTGCAGGACACTCTTGGTGCAAGGGAGAGGGCCGGTCGTCAGCCTCTACGACCGGCCCTCAACCGTGTCCGCCCCCAGTTGAGGGGCCCCTCTGCGCCATCCCGGTCGCCGCGGCTCCACGGGGGTCCATGCGTCCCTATCCTTGGACTGATCGGCGGCCGTGCGCCGCCCATCCGAGGAGAGGAGCCGGGCTTGGCGGATCGCGTGCTGGCGGTGGCGGCGTGGGAGGCGCTCTTCCGCGCCCAGGTCTCGATCATGCGGCGGCTCTCGGCGGAGTTCCCCACCGAGGTCATGTCGCTGAACGAGTACGACGTGCTCTTCAACATCTCCCGCGCGCCCGGTCGACGCCTCCGGCTCAAGGAGCTCAACCGTCACGTCCTCATCTCCCAGCCGAGCGTGAGCCGGCTCATCGACCGCCTCGCCGCACGCGGGTGGGTGGAGAAGAACGACGATCCGCTCGACGGCCGCGGCACGATCGTCGAGCTCACCGCGAAGGGCTTCCAGGAGTTCCGCCGCGCCGCCATCCACCACATGGAGGCCATCACCGATCGCGTCGGCGGCACCCTCGACGATGACGAACTGCGGCGCCTCATCGAGCTGTGCGACCGACTGCGCGAGGCGCAGGACCCGCCCCGACCCGGTGCCAGGCCGGCCGGCGGCTGATCGCACCGCAGGTCCACGCCGTCGTCACTGCAGCGGGACCAGCCGCGAGGCGACGAGGTCGTCGCCGTCGAATCCCTCCAGCCGGAGCACGCTGTCCGGCGTCGCTCCCGCGACTCCGACGTCGAGTTCGGTCGTCCCGTCCTGCGTCGCCGTGCTGCCGACCGGTCGACCGTCCAGGTAGGCGTCGACGCTGTCGATCGCGGCGGTCTGCACGGAGAGGGTGAGTCGTCCGTTCGACGGAGTGCCCAGGCCGACCTCGAGCACGCGCGGCGTCCGCTCGGCGAGCAGCCTCCCGGCCGCCTCCATGAGGTCGACGTTGTCCTCCATGACGTCCCGTCGAGTGAGCCGGTGGGTCTCGTCCGGCACGATCCCGAGGTCCTCCACCGGCTGGCCGAACCGGTCGCCGACGCGCAGGCAACGTCGCAGCGACACCCGGTACGCCGCACCCGAGGGCAGCGGTCGCAGCGGTCCCCCCGTCCAGTCCGCGCGCAGGTCCTCGTGGGTGAGCACGTTCGCGCCGCCGGCGCCGGTGTTGTCGTCGACGCCGAGGACGGGCCCGATCGAGTGGTCCTGGAATCCGGCCGCGAAGATGTCGGTGGCGCTGTAGCAGAGTGCGTCCGTGATCAGCACGACCGGGCCGTGATAGAGCTGTCCGACGTCGTTGACGACGTTCTCCGAGTAGAGGGGCAACGCGCGCGAGAACGGTGCCCCGGTCGTGATCGACTCGTCGATCGAGGGCTTCCAGTCGCGGTAGTCGGCGACACGGCCGCAGAGATCCGCCGTGAGCCGGGTGTTGATGAACTGCATCGGCTCGGGGCGGACCCGGCGCGGCGTGAAGAACTGCAGGAGGAACTCGGATGCGACGACGAAGCCGCCGCCGTTGCCTCGGACGTCGAGGATCAGGCCGTCCTGCGGCAGCACGCCGATCAGGCGTGCGACCTCCTCGATGAAGGCCCCGACCTGACGGTCCTCCATGAAGAAGGTGAAGATCCGCAGGTGGCCGAACGTGCCGCTCGGCGTCGCGACCGTCCGGGCCTTGAGTTCGGTCGGCCGGGTCGTCGGCAGGATGCCGGCCTCCTGCTGGGCCTTCGTGGATCGCGGGACGTCGAGGTTGCTGCGCTCGACCCGGGCCTCCTCCTTCAGCGAGGACGGGGCGAACAGCCGCCGCTTGACCCGACGGCTGAGTTCGGTCTTCAGGTCCAGTCCGACGAGGTGCGACGCCGGGGACTCGATCCCCGTCGGCAGTCCGGCATCCGCGTCGCCGCCGCCCACGTCGCTCGTGGACTCGAACACCCGCCACGGCAGCCGCGACTCGTGCTCGACGCCCCCGACACGGTACGTCAGGTCCACCCAGTCCTCGTCCGGCGGCAGCGACATCCTGACCGGGCGGATGGTCATGTTCTCCAGGCCTCGCGCGAGGCTCGCCGCCTTGTTGCTCCCCGCCTCGCGAGCGGCGTTCCGCTCGACCGCGATCGCCATCGGCGTGCCGTTCCAGTGCGTGACCTCGGCGCCGACCACGAGGTCCGGGTCTCCGGTGAGGTGGTCGAACGTCTTCGTCACGAGCCACTGCGTCCGGCCGGCCTCGACGCAGCGCTCGACCAGGATCCCGAGGAAGGCGAAGCCCGTGTAGCGGTCGGGGAGGATGTAGTTCGTATGCAGGTCCCGCAGTCCGAGGAAGATGCGCTGCAGCGCGGCGTGGAACTCGGGTTCGGTGAGCAACGGGAGGCGGGATCGCAGCAACCGCAGGCTCTGCAGCGGGTCCACGGCGTGCATCGCGCGCTTCAGCGGCAGGTGGACGTAGAGCCCCTCGATCAGGATCTCCGCCTGGTCGACGAGCGTGGCCCGCTGCGCCTGCGTGAGCGCGCTCGCCTCCACGTGGCTGCGGAACTCCGGCATGGTCCGAACCGCTCCGAGGCCGTGGCCCCGCCCCACCCCGATGACGTTGATCGACGGCATGTCATCCCCCGGATGCCTCGTGGCACGGCCGGCACGCCTCCGCCTGCCGTTGCCCGGTCGGGCCGAGCGAGGTGCTCGGCGGCTCATCGGCACCGCGGGGTCCGGGCACCGGATGACCCACTCCCGTCCTACTCCCACCCCGAGGAGATGACCAGTCCTCATTTTCTGGGACAGGATCGGGACGCCGTGAAATGACGGTGGGACGGGAACCCTACCTCCCGCCCCACCGCGGCCTCACAGGAGGCCCTCCCCGCCGAGCGACCCGAACTGAGCTCGGCGAGCCACCTCCCGAGCGACCGTGCTGGGACATCCGGTCGCATTCGCCGCGGTGCAGCGATCTGTCGGGTCGGGTCCCGACTCGGGTTTTGAGGAATCGTATCGTTTCGCCGAACCGGCGGCAGTGCCCCAGAGCGGGGGGCACGGAACGGATGCGATGTTCCGGATCGCAGCCCGATCAGGCCGTGATGCGCGGCTCCCCCGGCCAGTCGATCGAGTCCTCGTAGCCCGGATGCTTGCGCAGCCACGCGGCGATGAACGGACACCGCGGGACGATCCGCTCACCGCGGCGAACGGCGTCCTCGACGACCCACCGCGCGAGCATCGAACCGAGGCCGCGTCCCTCGAACGCCGGGTCGACCACCGTATGGGTGAAGATGATCCGCCCGGGACTGGCCCGGAACTTCGCGAACCCGGCCTGGCCGCCGCCGAGCAGGAGCCGATAGCGGCTCGCCTGGTCGTCGCGGACGATCTCGACATCGTCGTCGGTCACGGGATCTCCTCTCCGCGCGGGCCGGTCGGCCCGCAGGCTCATCAGTTGGAACGCGCGAGGCTCGGCTGCATTCCCGCCGGCGGCGCACCGCCGAACGCGAACGTCGGGATCGCCGCCGTGATCGTCGCCGTGCGGACGCGATCGCCGAGCGCGATCGCACCGCGCGCCGGTGCGGCGGCGAGCGCCGCGACGCCCGCGCGCGCGGCGGCCGGATGGGGCGCCTCGGCCCGCTCCGGATGCGTCGTCACGACCAGCGCGATGAGCCAGACGAACACGAGCGCGAACGCGACGACCTCGAACACCGTGAGCGACGCCCATGCGAGGCCGTCGTAGACCACCCACGCCGCGACCTCCACGACGAGGGCCCCGACCGACGTGCCGACGAGCCTCCGAGGCATCCGTCGCACCAGCCATGGGGTTCCGGCGGCGAGGAGGAAGAACGCCGCACCCGCGGCGCTCGCGAACACGTTGTGCAGCGTCTCGTCGGCGTCGATCGGAACGAGGCCCACACCGGCGAGCGCGAATCCGATGATGCCGACGAGCGCGTGGACGACGACGCGTGCGCCCCGGCGGGCACGGTACTCGGTGCGGGCCAGCCCCCTGACGAGCCGACCGGACATCGCCGCCATCGCGCCGCCCGAGAGCACCAGGCCCGCGTTGAACCACGCGGCGGCCACGTCGTCGGACGTGCCGAGGGTGCTGAAGTTGCGCACCCACCACTCGCCCGTGTCCGTCAGGCTCATGCTCGCGAGGCATCCGGCGGCGAGCAGCATCGCGACCACGTTGAACGACCGGTAGACCGACTGGTGATGGGCGCGGCGATGCACCGCGCCGGTCGTGGCCCCGAGTCCGCCCGCGAGCACGGCGCAGGCGGCGAGGTGGCCGCCGGGGAACCCGTCGAAGGCCCCGGCCGCGCTGCCCACCGCGAGCGCGGCGATCGTCGCCCACACCGACGCGTTCGCGAGCGCGCCGACCCCGGCGCTCGCCCACGGCGCGGCGCAGCTCCCGCGGCCGCCGCGGTGACCGGCCGGGACGGACGCGACGGTCAACGCCGTGAGCAGGAGCAGGGCGACGAGCACCGCGACGACGATGCAGAGCACGTCGACCACGACGTGCCCGGCTCCGAGCTCGCCGTCGTGCGAATGGGGGACGACGCGGATCAGGCGGCTCACCGCGGCGACGGCGACCGCGGCGGCGATGGCGACCATGGCCGCGATCAGGGCAGCGTGACGGGCGACCGGCGCCTGGCCGGTCGCAGCGGCGCGTGCACCCCTCATAGTCGAACTCTCGATCGCGGGAATCTGACCGGTCAGAGCCTAACCGGAGGGATCCGTCCCTCCGAAGGCCGCGTCCGGGGGACAACGGGGGTCCATGGCGGATTCACAGGCGCGGGCCGCGACATGGTCAGTCGATCCGTCGACGACGACGCAGCACCGGCTCGACGTCGCCCGACCCGTGGTCGAGCTGGTAGTCGAGGTTCACCGCCGCATTGATCAGGGCGAGGTGGCTGAAGGCCTGCGGGAAGTTGCCGAGCTGCTCACCAGTGAGCCCGATCTCCTCGGCGTAGAGACCGAGGTGGTTGGCGTACGTGAGCATCTTCTCGAACACGAGCCTCGCCTCGTCGAGGCGCCCGGAGCGGGCGAGCGCGTCGACGTACCAGAACGAGCAGAGCGTGAAGGTGCCCTCCGATCCCCTGAGCCCGTCAGGGGCGGCCGCCGGGTCGTAGCGGTAGACGAGGCTGTCCGAGACGAGCGACTCGTCCATGGCCTCGAGCGTCGACATCCACATGGGGTCCCGCGGCGAGATGAAGCCCATGAGCGGCATGAGCAGCAGCGAGGCGTCGAGCACGTCGCTGCCGTCGTGCTGCACGAACGCCTGCCGCGCGGGGTCGAAGGACTCCATGATGCGCTCGTAGATGCGATCGCGCTCGTGCACCCATCGCGTCATCGACGCGGGTCGGCCGTGCGACTGCGCGATGCGGATGCCGCGATCGAGCGCCACCCACGACATGAAGCGCCCGTAGGTGAACTTCTGCGGCCCGCCGCGGGTCTCCCAGATCCCCTCCTCCGGCGTGTCCCAGTGGTCGCAGAGCCAGTCGAGCATCTCCCTGACCTTCATCCAGCCGGCGTGCGGCAGTTCGAGGCCGTGCGTGTCCGCGAGGTGGATCGAGTCCATCGCCTCGCCGAAGATGTCGAGCTGGATCTGGTCGGCCGCGCCGTTGCCGACCCGGACCGGCCTCGACTTGCGGTACCCGGCGAGGTGGTCGAGCGCCTCCTCGTCGAGGTGCGACGAGCCGTCCACGCGGTACATGATCCGCAACGGCGCCGAGTCGGACCCCACTCCCTCGTGGATCCGCTGGAGCAGCCATCCGACGAAGGCCTCGGCCTCTTCCTGGTAGCCGAGGCTGAGCAGCGCGTAAACCGAGAACGAGGCGTCGCGGATCCAGGTGTACCGGTAGTCCCAGTTGCGCTCGCCGCCGATCTGCTCGGGCAGCCCGGTCGTCGGCGCGGCGACGAGCGCGCCCGTCGGCGCGTACGTCATGAGCTTCAGCGTGATCGCGGAGCGGGCGACCATCTCGCGCCATCGCCCGGTGTAGGTCGAGCGGTCGTTCCAGCGGCGCCAGTAGCGGCGCGTCTCGAGGAAGGTCGAGATGAGCTCGTCCTCGCTGATCTGGCGCGCGTCGACGTCGCCCGACTCGAGCATGACGCCCGTGAGCTCGCCCGCCCGGAGCGTGATCGTGACCTTCACGCCCCGGTCGACGACCTCGACCTTCCCCGCCCGCTCGTCGCCGTGCAGGATCGGATCGCCGACGCGGTGCAGGGTGAGCACGAGGTCGTCGGAGACGAACTTCGCCCCCGGCCCCGACGGAACGAGCCGATGCGGCGCACGGCCGTAGTCGAACCGCGGCTGGATCTCGCCCTCGAAGGTCATCTCGCCGCGGACGACGCGGACCATCCGCACGATCGCGTGCCGATCGGTCGCCGGGCCCTCGGCGACCGGCATGAAGTCGATGACCTCCCCCACGCCGACGTCGGTGAGGAACCTCGTGATCAGGATGGCGGTGTCCGGCAGGTAGAGCTGACGGGTGACGTACTCCATGCCGACCGGACGGATCCGGAAGAAGCCGCCCCGCTCGGCGTCGAGGAGGGAGCCGAACACGCTCGGGGCGTCGAACCTCGGACTGCAGAACCAGTCGATGGTGCCGTCCGTCGAGACGAGCGCCGCCGTCTGCAGGTCGCCGATCAGGCCGTGGTCGCTGATGTCCGGGTACCGCTTCGCCATGCGTCGTCCCTTCCCCCACTCGGGATGGTGGCACGCGAGCGGGTGCGGGGCAAGGTCGGCGGATGCCATGGGCCGCGCGGCCCCGGATGGTGCAGGCTGGGGTCATGGCACGAATGGGAACCGACGCCGATGTCGACCTCGCCCGGTTGCGCCCCGAGGGACGCACCGCATCCGCCGCCCCCGACCCCGACTTCGAGCGGCGCCTGACCACGGCCTTCCCGGTGCTGCACGGACTGTTCCGCCGTCTCTACGGCGAGCGCGATGACGCCCTCGACGTGCTCGCCGGCGTGATCGCCGACGCGGCGGCGTCCTGGGCCGAACGTCCCACCGACCTCAAGGTCGCCGACGCCCGCCGGGAGCAGGACCCGACCTGGTACCTCTCGAACGGCATGCTCGGCGGCGTCTGCTACGTCGACCGCTACGCGGGCGACCTGGCCGGGGTCCGGGCGCGCATCCCCGAGTTCGTCGAGCTCGGCCTGACCTACCTCCACCTCATGCCGCTGTTCGCCGTCCCCGAGGGCAACTCCGACGGCGGCTACGCGGTGTCGAGCTACCGCGCGGTCGCGCCGCACCTCGGCACGATCGACGACCTGCGCGACCTCGCCGCCGAGCTCCGGGCGAACGGCATCTCGCTCGTGCTCGACTTCATCTTCAACCACACCGCGTCGAACCACGAGTGGGCGCGGCGTGCGATCGCGGGCGAGGCCGGGTACGAGGACTTCTACCTGATCTTCCCCGATCGCACGATGCCCGACGCGTACGAGCGGACGGTCCGCGAGATCTTCCCCGACGACCACCCGGGCTCGTTCGTGCCCCTGCCGGACGGTCGGTGGATCTGGGCCACGTTCCACTCCTTCCAGTGGGACCTGAACTACGCCAACCCGGCGGTGTTCCGCGCCATGGCCGGCGAGATGCTGTTCCTCGCGAACCTCGGCGTCGACGTGCTGCGCATGGACGCGGTCGCGTTCATCTGGAAGCGGCTCGGCACCGCGTGCGAGTCGCTGCCCGAGGCGCACCTGCTGCTCCAGGCGTTCAACGCCGTGCTGCGCATCGCCGCGCCGAGCCTGCTGTTCAAGTCGGAGGCGATCGTGCACCCCGACGAGGTCGTCGAGTACATCTCGCTCGCCGAGTGCCAGCTCTCGTACAACCCGCTCCAGATGGCGCTCACCTGGGAGGCGCTCGCGACCCGCGATCCGCGGATGCTCCGGCAGGCCCTCGAACGCCGGCACGCGATCCCCGACGGCTGCGCCTGGGTGAACTACGTGCGGGGCCATGACGACATCGGCTGGACCTTCGCCGACGAGGACGCCGCCGAGTTCGGCATCGACGGCTTCGACCACCGGCGGTTCCTCAACGCGTTCTACGTGAACCGGTTCCCCGGCAGCTTCGCTCGGGGCGTGCCGTTCCAGGAGAATCCGCGCACGGGCGACGCGCGCGTGGCGGGCACGACGGCCTCGCTCGCGGGCGTCGAGGCCGGCGACGCGCACGGCGTCGACCGCGTGCTGCTCGCCCACGCGATCGCACTGTCGACCGGCGGGATCCCGCTCGTGTACCTCGGCGACGAGGTGGGGCAGCTGAACGACTACGGCTACGTCGACGACCCAGCGCTGGCGGACGACAGCCGGTGGGTCAATCGGCCGCGCCGCCCCGCCGACGCGTACGCCGCCCGGCACGACCGCGCGACCCCTGCGGGCGCGGTGTACGCGGGCCTCACCCGCCTGATCAACGTGCGACGCGCGACACCCGAGTTCGCGGGCGGTCGGCTCGTGCCGTTCGATCCGAGGCATCCCACCGTGCTGGGGTACCAGCGGCCGGCGACGACGGATGGCGGCGCAGCACCCGGCACGAGCGCCGTGGTGCTGTGCCTCGCGAACGTCGGCGACGCACCGGCGGCGATCGACGCGCTCACGCTCTCAGGATTCGCACCGGAGGCGCACGAACTCATCACCGACCGACGGGTCTCGCTCGAGCGGGGCATCGTGCTCGAGCCGTGCCACGTCGCGTGGCTGCGGGTGAGCGCCGCCGAGGAGCCACCGCGGTTCTAGCGGGCTGCCGGAGACGGAAGAAGCCCCGGACCCGCATGTGCTGCGGAGACCCGGGGCTTCACCTTGCGCGCCCGGAGGGACTCGAACCCCCAACCTTCTGATCCGTAGTCAGATGCTCTATCCATTGAGCTACGGGCGCATGGGATGTCGCCCGGAACCTCTCGGCTCATCAGGCAACCCGGTTACTCTATCCCACGTCGCGCCCGCGCGCCAATCGAGCGCGTCCGCCCGGGCGCGTCGCGTCAACCCCTATCCCGGATCGGAAGGCGAAGGCCCAGTGGACGGCGACCGGCACTAGCATTCCGCCATGGGCAAGCTGATCTACAACTCCTCGAACCGCGAGATCGAGATCGAGGACCGCACGCTCGCGCACCTGCGCGTCGCCATCATCAACAAGCTGCGTCGGTCCGAGAGCTTCGCCATGACCTGGGAACACGGCATCGAGCACGGCAGCGGGCGCACGACGCTCTGGCTCCACGAGTCCGTTCCGCTGCAGTTCGTGTTCAGCGGCAACCGCCCGCCGAAGCTCAACCGGCTGTGGATCGAGCAGATGCTCCTCTCCGCGAACAGCACGAGCGGACTGCAGAACGTTCCCGAACCCGAGGAGAACGAGCCGTTCGACTTCGAGTGAGTCGAACGGCGGCGCCTCCCAGCACCAGCGGTGTCGCGCTCCCGTGATAACAGCCGCTCCCCGGGCCGGCAACCCCTCGATCGGCGGATCGGCTCGTGCCTACGGTGGCGCCCGGCGCGCCGACCGGCGCGTCGCCGAGGGAAGGGAGATCACCATGAGCACGACCGTGACCGCCGACATCGAGGTGGACGTCCCGGTTCGCACGGCCTACGACCAGTGGACCCGGTTCGAGACGTTCCCGCACTTCATGAGCGGCGTCGACTCGATCCGGCAGGTCGACGACGCGACCACGCACTGGGTGGTCGCCGTCGGCGGCGCGACCCGTGAGTTCGACGCCGACATCTCCGATCAGGTCCCCGACGACCACATCGCCTGGCACAGCACCACGGCCGAGGTGGACCATCGAGGGCGAGTGGAGTTCCGACCTGTGTCCGCCGACCGTACGCGCGTCGCCGTCACGCTCGAGTGGGAGCCGGAGGGGTTCGTGGAGAAGGCAGGCGCCGCGCTCGGATTCGACGACCGGCAGGTCGAGCACGACCTCCGGAGGTTCAAGGAGTTCATCGAGTCCCGAGGTGTCGAGACCGGCGCCTGGCGCGGAGAGCTCCACGAGGGCGGTACGCCGGGGGCCGCGGGCACGTCGAGCACCGATGGCGTCATCGGGCAGGACCCCGACCTGCGCCCCTAGCCGTCCGCGGAGTCGGGCCCGTCGCCGTCGGCGGCGTCGCCCGCCTCCGCGTCGATCTGCTCGGGCACGAGCTGGATGCCGCCCGTCGAGTTCGCGCTGCGCATGAGCTCCTCGAGGTAGTCGCGGCTGAGCTCGGGAGGCTCGGGATCGTCGAAGACGAACCGCAGCGGGATGTTGGGGTGGAGCCACAGCGTGCTCCGTCCGTCCGGCTGCTCGTCCGGATGCTGCCATGAGACGGTGAACGACTCGCCCCGCCGGAGCTTGGTGACCACCGCGACCTGCAGGTGCGCCAACGCCCGGTCCTCGATGCCGATCGGCGTACCGGCATTGCCGTAGTACAGCGTTCCCATGGCGACGAGGCTACCCTCCCGCCCACCACTTCGGGCCGGGTCCGTCAACCCCCTCGGACCATCCGGCGCATCCGCGTAGCGTGACCGAACGGACATTCGGATGAGGAGGTCCCGGTGCACGACCACCTGGTGGACCCGACCACGAAGCACACCGCGGAGCCGTTCCCCCAGCAGGAGCAGTTCCCACCGGGCATGACCCCGCGCATGACCCCGCAACCCGACCACGGCGAATACAGCTATCGCGGCGCGCGACGGCTGGCCGGGCGCCGAGCGCTGATCACCGGCGGCGACTCAGGCATCGGCCGGGCCGTCGCGATCGCGTTCGCCAGGGAAGGCGCCGATGTCGCGATCTCGTACCTCGCCGGCGAGCAGGAGGATGCCGAGGCGACCGCGTACTGGATCCGCGACGCGGGGCGCCGCGCCGAGCTGCTGCCCGGCGACCTCGTGGACGAGCAGCACTGCGCCGACCTCGTGAAGCGCACCTGCGACGCGTTCGGCGGCATCGACCTCCTCGTGCTGAACGCCGCGCACCAGCGCGACCGCGGCGGCATCGACGAGGTGCCGACCGACGACTTCGACGAGGTCATGCGCGTCAACCTCTACGCGAGCGTCTTCCTGGCCCGGGCGGCGGTGCCACGCATGGACGCGGGATCGTCGATCATCACGACGTCGTCGATCCAGGGCTTCGATCCCTCGTCCCGGCTGGTGGACTACGCGATGACCAAGGCGGCGCTCGTGGCGTTCACGAAGGCGCTCGCCGAGGAACTCGGACCCCGGGGCATCCGCGTCAACTCGGTCGCCCCCGGGCCGATCTGGACCCCGCTCATCCCGTCGACGGGATGGCCGGACACGCTCCCGCGCTTCGGGCAGGACACGCCGCTGGGTCGCGCCGGGCAACCCGCCGAGCTGGCGGGCGCGTACGTCTACCTCGCGTCGGATGACGCGTCGTTCACGTCCGGGGCGATCCTCCCGGTCACGGGGGGCACGCCGCTCTGAGGCGGCGAGGGGAAGGAGCAGGACATGCCCGGCAACCGACGAGGGCAGAACTCGCTGAAGGACCCGGAGCTCTACGAGGAGCTCCGCGACGACGGCGCCTCCAAGGAGAAGGCGGCCCGCATCTCGAACGCGGCCGCGGCGCGCGGCCGCAGCTCGGTCGGCCGCGCGGGCGGGGAGTCCGGCAGCTACGACGACTGGACCGTGCCCGAGCTGAAGGAGCGGGCCAAGGAGCTCGGCCTCACGGGCTACAGCGACATGCGCAAGGGCGAGCTCATCGACGCCCTCCGCAACCACTGAGGGGCGACGGATGCCGCGACTGCGACGCGTCGAACCGTACGCGTCGCCGGGGCTGACCCGCCGACGCAGCGGCCGGGGCTTCGCGTACCGGCACGCCGACGGCTCGCTCGCCGATCGTGCCGACCGGAACCGCATCGCCGATCTCGCGATCCCGCCCGCGTGGACGGAGGTGTGGATCTCCGAGGCGCCGAACGCGCACATCCTCGCGGTCGGCGTCGACGCCGCCGGCCGTCGCCAGTACCTCTACCACCCGGTCTGGCGCGAGCGGCAGGACGCGGAGAAGTTCGAGCGGATGGCCGCGCTCGCCGGGGTGCTTCCCGCCGCGCGCCGCGGCGTCCGTCGCGACCTGGCGCGCGATGAACTGCTGCGTGAGCGGGTGCTGGCCGCCGCGTTCCGCACGCTCGACCTCGGCGCCATCCGCATCGGGTCTGAGGAGTCGCTCGCGCAGGCCCGCAGCCGCGGGCTGACGACGCTGCTCGTGCGGAACGCCCACCTGGACGGCGCGGACGCCGTGCGGCTCCGGTTCCGCGCGAAGGGGGGCGTCGCGCAGGAGGTCGTGCTCGTGGATCCGGGGCTCGCGGCCTTCGTGGACGGCATGTCCGGACGCTCGCCCGGCGCGCGGCTGTACGCGTTCACCGAGGGCCGGCGGATGCGACCGCTCGGCCCCGTCGACGTCAACGAGGACATCCGATCGCGGACGGGCGGCGACTTCACGGCGAAGGACTTCCGGACGTTGCGGGGCACGATCGCCGCCGCGGACCGGCTCGCCGAGATCGGCACCGCCGGGACGTCCCGGGCGCGGGCCGCCGCGGTCCGCGAGGCGATCATGCGCGCGAGCGAGGTCCTCGGCAACACCCCCGCGATCGCGAGGGCGAGCTACGTCGACCCGCGCGTCGTGGAGGCGTACGAGCACGGCCGGCTGGCCCGCCTCGGCGGGGGCCGCGAGCGCGCCCTGCTGCAGCTGCTCGTCGACGACGTGGGGTGATCCGCACGCCGACCGTGCGTCTGCTGGGTATCGTCCCCACGTACGTCCGGCGGTACATATGCGCACGTACGCTTGGGATATCGACAGCGGGCGGATGCCCGTGAACACACCGGCTGGGAAGTCGACGACGACGACGGGCCGGATCATCAGCACTTCACTCATCCCCTCATCGCACCTCGGTGCGATCCGCTCCACGAAGCCGCGCGGCGATCGTCCGGGCGTGACCCAGAGCTACGCGGCACTGTCCCAGGTGATCAAGGAGAGCGGGCTGCTCCGCCGCACGCCGGTCTTCTACTCACTGCTCGTGGGCGGCCTCGTCCTCGCGCTGGGGGGTGCGATCACCGGGTTCGTCCTGCTCGGCGACACCTGGTACCAGCTGCTCATCGCCGCCGCGCTGGGCATCATCTTCACGCAGTTCGCCTTCTTCGCCCATGAGGCGTCGCATCGCGCCGTGCTCACCTCGGGCCGGGCCAACGACCGGGTGGGGCGCTTCGTCGCGACCGTCATGGTCGGCATCAGCTACCAGTGGTGGATGACCAAGCACACGCGCCACCACGCGAACCCGAACCGGATCGGCAAGGACCCGGACATCGAGTTCGACACGATCTCGTTCATCGAGGAGGACGCGGCGCGCCAGCGCGGCCTCATCGGCTGGATCACCCGTCGCCAGGGCTGGCTGTTCTTCCCCCTGCTCCTCCTCGAGGGCCTGAACCTGCACGTGACCTCGATCCGATCGCTGTTCGAGCGTCGAGCGATCCCTGGCCGCGCCCTCGAGCTCTCGCTCATCGCGCTGCGGCTCGGCGCCTACGTCGCCGTGGTCTTCTGGGCGCTGCCGCTCGGCATGGCGTTCGCGTTCCTCGGCGTGCAGCTGGCCGTCTTCGGCGTCTACATGGGGGCCTCGTTCGCGCCCAACCACAAGGGCATGCCGATCGTCCCGGCCGACGCGAAGCTCGACTTCCTGAGCAAGCAGGTGCTGACGAGCCGCAACATCACGGGCCGGTGGACGAGCCCGCTCATGGGCGGCCTCAACCACCAGGTCGAGCACCACCTGTTCCCGAGCATGCCGCGACCGCACCTCGGTCGAGCACGCGAGATCGTGCGGGAGCACTGCCGGTCACTCGGCATCCCCTACACCGAGACGACGCTCGTGGACTCGTACGGCATCGTCGTCCGGTACCTGAACCGGGTCGGCCTCGCGGCCCGCGACCCGTTCGACTGCCCGGCGGCCGGCGAGCTGCGGCGCCGCTGAGCAGGGCGCCGGCCGAACTCGACCGCTAGGCCGCCTCGACCGGCTTCGGTCCCGGGCGCTGCTCGGCGTCGGTGCGCTCGAGGTCGAGCACGATGCCGCCGCCGGAGTTCGCACCGCGCATGAGGTCCTCGATCCACTCCCGGTCGAGCTCGCCCGCCTCGGGCGTCTCGAACACGAACCGGAGCGGGATCGCGGGGTGCAGCCACAGCGAACTGCGGCCGCGCGTCGAACCGTCGACGTGACGCCACGACAGGGTGAAGCTCTCGTTGCGACGGAGCTTCGTCGTGATGGCGATCTTCAGGTGGGCGAGTGCGCGGTCGTCGATCTCGATCGGCGTTCCGGCGTCGCCGTAATACAGGGTTCCCACGGCAGAACACTAACCCCCACGCGGGTACCGGCGAAATCACCCGTCACCGGGACCTCACGGGCCGCTCCCAGCCGGCTCCCCCGAACCCGAACCGGCCTCGAACCGCACGTCCCCGGGTGACTTGTCCGGCCTGAGCCCTCGCCACCGCGGATGCCGCGCCACCCCCGTGCGCGTCCACTCCCCGAATTCGATCTCGCCGACGATCTCGGGCCTGACCCAGACGGCGTCCGCGGCGTCGGCCGCCGGCACCTCGACGAACGGCGACGCGTCCACCGCGAGCCCGTCGAGCACTCCCTGCAACCTCTCGCTCTCGCGCTCGCGGAGGCCCGATCCGACCCGGCCCGCGTATCGCAGCCCGTCGGGGGTCGGCACGCCGACGAGCAGCGAGCGGATGCGGCCGGCCCGTGTCCCCTCCCCCATCCGGTACCCGCCGATGACGACCTCCTGCGTCTGCGAGAGCTTGACCTTGACCCAGTCGTCGCTCCGGACGCCGGGCGAGTAGCGCGAGGTGCGCCGCTTGGCGACGATGCCCTCGAGTCCGAGCCGTTCCGCCTCCTCGAGCGCCGCCGCCGGGTCGAGTCCGACGACGGGCGGGACGTCGACGGGCGCCTCGGCGTCCGGTCGCACGAGGCGTTCGAGCCGTTCGCGCCGCCGGGCGTACGGCTCGTCGACCGTCGGCGTCCCCGCGATCTCGAGCACGTCGAACAGGTGCAGTCGAACCGGCACGGATGCCGCGGCCGCGGCGATCTCGCGCGGCCTGCCGAGGTTCATCCGCCGCTGCAGCAGGCCGAAGTCCGGGCGCCCCTCCTCATCGAGCGCGACGATCTCGCCGTCGACGACGGCGTCGGCACGGAGCGCGGACGCGAGCGCCGCGAGCTCGGGATAGGTCGCGGTCCGGTCGACGGAGTTGCGGCTCACGAGCCGGACGACGCCGTCGTCGACGCGGGCGATCACGCGGATCCCGTCCCACTTCCACTCGATCGCCCAGTCGTCGCCCGCGACGAGGCCTGCCGTTCCGGGGACCGCGAGCATCGGCTTCGGCACGGGGTCTCGCAGCACCGCTCGGGCGTCGCGCCGCCCCGCGGCCCGTGCCTCCGTCGTGGCCGGCGCGGCCGCGGCATCCGCCCCGCGCGGTTCGACGGGGCCGGCGCGCTGCTCCTTCATGCGATGCAGCAGCCACTGGCTCTTCTCGCCGTCGCCAGCGGTGCGGATGAGCGCGAGCCGCACGCGCCCGAGGGGCCCACCGACCCTGCCGTGCAGCGTGAAGATGACCTCGTCGTCGCGCCACTTCTCGGTCTCGTATGTGCCGGTGTCCCACACGCTCATCGACCCGGCGCCGTACTGGCCCTCCGGGATGGCGCCCTCGAAGACCAGGTACTCCATCGGGTGGTCCTCGGTCTGCACCGCGAGGTGGTTGGTGCCCGTGTCGTCCGGCACGCCCTTCGGCACCGCCCAGCTCTTCAGCACCCCGTCGCGCTCGAGGCGCAGGTCGAAGTGCAGGCGACTCGCGTGGTGCTCCTGGATCACGAACCGCGGGTCGCCGTCGTTCGCGACGCCCCACGCCGACTCCGGCATGGGCTCGGGCGTCGACCCGGGCGTGCGCATCGAGAGGTAGGCGGTGAGCGGCCCGTCGGCGGACGCGCCGGTCACCTCGAGCATCGGGTCGCCGCGCTCGGCGACGAGCTCGATCACCTCGTCGGCCTCGAGCTGGCGGAGGCCCGGGTCATCGAGTTCCTCCCATGTGCGCGGTGCCGCGACCGTCGGGCGGAACCGGCCCCGCAGCGAGTACGGCGCGATCGTCGTCTTCCTGCCGTTGTTCTGGCTCCAGTCGATGAGGACGCGGCCCGACCGGAGCGTCTTGCGCATGCTCGACACGACGAGCTCGGGGTGGTCGGCCTCGAGCGCGCGGGCGAGCTCGTGGGCGACCGCCGACACCTGCTCGGAGGTCTGCGCGCCGTCGAGCGGGGCGTACAGGTGGATGCCCTTGCTGCCGCTCGTCACCGGCACGGGATCGAGCCCCATCGGGTGCAGGATGTCGCGGACCATCCGCGCGACCTCGGCGCAGTCGGCGAGGCCGACCCCCTCGCCGGGGTCGAGGTCGAACACCATGCGGTCGGGGTTCGCGGGTGCCCCCGACGCCCCGAAGCGCCACTGCGGCACGTGCAGCTCGATCGCGCCCATCTGCGCGAGCCACACGAGCGTCGCGCGGCTGTCGGCGATCGGGTACGCCTTGTCGCCGTCGGAATGGTGCTGGACGCCGCGGCGGATCCACTCGGGCGCGTGCTCGAGGTTCTTCTCGAAGAACGCCTGCTCCGGATGGCTCGGGGTGCCGACCCCGTTCACCCAGCGCTTGCGCGTGATCGGCCGACCCCCGACGTGCGGGAGCATGACCGGCGCGATCTCGGCGTAGTAGGCGATCATCTCGCCCTTGGTCATCCCGGTCTCCGGGTACATGACCTTGTCGAGGCTCGTCAGGCGGAGCCGACGGCCATCGACGTCGACCAGTTGCGCGGGGCCCTGCGCCATGTCCCCATCCTGCCCGCCGCGAGGGGCGAGGGGTATCGCTCGAGGCGGGCGAGGTGTGTACTGGGGGCATGCGAGCCGTGTGGAAGGGGGCGGTCACGTTCGGCCTCGTCAACGTGCCCGTCAAGCTGTACAGCGCGACCGAGGACCACGACGTGTCCCTGCACCAGGTGCACGACGCGGATGGCGGGCGCATCCGCTACCAGCGCGTGTGCGAGATCGACGGCGAGATCGTGCCCTACCAGCACATCGACAAGGCGTACGACGACGGGGAGCGGACCGTCATCATCACCGACGAGGACCTCAAGTCGCTGCCCGCCGAACGCAGCCGCGAGATCGAGGTCGTCGAGTTCGTGCCGACCGACCAGATCGATCCGATCATGTTCGATCGCAGCTACTACCTCGAACCCGACTCGGCGTCGAACAAGGCGTACGTGCTGCTCCGCGAGGCCCTCGAGTCGACCGACCGCACGGCGGTCGTGCGGATGGCACTGCGCCAGAAGACGAGGCTCGCCGCGCTCCGCGTGTTCGGCGACGTCCTCATGGTGCAGACCCTCCTGTGGAGCGACGAGGTCCGCCAGGCGAACTTCCCCGCCCTCGACGAGCCCGCGAAGATCACGTCGAAGGAACTCGACCTGTCGAAGCAGCTCATCGAGAGCCTCTCGAACGACTTCGAGCCCGAGCAGTTCGTCGACGAGTACCAGCAGGAGCTCCGCACGCTGATCCAGGCGAAGCTCGAGCAGGGTGACGCACTCGACACGGCCGCGACCTTCGGCGAGCAGCCCGAGGAGGAGGGCGGCGAGGTCATCGACCTGATGGAAGCGCTGCGCCAGTCGATCGCCGCGAAGCGCGGCGGCGGGGCGGGTGCCGGGGCGTCCTCGCCGAAGTCCGGGTCGGCGACGGAGCCGGCCGCGAAGGCGGGGGGTGCGAAGCGGTCGAAGTCCGACTCGTCCGACGAGAAGCCCGCGGCGAAGCGGCGAACGAAGAAGGCCGGCTGACCCGCACGGACGATCGGCCTCGGTCGACCGATCGCTCGGCCCCGGCCGCCCGTCAGCGCGGCCGAGTGCATGGCAGCCCGTCGAGGATCACGCGGAGCCCGTGGGCGAACGCGTCGTCCTGGCTCGGTGCCGCTCCCGCGAGCACCGCCTCGGCGACGCGACGGAGGTGCGGGACGTCGTCCGTGGACCCGTCGAGCAGCAGGCCGGCCGCCTGCTCGACGTCTCCCTGCTCGGCGAGCGCGTGCTGCTTCTCCTGCAGCACGAATCCGTAGACGTAGCTGTCGAGCACGGAGACCGCCAGGACCGACTCGATCGGCGTGCACCCTGCGTCGAGGAGGATCCCGAGCACCGCGTCGTGTCGGCGCAGTCGATGGGGGCCGACGTGGTCCCGCGACTCGATGAGCCCGAGGACCCAGCTGTGCCGCGCGACGGCCGCCCGGGTCGACCAGCCCGCCCGCTCGAGGTCGGCCCGCCAGTCCGCACCGGAGCGCGCGACCTCGATCTCGGCGAACACCGAATCGACGACGGCGTCGACGATCGCGTCCTTGTTGGGCACGTGGTGGTAGAGCGCCATCGCCTCGACGCCGAGCGAGTCGGCGACCTTGCGCATGCTCACGGCGGAGACGCCGCCCTCGTCCGCCAGCGAGACGGCGGCGGCGATGATGCGCCCAGGCGTGAGCGGTCGTCGGGCGGACATGGCGCCTCCTCACTTGGCTCCGGACTCCTGACCTTACACCTGTATAGTTGCGGCTGTCATGTCGGCTTTACAGGTGTACAGGAGGCGAAGATGGGGCAGAAGCACGACGCATCGCGGAGCGGTGCGACCGAATCGGCCGTGCGCGCACGCGCGACACCCGACCGCCGCGCGGCACGCGCGACACCCGACCGCCGCGCGGCACGCACGGCCGGGATCCTGGTGTTCGTGGCGACGGTCGCCGGGATCCTCAGCGTGATCCCCGTGCTGGAGGAGGCGGACTACCTCGGATCGGTGACGCAGCGCCGGACGGAACTCGTGTCGGGCGCGCTCTTCCAGTTCGCCATGGTCGCCGCGTACGCCGGGTTCGCGCTCGTCCTCCATCCGATCCTGCGGCGCGCGAGTGCGGCCCTCAGCCTCGGCTTCGTCGGATTCCGACTGGTCGCCTGCGGGGTCCACCTCCTCGCGATCGTCATGCTGTCGCTCCTCCTCGACCTGGCGCAGGGGTACGACGCGGCGACCGGCACGCCGGCGTCCGAGACGTACGCCATCCTCGCCGAGACCATGCGCAACGGGCGCGACCTCGTCAACCACGTCGCGGTGATCACGGCGATGGGGCTCGGCGACCTCCTCTTCCTCGTGATCCTCCTCAAGTGGCGCATGGTCCCGGCATGGCTCTCGATCTGGGGCATGGTCGGTGTCGTGTCGGCGATCGCCGCCAGCCTCCTCCTGATGGCGCGCGTCGTGGACGTGGTCGGCGTGCCGTACCTGGCCCTCACCGCACCGCTCGGCCTGCAGGGACTGGTCCTCGCCGGCTGGTTGATCGTGCGCGGGCTCGACACCACGCGACTTCGGGCGTGAGCGCCCCTCACGCGGGCGCCGCGGGTCAGCCGGCCGACGGCGCGCCGGGTCCTGCGAGGGCGCCCAGCGCCCAGGCGTAGTGCCCTCCGAGGCACTCGTGCGCCGGCTCGGCGAGGCTCGCGCCGCCGAGCCAGGCCCGCCCGACGATGAAGATCTCGGCGTCGGTCATCCCATCCAGACGGGCGAGAGCGGAATCGTGGCTCGCTCGAAGCCGCTCGCGGGCAGCGGCGGGGTCGCCGTCGCCCCGGTACCGGTCGCGCAGGTCGCGGTTCAGCCGATCGAGGTCGCGCCACGTGTACCCGTCGGCCGGGTACGCGGGCGCCTCGCGGGCGGCGTCGGCCGTCAGCCAGCCGAGCAGCAGCACGTGCCAGGCGTGCAGGTGGTTGACGACGTCGACCGCATCGCGGTCGCGCGGCTCCGGCGCTGCGGCATCCGTCATCGGCTCGTCACGACCGGGGAGCGCGACGCCGTCGAGGCCGTCGAGCGCGCGCTCGAGCTCGGCGAAGCGGTCGACCGCCTGGCGGACCAGGTCGGCACGGTGCTGCGGGATGCTCACGCGCCCAGCCTACGATCCGTGCCCGACGGCGAGGATCGCGGCGGTCTCGGGCGGGAGCCGGAGCATGCGATCGGGCGTTCCCGCGGCGGCGAGGTCGGGGTCGGTCGCGAGCAGCACCTCCGGCGGCCCGTCGAGTTCGACCTCCCAGGGCGAGGCGCCGAGGTTCGCCACCACCACGACCCGCTCCCGGGCATCCGGGGCACCTCGATCCATCCGGAACCGGCCCGCCGCGTCATCCGCCCACGCCGTCGTGTGCTCGAACGCCGGGTCCGTGAGCTCGGGCCGGACGCGCCGCAGCGCGAGCAGGCGCCGGTGCAGGTCGAGCAGCCTCGCGTGCTCGCCGCCGGCGTCGGCGGGCTCCGACCAGTCGAGCTTCGAACGCCGGAACGTCTCCGGGTCCTGCGGGTCGGGCACGAGCGACTCGTCCCACCCCATGCGCGCGAACTCCGCGATGCGGCCCTCCGCGGTCGCGCGGCCGAGCTCGGGCTCCGGATGCGACGTGAAGAACGCCCAGGGCGTCGAGGCGCCCCACTCCTCGCCCATGAACAGCATGGGCGTGAACGGCGTCGTGAGGTTCAGCACCGCGGCGACGGCCAGTCGCCGTTCGCCGAGCGCCGGCGAGAGGCGATCGCCCGCGGCGCGGTTGCCGACCTGGTCGTGGTCCTGCGTGAACGTGACGAGTCGCCAGCCCGGCACCGCCCGGTCGATCGTCCGGCCGTGGTCGCGCTCGCGGAACGACGAGTACGTGCCGTCGTGGAAGAAGCCGCGCGTGGTCGTCTTCACGAGCGCGTCGAGCGGCGCGAAGTCGGCGTAGTACCCCGCGGTCTCGCCCGTGAGCGCGACGTGCATGGCGTGGTGGTGGTCGTCGCTCCACTGCGCGGTCAGGCCGTAGCCGCCCGCCTCGCGCGGCATGATGAGCGTCGGGTCGTTGAGGTCGGACTCGGCGATGAGCGCGAGCGGCCGGCCGAGGTGCGCCGAGAGCGCGTCGGCGTGCTCGGCGAGCTCGCGGAGGATGTGCCGCTCCGACCTGTCGCGGAGCGCATGAACCGCGTCGAGTCGCAGCCCGTCGACGTGGAAGTCGCGCAGCCACGTCATCGCGTTCTCGAGGATGTACCGGCGCACCTCGGGCTCGTCGAGGTTCACGGAGTCGCCCCACGTGTTGCGCTCGGCCGTGCGCAGGTACGGCCCGAACCGCGGCAGGTAGTTGCCGCTCGGACCGAGGTGGTTGTAGACGACGTCCTGGATGACGGCGAGCCCGCGCGCGTGGCACGCGTCGACGAATCGCTGGTACGCGGCCGGCCCGCCGTACGCCTCGTGCACGGCGTACCAGAGCACGCCGTCGTACCCCCAGTTGTGCGTGCCGTTGAACGCGTTGACGGGCAGCAGCTCGACGAAGTCGACGCCGAGGTCGACGAGGTGGTCGAGGCGGTCGATCGCGGAGTCGAGCGTGCCGTCGGTGGTCCAGGTGCCGACGTGCAGTTCGTACACGGAGCCGCCGGCGAGCTGCCGGCCGGTCCATGCGGCATCCGCCCACTCATGCGCACCGAGGTCGAACGCAGCGCTCAGCTCGTGCACGCCGAGCGGCTGGCGCAGCGACCGCGGGTCGGGCAGTGCCCGATGGTCGTCGTCGAGCACGAAGCCGTACTCGTCGCCGGGTTCGAGCTCGACGTCGGCGTGCCACCGGTCACGGTCGTCGCGCCGCATCGCCACGTCGGCGCGGCCCGGTCGCCGCAGCGCGACCCGTGTCGGATTCGGCGCCCACAGTTCGGGCATCATCGCGTCGCCTCCTCGTGGTGGCCCCGCGGGCCGTCGGGTCCCGGTTCACGTGAGGCGGATGCCGCGGGCGCGAGCAGCGCGACCGGATACGTCGCGAGCACCTCGGCGAGCGCCAGCGCTCCGCCCTCGTGCCGCCGCCCGGTGAGCAGGTCGACGAGCGGCCCGGCCGCCGTGAGCACGACCGTGTCGCCCCAGGCCCCGATCGGGGCGGATGCCGCCGGCGCCGCGCCCGCGCGGGCGGCGAGCCCGACGGGCAGTCGGGTCGCGACGGTGACCGCCCCGCCGCGGTCGAACGCGATCGCATGCCGCGAGGCCCCCCCGACCACCTCGAGCGGCCGGTACCGCGTGAACCACTCGGGGTGGTCGCGGCGGGCGCGGAGCGCCCGCGAGGTGACGAGGAGCTTGGCGGCGCCCGTGGCATCCGCGACCGGGAGCCCGCCCCGACCGGCGGCGTCGTCGAGCTCGGCGAGCATGCGTCGCCGCAGGTCGACGTCGACGGGACGTCGGTTGTCGGGGTCGACGAGGCTCGTCTCCCAGAGCTCGGACCCCTGGTACACGTCGGGCACGCCGGGCATCGTCAGTTGCAGCAGCTTCGCCGAGAGCGAGTTCGACCAGCCGGCGGGCGCGAGCCAGGCGACGAACGCCTCGATCCGGGCGTGCACGGCGGGGTCGTCGTAGGCGCGGTCGATCACGGCGTGCATGCGGGCCTCGAACGCGGCGTCCGGCGCGGTCCACGTCGTCGAGACGGATGCCTCGCGCGCGGCCTTCTCGGCGTACGCGTGCACCCGTTCGCGCTGGATCGGCCAGGCACCGATGATCGCCTGCCAGAGCAGCGTGTCGAACGGGCCGTCGCCGGTCGACCCGGCGGTCGCGCGCAGCCCGTCGAGCTCGATCGACCAGCGCTCGGGGATCTCGGCCAGCACGTCGATGCGGGCGCGGACGTCCTCCCCGCGCTTGGTGTCGTGCGTCGAGAGCGTCGTCATCGAGTGGGGCCACTCGGAGTGGCGGTGGCCCTGCCGCTCGTGGAACCGCTCGACGGTGATCGCGAACTCCGACGGGTCGCCGCCGACCTCGGTGAGCGAGCCGAGCCGCGTGAACCGGTAGAAGGCCGTGTCCTCGACGCCCTTGGCCATCACCATGCCGCTCGTCTGCTGGAAGCGCACCGCGACCGGGTCGGCGGCATCACCCAGCACGGGCAGCAGGGCGTCGATCGTCGCCGCGAGGTCGGGCCGGTGCTCGCGCGCCAGGCGCGCGGCCGCCTCGAGGTGCTCCGCACCCGCCGGGAGGTACGACCGGTAGACGGGGAAGCACGTGAGCAGTTCCGCCAGCGCGTCGGCGGCGTCGGCGGGGCGCGGCTCGGGGAGCATCCGCTCGAGTCGGAGCACCTCGCTGCGCAGGATGCCGTCGGCGATGCCGCGCTTCGTGCCGTGGATCAGCTCGTGCCAGTCGGTCGGCCCGCCGATGCCGGTCTCGGCGCGCAGCCTGGCATCGAGCGCGTCGAGGGGCGCCTCGCCGTCGGGATCGACGAGCACCCGGTCGATGTCGGCGAGCGCGTCGTAGCCCGTCGTGCCGTCGGCCGACCAGTGCGGCGGCAGCGGCTCGTCGCCCTCGAGGATCTTCTCGACCAGCACGTAGGCGCCGCCCGTCGCCTCCGCGAGCCGCGCGAGGTAGGCGCCGGGCCGGGCGAGGCCGTCGGGGTGGTCGATGCGCAGGCCGTCGGCGAGGCCGTCGCGGATCCAGCGCACGATCGCCTCGTGCGTCGCGTCGAAGACGTCGGGTCGTTCGACGCGGAGGCCGGCGAGCTCGTTGACCGCGAAGAATCGGCGGTAGTTGAGCTCGGCGTCGGCGCGCTGCCAGTGCACGAGCTCGTAGTGCTGTCGCGCATGCACCGCGAGCACGTCGGGCGCGCCGTCCGCGGCGCCGTCGGCCGACCCCGGTGCGAGCGGGAACCGGTGCTCGAAGTACCGCAGTTCGCCGTGCTCGACGCGCAGGCCGCCGGCGGCCGCCGCCTCCTCGATCGTGCCGCCGAGCACGGGCAGGCGCACCTTCCCACCCGTGAACGCCCAGTCGACGTCGAAGGCGTCGGCGTGCGGGGAGTCGGGGCCGAGCCGCAGCAGGCTCCACCACCACGCGTTCTGCGCGGCATCCGCCACGCCCACGTGGTTGGGCACGATGTCGACGAGGATGCCGCGCCCGGCGCCGTGCGCGGCGTCCGCCACCGCCGCGAGCCCCGCCTCGCCCCCGCGCGCCGCGTCGACCCGGTCGTGCGCGACGACGTCGTAGCCGTGGTCCGAACCCGCGCGGGACGGCAGGATCGGCGAGAGGTAGAGCCAGTCGACGCCGAGCGCATCGAGGTACTCGACCGCGTCCGCCGCATCGTGCAGGTCGAACGACGGGCGGACCTGCAGCCGATACGTCGACCGCGGCGCCCGGGCCGCCGGCCCGCGCCCCGCCCGCCCCGCGGCATCCGTCACTTGCCCGCCTCCGTCTTCGGCGCGGGCGCCTCATCCTTCGCGGCCGCGACCATCGCCGACAGCGACGCGGCGACGGAGTGATCGACCTCTTCGGGCGTCGGGTCGTGCTGGCGGAGCACCACGAGCGAGCGCTGCTCGAGCGGGATCACCTCGCCCGGCTGGATCGGGGCGCTGTCGGCACGGTGACCGGCCGTGTCGATGAGCACCTCCCACTCCGGCGAGAGCTCGTGGCGCGGGATCGTGAACTCGACCGTGTCGTCGTGCGCGTTGAACAGCACGATGAAGTGCCGGTCGACGATCCGCTCGCCGCGGCGGTCGCGCTCGCGGATGCCCTCGCCGTTCAGGAACACGCCGATCGCCTTGCCGAACCCCGCGTCCCAGTCCTCGGGCGCCATCGTCGTGCCGTCGGGCCGCAGCCAGACCAGGTCGGGCACGGGCCCGCCCTCGCGCTGGCGGACGGGTCGACCGTCGAAGAACCGGCTCCGCCGGAACGTCGGGTGCTCCGCCCGGAGCTTCGCGACCGCCGCCGTGAACTCGACGAGCGGCTGGTCGGCGTGCTCCCAGTCGATCCAGCTGAGCTCGCCGTCCTGCGCGTAGACGTTGTTGTTGCCGCGTTGCGTGCGCCCGAGCTCGTCACCGTGGGAGAGCATCGGCACGCCCTGGGACAGCAGCAGCGTCGCGATGAAGTTGCGCTGCTGACGAGCCCTGAGGGTGAGGATCTCGGGGTCGTCGGTCGGCCCCTCGACGCCGAGGTTGTAGGAGCGGTTGTGCGATTCGCCGTCCTTGCCGTCCTCGCCGTTCGCGTCGTTGTGCTTCTCGTTGTACGAGACGAGGTCGCGCAGCGTGAAGCCGTCGTGGGCGGTGACGAAGTTGATGGAGGCGACCGGCCGCCGCCCCGAGTGCTCGTAGAGGTCGGCGGAGCCGGTGAACCTCGACGCGAACTCGCCGAGCGTCGCCGGCTCGCCGCGCCAGAAGTCGCGCACCGTGTCGCGGTACTTGCCGTTCCACTCCGTCCACTGCGGCGGGAAGTTGCCGACCTGGTACCCGCCGGGGCCGACGTCCCACGGCTCGGCGATGAGCTTCACCTGCGAGACCACCGGGTCCTGCTGCACGAGCTCGAAGAAGGTCGACAGCTTGTCGACCTCGTAGAACTCACGGGCGAGCGTCGACGCGAGGTCGAAGCGGAACCCGTCGACGTGCATCTCGAGCACCCAGTAGCGCAGCGAGTCCATGATGAGCTGCAGCGCGTGCGGGTGACCGACGTTCAGCGAGTTGCCGGTGCCCGTGTAGTCCATGTAGAACCGCTTGTCGTCGTCGACGAGGCGGTAGTACGCGGCGTTGTCGATCCCGCGCATCGAGAGCGTCGGCCCCAGGTGGTTGCCCTCGGCGGTGTGGTTGTAGACGACGTCGAGGATCACCTCGATGCCCGCGGCGTGCAGCGCCTTCACCATCGCCTTGAACTCCTGCACCTGCTCCCCGCGCTGGCCGGTCGATGCGTACGTGTTGTGGGGCGCAAAGAAGGCGATCGTGTTGTAGCCCCAGTAGTTCGACAGGCCCTTCTCCTGCAGGGTGCCGTCGTTGACGTACTGGTGCACCGGCATGAGTTCGATGGCCGTGACGCCGAGCTTCCGCAGGTGCTCGATGACGACCGGATGCCCTATGCCCGCGTACGTGCCCCGGATCTCCTCCGGCACACCGGGCAGCGTCTCGGTGAGTCCCTTCACATGCGCCTCGTAGATGAACGAGGCGGCGTAGGGCGTGCGCGGATGCCGGTCGCCCGACCAGTCGAAGAACGGGTTCGTGACGACGCCGAGCATCATGCTCTTCGCGGAGTTCTGGTCGTTGCGCTTGCCCGGGTCGTCGAACTGGTAGCCGAACAGCGACTGGTTCCAGTTGAGCTCGCCCTCGACGGCCTTCGCGTACGGGTCGAGCAGCAGCTTGTTCGGGTTGCACCGGAGGCCCTCGGCCGGATCGTTCGGCCCGTGCACCCGGTAGCCGTACCGCTGCCCGGGCTGCACCTGCGGCAGGTAGGCGTGCCAGATGAAGGCGTCGACGTCGATGAGCTCGACGCGCTTCTCACGGCGCCGGTTGTCGAACAGGCAGAGCTCGACCTTCTCGGCGACCTCGCTGAACAGCGCGAAGTTCGTGCCGTTGCCGTCGAACGTCGCGCCGAGCGGGTACGTGGAGCCGGGCCAACTGTGCATGCATCCCCCAACGGTGAGCTTCCGGCCATCGTAGGGGGCGGATGTTTCGCCGCGGCGTCCGTTGACGCAGGGCTACCGCCCGTGCCCGGCGAGCCGGCCGCGCACCGACCGCACCCGGCGACGCCGACGGCCGGGGCGCGACAACGTCGCACCCCGGCCGCCGTGGTACCGGACGTCCCGGTCGAGCCCTACTCGGAGTCGGAGTCGGAATCGGCGTCGCAGGACGCGGCCACGGCGCTCGAGGCCTCCTGCACGGCCGACTGCTGCGAGGCGAGCTCGTCGGGGTCCTGCTCGATGGTCATCACCGACGGGTCGTCCTCGGACGGCACCTCCTCGAGGCCGTCGGCGTAGGTCGACACCTCGTTGAGCGCGGTCTGGAACTCGCCGAGCGAGTCGATCAGCGCGTCGCTGTCGCCGGCCTCCTCGATGAGCGCATCGGTCCGCTCCGAGGACTCGCCCAGGTAGTCCTGGAGCCCCTCGAGCGAGGACGGCGCGGCGAGGTTGTTCTGGACGCCGTTCGAGATGTCGCGGATCTGCGCCGCGATCGACGAACAGCTCTCTTCCCCCGTCGCGGCGGTGTCGCCGCCGCCGCCGGACGCGCAGCCCGTGAGCGCGAGCGCACCGGCGAAGACCAGTGCCGCGGGCATCGTGAAACGTCGCATTCTGCAACTCCCCCTGTGTGTTGTGGAACAGGTGGAGCATAGTCCCCCGCGCAGACATCCATCCAGCGCCACGAGCGCGCGGGTCCGCCGGTCAGTCCCTGATCAACGCCGCGATCCTGGCGGGCACCGCGGCATCCTGCAACGAGGTCGTGTCCCCCAGCGGGCGCCTCTCGGCGAGGTCGACGAGGAGGCGCCGCATGATCTTGCCCGAGCGGGTCTTCGGCAGGTCGGGCACGAAGTGGATGTCGCGGGGCTTCGCGATCGGCCCGATGGCCGCCGCGACGTGGGCCCTGAGGGCGGCGGCCCGAGCCGCGGCATCCGCGCCGACGCCATCGCCGCCGCCCGGGCCGTCGCCGACGACGAATGCGGCGACCGCCTCGCCCGTGCGCTCGTCGGTCACGCCCACGACGCCGGCCTCGGTGACGTCGGGGTGCCCGACGAGCGCGGACTCGATCTCGATCGTCGAGAGACGGTGCCCGGAGACGTTGATCACGTCGTCCACCCGGCCGAGCAGCCAGATGTCGCCGTCGCCGTCGACGCGCGCGCCGTCACCCGAGAAGAAGTAGCCGCGCGCGGCGAACCGCGCCCAGTACGAATCGCGGTAGCGCTCGGCATCGCCCCAGACCGTCCGCGCCATGCCCGGCCACGTGCCGTCGATCACGAGGTACCCGCCCTCGCCGGGCGCGACGTCGTCGCCGAGTTCGTCGACGACGCGCGTCGTGAGCCCCGGCAGGGCACGCAGCGCCGACCCGGGCTTCAGGTGCGAGAGCCCGGGCAGCGGCGCCATCACGGCACCGCCCGTCTCGGACTGCCACCACGTGTCGACGATCGGGGCGTCGCCGCCGCCCACCTCCCGCCGGAACCACTCCCACGCCGCCGGGTTGATCGCCTCGCCGACGGACCCGAGCAGGCGGATGCTCGATCGGTCGTACTCGCCCGGCACACCGGCGGGAAACCAGCCCATGAACGACCGGATCAGGGTCGGTGCCGTGTAGTACGTCGTCACGCCGTAGCGCTCGATGATCTCGAAGTGGCGGCCGGGGTGCGGCGTATTCGGGGTGCCCTCGAAGATCACGCTCGTGACGCCGTTCGCGAGCGGACCGTAGAGCACGTAGCTGTGCGCCGTGACCCACGCGAGATCGGCCGTGCACCAGTAGACGTCGTCCGGCTTCGCGTCGAACACCGAGTGGAACGTGCTCGCGACGTGCGTGAGGTACCCGCCCGTCGTGTGCACCAGCCCCTTCGGGCGCCCCGTCGTGCCCGACGTGTAGATGATGAACAGGGGCGTCTCGGCGTCGAACGCCTCGGCCCGGTGGTGAGCGGATGCCACGTCGACCGTGTCGTGCCACCAGACGTCGCGCCCCGGGGTCCAGGGGATCTCCGGCGTCTCATCGCCCGTCCGTTGCACGACGAGGACGTGCTCCACGTGCTCGAGCCCCTCGACCGCCTCGTCGACTGCGGCCTTCACCGCCACGGCCTCGCCGCGCCGGAACTGCCCGTCGCTCGTGATCACGACCTTCGCGCCCGTGTCCGCGACGCGGAACCGCAGCGCCTCGGCCGAGAACCCGCCGAACACGAGCGAGTGGACGGCGCCCAGCCGCGCGACCGCGAGCGTCGCCACGACCGTCTCGACGAGCACGGGCAGGTAGAGCACGACGCGGTCGCCCTTCCCCACGCCGAGCGCGGCGAGCGCGTTCGCCGCGCGTGCCACCTCGCGCTCGAGCTCGGCGTAGGTCACCGTGCGCCGATCGCCGCGCTCGCCCTCGAAGTGGAACGCGACCTTCCCACCGCGACCGGCCGCGACGTGTCGGTCGACGCAGTTCACCGCCGCGTTGAGCCGGCCGCCCGCGAACCACGTCGCCTCGGGGATCGACCGCCCCGCGGCATCCGTCGGCCGCCACTCGTGGGCGGTGTGCCACGGGGTCGCCCATTCCAGTCGCTCGGCCTCGCGCGCCCAGAACGCCACGGGGTCGGCACGGGCGGCCTCGACGAAGGCCTCGTCGGCGTTGGCCTGCGCAGCGAAGGCCGGGCTCGGCGCGATCGCGGCCGACTCGGCAGCCAGGGTCGTGATCGCGGGCGTGCGGGCGGCCGCGGCAGGCGCGGTCGAGGGTGCGGGATGCAGCATGCGGGCGGCTCCACGGATCGGTGGCACTGACCCGTTCGACGCTATCCGGCGCGGTGCGCGGCGCCCGGCGCCGGCGTCCCGCGGCGTAACAGCGGAGACGTCCCGGAAACGCGAAACGGCCGCGATGCACGCGACCGTTCGGTTCGGAACTCGGAGCGGAGACGGCGGGATTTGAACCCGCGGTCCCCTTACGGGGACTCCACCTTAGCAGGGTGGTGCACTCGACCGGACTATGCGACGTCTCCTCGCGGACACCCGAAGGCGAACGCGACTGCCATCATAACCGCCATCCCGCCGAAAACACGATTCGGCGGGTGCGGATGCCGCGTTGCGCGGCGCCCGGCTACTGGTCGGCGAGCGTCCGCCCCGCGGAACAGCGGGTCTCGGCGGCGGTCTGACCGGTGACGTCGCTCGGCAGCGCCTGTTCCGTCGGCTCGGGCGCCGTCGTCTCGGCGGGCGCCTCGGTCGCCAGCTCCTCGGCGGGAGTCTCCTCCGTGGGCGTCTCGGCGGCCGGCTCCTCGGTCGGCGTCGCGTTCGGGTCGCCGGCGGAGGCGAACGACACGTCCTCCGACGCGTTCGGGTCGAGCAGGACCGGGGTGTCGTTCTGCAGCGCCTGGTTCACGAGGGAGGCCGACTCGGTCGGCGCGACCGCACCGCCGCCGTCGACGTAGCCCGTCGGGTACTGGATGAACGCGATCTTGGAGAGATCGGTGTCCTTCAGCGCCTTCGCGATCGAGACCATGCGTGCCGGGTCGGTGAGGCTGTCGGAGAGCTGCATGTTCGCCAGGGCGGCCTTCGCGATGCCGTACAGCTTGACGGGATCGGTGTAGGTGCCGTCGCTCTGCAGCTTGCGCGCGAGGGCCGACAGGAACACCTGCTGGTTCGAGATGCGGCCGAGGTCCGAGCCGTCGCCCACCCCGTGACGGGTGCGGAGGAACTGCAGGGCCTCCATGCCCGCCAGCGAATGCGTGCCGGCATCGAGGAAGGTGCCGGTGTACTCGTCTTCGATCGGCTCCGCCACGCAGACCTCGACGCCGCCCACGGCCTCCGAGAGTCCGGCGACACCCATGAACTGCACGACACTCGCGAACAGGATCGGCACGCCCGTCAGCTGCTCCACGGTCTTCACGACGCACGGCATGCCCCCGTACGAGAGCACCGAGTTGATCTTGACGTCGTACTGCTCCCAGACCTCCTCGTTCGTCTCGGGGTCGGTGCAGCCGGCCGGAACGTCGACGAGCATGTCGCGGGGGAAGCTGATGACCTCGGCGTGCGAGTGGTCCTCGGAGATGTGCATGAGCATGGTCACGTCGTTGAGGACCGCGGTCTCCACGTCGGGATCACCGAACTGCATGCCCTGGCCCTGACGGCTGTCGCTGCCGATCACGAGCAGGTTCACCCCGCCCTCGATGGCGCCCACGTCGGGCACCCCATCGAGGATGTCCTCGTTGCCCAGCGTGACCGTCGGCTTCGCGGTCGCGGCGAGGTCGAACGCCGCATAGGCGGCGACGGCGGCACCCGAGGTGAGGACCACAGCGACGACCGAGGCGAGTGCCTTCGTGACCGTTCCGATGACGCCGTTCCGCCGGAGGCGCCCGTGGCGCGTGCTCGAGGCGGCGGGTCGGGAGCTGGCCTGCGGGGAGGGGCGGCTCACGCGGTCTCCTCTCGGATCTCGGTCGGTCTCGTTCCTGGGGCTTTCGGCGGAGGGCGTGGGATTCGAACCCACGAGGCATTGCTGCCCACTGGTTTTCAAGACCAGCTCCATCGGCCGCTCGGACAGCCCTCCTCGCCCGGCACGCCGTCGGACCGCGTTTCCGCGGCACGTCGACGGGCTGGGCAGGCCCCGATTCTAGCCGAACCGTATTCGGAACAGGTTTCCACGTCCCGGCTGTGAGCGCCCTGAACCATCCCGGCGGGCGGGGGCGCGAAACACCGGATCAGCCCGTATTCGCCGCCGCGCAGCGCACCTCGGCCGCGGTCTGCCCGCTCACGTTGCCCGGGAGCGCCTCGGCCGTCGGCTCGGGCGTCGGCTCGGGCGTCGCCGTGCCGGAGGGGGCGGCCGGCTCGCTCGCCTCGGGTGTGTCGGACGGCTCGGCGACGGGCTCCTCGGGGAGTTCCGTGTCGTTCGGATCGACCGTCCCGAACGGGGTGCCGTCGGTCGCCGTCGGATCGAATTGCACGGCGACGTCCTGCTGCAGGGCGGCGGCGACGACGCTCGCGGACTCCGCCGGGACGACCGCGCTCAGGTCCTCCGTGTAGACGGTCGGGTACTGGATGAAGGCGATCCGGTCGAGGTCGGTCGACTGCAGCGCGCGGGCGACGGAGACCAGGCGCCCGAGGTCCTGCAGCCCGGAGGAGAGCGTCATGTTCGTGACGACGGCTCGCGCGATGCCGTAGAGCTTCACGGGGTCGCCGAGCGTCCCAGCCGACTGGAGCGTGCGCGCGAGCGAGGCGAGGAACGACTGCTGGCTCGAGATGCGGGCGAGGTCGCTGCCGTCGCCGACGGCGTGCCGGGTGCGGAGGAACGCAAGCGCCTCGTACCCCTTGATGGCGTGCGAACCGGCGTCGAGCGCGAGGCCGGTGTAGGCGTCGTAGATCGGGTCGACGACGCAGACCTCGACGCCGCCGACGGCCTCCGACAGCGCTGCGACGCCGTCGAACTCCACCACCCCGCCGACCGGGATGGTGATGCCGAGCATCTGCTCCAGCGTCGTCGCGATGCAGCCCATCCCGCCGTCGTTGAGGATCGTGTTGATCTTCACGCCGTACCGCGCGGAGTAGCCGAAGCCCTCCGGATCCTCGGGATCGGGGCACTCGGGGACGTCGACGAGCATGTCGCGCGGGAAGCTCACCACCTCGGCGTGCTGGTGGTCCTGGGAGATGTGCAGGAGCATCGTCACGTCGTTCAGGACGCCGGACTCGATGTCGGGGTCGCCGAACGCGCCGTTCGAGGGCCGCTTGTCGCTGCCGACGAGCAGGAAGTTGAGGCCTCCCTCCATCGCGCCGATGTCGGGCACGCTCTCGAGCACCTGCTCGCTCTCGAACTTCACGCTCGGCTTCGCCGCGACCGGCGTGACGATCGAACTCACCGCGTAGGCGGCGATCACGCCCATCGCCACCAGCAGCACCGCGAGCGTCGCGCCGACGGCGCCGACCACGGCCCGCACGGCGCTGCGGCGCCGGAGCCTCCCGTGATGGGCGGGCGGCACCGCCGCGTCGGTGAGCACGGGCGGCAGCCGTGATGCCGGCGGCGCTGGGGGCGGGATGACGGCGGGCAGCCGGACATGGCCGTCGGGCACGCCGTCGTCATCCGTCGGCGTGCCGTCCTGCGGTGCGTCGATCAGATCGCTCACGCGGCCCCCCGTTGGCGATCCTAACCACGTCGGCCCTGATCAGGGCGGGAACATGGCCCCGCGGGTCGCTGCAACGGGCCGCGAGCACGACTCAGGGGAGCGAGTCGAGCACTGGCGCGAGTCCCGCCTCCTCGATCCTGCCGGTGCGCTCGTGCGCGGCGGCGGCGACCTCGGCCGGCGCCTGGCCCATCGCGACCGCGCGGCCTGCGGCGCCGGCCCAGTGGAACATCTCGATGTCGTTCCGCCCGTCGCCGACGGCGATGACGCGCCGCAGCGGCACCCCGAGCCATCCGCGCACCCGCTCGAGGGCGGTGGCCTTGTTCACCCCGTCGGGGGCGATGTCGAGCCACGCGGTCCAGCCGATCGCGTAGCTGACGTGGTGCAGCCCCATGCGCTCGACCAGGCCGAAGAACTCGTCGAGGCCGTGATCGACCGAGGTCGCGACGACACGGGTCGCAGGCTGGCCGAGCAGTCCGTCGAACTCCACCTCGCGCGCCCGCTGGAGGTTCCAGTCGGACATTCCGCGGGTGAACAGCCGGAAGCCGTCGGCGAGCTCGACGAGGAACCGGCCGCTCGGGAGCTCGTCGCGGATGCGCAGCAGCACGTCGGTCGGGTCGAACGTCTCGACGTGCGCCTGGGTCCACCCGTCTGGCGACGACGGGTCGCGGCGCATCGTGATGGCGCCGTTCGCGGTCACGACGTACTCGGGCTCGAGGCCGAGGTGCTCGAGCACGGGCCGCGTCGTCGACCAGGAGCGTCCGGTGGCGAGCGTGACGACATGGCCGCGGGCGACGGCGGACGCCACGGCGTCGACCACCACCGGATCGATCGACTCGTCCTCGTGCATGATGGTGCCGTCGACGTCGAGGGCGACGAACCAGCGCTCGTCGGCAGCGGCGATCATCGCTCGACGGGGCGGAGCACCTCGAGGCCGCCGAGCCAGCTCCGGAGCCCGTCGGGCACCACCACCGAGCCGTCGGCCTGCTGGTGCGTCTCGAGGATCGCGACGATCCACCGGGTCGTCGCGAGCGTGCCGTTCAGCGTCGCGACGGGCGCCGTCTTCCCGCTCTCGGTGCGGTGGCGGATGTCGAGGCGGCGCGCCTGGAACGTGGTGCAGTTCGACGTCGACGTGAGCTCGCGGAACGCCTGCTGGGTCGGCACCCAGGCCTCGACGTCGAACTTGCGCGCCGCGCTCGAGCCGAGGTCGCCGGCGGCGACGTCGATGACGCGGTAGGCGAGGCCGAGCGCCTGCAGCATCTCCTCCTGCCAGGCGAGGAGCCGTTCGTGCTCCTCCTCCGCGTCGGCGGGGTCGACGTAGCTGAACATCTCGAGCTTGTCGAACTGGTGCACGCGGATGATGCCGCGCGTGTCCTTTCCGTGGCTGCCGGCCTCGCGGCGGTAGCAGGTCGACCAGCCCGCGTAGCGGATCGGACCGGCCGAGAGGTCGAGGATCTCGTCGGCGTGGTACCCGGCGAGCGCGACCTCGCTCGTGCCGGTGAGGTACAGGTCGTCGGCGGGCAGGTGGTAGACCTCCTCGGCGTGCGCGCCGAGGAAGCCGGTGCCCTGCATGATCTCCGGGCGAACGAGCGTCGGGGTGATGAGCGGCGTGAAGCCGTTGCCGATCGCCTTGTCGAGCCCCATGTTCATGATCGCGAGCTGCAGGCGCGCGCCGACGCCCTTGAGGAAGTGGAACCGGGCCCCGGACACCTTGGCACCCCTGGCCATGTCGATGCCGTCGAGCAGCTCGCCGATCTCGAGGTGATCGCGCGGCTCGAAGCCGAACGCCGGGATCTCGCCCACCTCGCGGAGGACCTCGAAGTCCTCCTCGCCGCCGACGGGAACGCCCTCGATGACGACGTTGCCGATGCGCTGCACCGCGGTGGCGAACGCGTCCTCGGCGGCCGAGGCATCCGCGTTGGCCTGCTTGACCTTCGCCGCGAGCTCCTGCGCCTGGGCGACCAGCGCGGCCTTCTCCTCCTTGGGCGCCTTCGCGACCTGCTTGCCGAACGCGTTCTGCTCGGCGCGGAGCGACTCGAATGCGGAGATCGCGGCTCGGCGGGCGGCATCGGCGGCGACGGCGTCGTCGACGAAGGCCGGGGACTCGCCGCGCGCCTCCTGCGATCGCTTGACCAGGTCGGGGTTCTCGCGGAGCAGCACGGGGTCGATCACCCGAGCCAGTCTAGTCAGGGCCCCCGGCGCCCCTTCCGACGCACGCCGGCATCCACCGGCATCCGCACAGGCGCGATGCCCTAGATTCGACCCATGAGCGGGGTCGATGGGAATCAGGCGGATGCCGGCGGCGGAACCAAGCGCGTCGCGGTCATCTTCAATCCGGTGAAGCAGGGCATCGATCAGCTCCGCACGGCGGTGCACGAGCTCGAGGGCGAGCACGGGTTCTCCGACACGCTCTGGATCGAGACCCAGGAGGACGACCCCGGCACCGGGCAGGCCAAGGAAGCGGTCGAGGCCGGCGTCGACCTGATCATCGCCGCGGGCGGCGACGGCACGGCCCGCGCGGTCGCCGAGGGGCTCCAGGGCGAGAAGATCCCGGTCGGCATCGTGCCGCTCGGCACGGGCAACCTGTTCGCGCGCAACATCGGGATCCCCGTGAACGACGTCCCCGGCGCAGCGAAGCTCGCCTTCACCGGGACCGACCGCGCCGTCGACGTGCTCCGGGTCAAGGTGCGCCGTGCCGACGGTTCGACCGAGAGCGAGGTGTCGCTCGTGATGAGCGGCATCGGCTTCGACGCGGCGATGATCGCGAACACCGACCCCGAGCTGAAGAAGCGCGTCGGATGGCTCGCCTACGTCGACGCGGGAATCCGGGCCATCCCGAACTCCGAGCCGTTCAGGGTGGCGCACCGCATGGACGGCGGGCGCACGCACCGCTCGAGGGTCGCGAGCATGCTGGTGGCGAACCTCGGCTACCTGCCCGGCAACATCGAGCTGATCCCCGACGCCGAGATCGACGACGGGCGTCTCGACGTCGTCCGGCTGCAGCCGAAGAACTTCTGGGGATGGTTGCTGGTCTGGCGCAAGATCGCGTGGGAGAACCGGGTGCTGCGCAAGACGGCGCTCGGCCGCCAGCTCATCGACCTCACCGGCGGCAACAAGGGCCGCGAGGTCGTCTACTCGAGCGGCAACTCGATCGACGTGATCATCGACGGCGAGGCGCAGGAGTTCGAGATCGACGGCGAGGAGATGGGCACGATCACCGCGGCACGGTTCGTGATCGACCCGAAGGCGCTCATCGTCCGCGTGTCCGAGCAGGGTGCCGGGCGGACGACCGGCGGAGTCGGCAAGCGCACCGTCGCACCGTCGGCGAGCGGAGACCGACCGTCGGAACGGGAACCGCACGAGGAGCTCGCGACGTCCGAGCTCGAGCTGGCCGAGGTCGAAGCGCGGAAGGCGATGGCGACGCAGCCCGACCCGGATGAGCCGACGTCGGGCGAGGACGCCGACCCGGGCGCCGGACCCGATCCCGAGCCGGGCGCCGCCGAACGCTAGCTCCCCGCGGCCCGCTTCACGATCGACCCGAAGGCGCTCGTCGTGCGCGTCACGGACTCGTGGACGTCGCCGTCGGCTCCTGCCTGATCGCGACGAGCCGGGCGCCGATGAGCAGCGGCAGCCCGAGCAGGCTGGCGAGCAGGGCCGAGACCGCAGCCCCGGAGAGCATGTACGGCAGCGTGGACATCAGGTAGTAGCGCCGCTGCGCGTCTCGGTCGGTGTCGTCGAAGATCGCGCCCGAGTCGAGTTCGACGAGCCACGAGGTCATGACCCAGAGCACGACGAGCCCGAGCACGCCGAGGACGACGAGCGCGATGACGTTCGGCGAGAGGATCGCCCGACGGACCTCCATCAGCGGGCTCCGGTCGCGGACGTCCGGCTGGTTCGCGTGACGGGGCGCCGGGTCCGTCGGATGCCGTCGGCGACGGTCAGCACCGCGATTCCGGTGACCGCCGAACCGAGCAGGGCCGGACCGGCGGAATAGGCGAACGCCCGCATCGTCATGTCGCCCGAGCCCTGCCCCGGCGCGCCGAACGGGCCCTGGTCCACGACGACGGAGACCGACCACATCCCGATCAGCAGCGCGAGCGCGGCCACACCCCAGGCGACGCCGAAGGCGACGCGCATGATGCGGTCGGCCTCCGCCTGCCGGACGGGGCGTCCGGGCACCCGGGCGGCTCCGCTCGGGGCGAGGGGGCCCGGCACGTCGGTGGGCTCCGAGTCCCCGGTCGGCTCCGAGGCCACCGAGGCCGAGGCCGACGTGACCGCCTCGGACGTCGCCGGTGGGAGCGCCTGCGGCCCGCCGCGGCCCTCGTCCACTCCGGCAGCGACCGACATCCCCGCGGCGTCGCCGGTCGGATCATCGGTCGGCGCGGCGACCGGCGGCGGCCCGGGGTCCTGATCGCGGACCTCCTCGGGCTGTCGCGGCACCCCGGCATCCGCAGACCCGTCCCAGCCTCGCTGGAAGCGCGGGTCGTACCGCGGGTCGATGTCGCGCCCGGGCTGGTCGGTCATGACCGTCAGTCCTCCTCGGGTTCCCCGCTCAGGATGCCGCGCAGCCAGTCGCGCGCCTCGATGAAGATCTCGTCGTCGTACTTCGAGTGGTACTCGACCTCGCGGCGGTCGGCGCGTGGGTAGGAGCCGAGGAAGATCACCTTCGGACTGAAGCGGCGGAGGCCGAGCAGCGAGTCGTACACGCGCTCGTCCTCGACGTGGCCGTCGAGGTCGATGACGAACCGGTAGCGGCCCATCTCGTCGCCGATCGGGCGCGACTGCAGGAGCGACATGTTGACGCCGCGCGTCGAGAACTGCTCGAGCATCGCCAGCAGCGAGCCCGGCTCGTCGTCGGGCAGTTCGACGATGACGCTCGTCTTGTCGGCACCGGTGCGCGCCGGGATCCGCCGCGACCGGCTGACCAGCACGAACCGGGTCATGGCGTTCGGGTTGTCGCCGATCGACTCGGCCAGCACCTCGACGTCGAGGTGGTCGACGATGCCGGGCGGGGCGACCGCGGCATCCGCCAGGCCGTTCTCGAAGAGGGATGCCGCGGCCTGGACGTTGCTCGTCGCGGGCAGGTGGGCGTGGTCGGGGAGTTCGCGCTCGAGCCATCCGCGCGACTGCGCGTAGGCCACCGGGTGGGCGTTGACGACGCGGACCTCGTCGAGCCGCGTGCCGGGGCGCGCGACGAGCACGAAGTTCACGGGCACGAGGTACTCGCCGACGATGCGGAGGCCGGCGACGGTCGCGAGCGCGTCCTGCGTGGCAGACACGCCGCCGTCGACCGAGTTCTCGATCGCGATCATCGCGGCGGTGGAGCGCCCGTCGACGACGTCGGCGAGGGCCTCCCCCACGTTGTTGACGCTGCGCCAGTGCTTGCCCGCCGCCTCGGGCACCTGCTTGAGCGCGGCCTCGGTGAACGTGCCGGCCGGCCCGAGGTACGAGTACGTCTCGTCGGGGTGTGGGTGGGCGGCATCCGTCATGCCGCAAGCCTACGGCGCGAGGTCCACGCATGACCTCGGTCTGAATTCGGGACGGCCGGGCGCGTCACCTCGGGACGCGCGCGCAGGATTCAGGATGGGCGGGCTCGGTCCGGGCCGGGCACGAGGCGAATCGGCGCCCCACCGCGTGCCCCCTCGTCCGCGTCCTGGATTGCGCGCAGGCTGGTCGTCAGCCGATCCTGAATTCTGGACGCTCGCACGGGAGCGAGGCGACGCGAGACCTGACGAGTCGGGGCGGGGGCGACATGACGACGACGGATGCCGCGGCGGCGCGCCGCGCGGTGCCGACCGACGAGGAGCGGCGCATCGCCCTGCGTCGCATGAAGCGCATCGCCCTCGGCCTGCTGCTCGTGGCCGCCGCGGTCTTCGCGGTCGCCTTCCCCCTCCAGGAGAGCATGCCCTGGATGGGCTTCGTGCGCGCCGCGGCCGAGGGCGCGATGGTCGGCGCGATCGCCGACTGGTTCGCGGTCACGGCGCTGTTCCGGCATCCGCTCGGGCTGCCGATCCCGCACACGGCGATCATCCCGCGCCGGAAGGACGAGATCGGCGCGACCCTGGGCGCCTTCGTCGAGGATGAGTTCCTCTCCGAGGCCGTCGTCACCGGCAAGCTGCGCTCGATGGGCGTCGCCCGGCGACTCGGCGAGTGGCTGCGAGAGCCCGAGAACGCCGAGCGGGTGACCGCCGAGGCCTCCGTCGCCGGACGCGGCGTGCTCTCGCTCCTCGGCGACGACGACGTGGCGGACGTCATCGAGCAGCTCGCCCGACGGCACCTGCTGGAGCCGGAGTGGGGGCCCGCGATCGGACGGGTCGGCGCCAGGCTCGTCGCCGCCGACCAGCAGCGCGCGGCGGTCGACGCCGTGCTCGAGAAGGTCGAGACGTGGCTGGCCGCGCACCCGGAGGCGTTCGGCACCATGGTCTCCAGCCGGCTGCCGAAGTGGGTGCCGGGCTTCGTCGGCGGGCTCGTCGACGACCGGGCCTACCGTGAGGTGCTCGCGTTCGCCAGGTCCGTGCGCGACGAGCCGCGGCATCCGCTGCGCCTCGCGATCGACCGCTGGCTGGCCGAGGTCGCCGACGACCTCCAGCACGACCCGGCGATGATCGAGCGCATCGAGCGGCTGAAGCTCGACCTCGTCGAGAGCCCTCGCCTGCGCGAGTTCGCGGGCGAGGTGTGGGACTCGGTCAAGGTCTCGATCGCCGCGTCGCTCGAGGACCCGGCGAGCGAGCTGCGCACCGGCGTGCGCTCGGCGCTCATCGAGGTCGGCACCCGCCTCGCCGCCGACGAGGAGCTCGCCGCGAAGGTCGACGTCTGGGTGACGGATGCCGCGGCCTACGTCGTCGGCAAGTACCGCCACGAGATCGCGGGGGTCATCACCGAGACCGTGGAGCGGTGGGACCCGACCGAGACGACCCAGAAGATCGAGCTGCAGGTCGGGCGCGACCTGCAGTACATCCGCATCAACGGCACGGTCGTCGGGGCGCTGGCCGGGCTCGCGATCCACTCGATCGCCACCGCGATCGGGGCCCTCGCCTGACCTCCGAGCCCGCCGAGAGGGGGTGTCGCGCGGCAGGCGTGCGCGGCAGACTTGGGGCATGCACGAGCGAGCGGGAACCCCGGCGACCGAATCCGACCTGATCGACGTGGAGGCCCTGCTGAGGGCCTACTACGACCTGCATCCGGATGCCTCGATCCCCGAGCAGCGGGTCGTCTTCGGCACCTCGGGCCACCGCGGCTCGTCGCTGAACACCGCGTTCAACGAGGACCACATCCTCGCGATCACGCAGGCCATCGTCGAGTACCGCGCGGGGCAGGGCATCACCGGCCCGCTGTTCATCGGCGCCGACACGCACGCACTGAGCGGCCCCGCCCAGACGACGGCGCTCGACGTGCTCGTCGCCAACGGCGTGCGCGTGCTCACCGACGAGTACGACGACTACGTGCCGACGCCGGCGCTCAGCCACGCGATCCTCAGCTGGAACAACGACCCCGAGCGCCGCGCCGAGGGCGAGGCCGACGGCATCGTCATCACCCCGAGCCACAACCCGCCGCAGGACGGCGGCTTCAAGTACAACCCGCCGCACGGCGGCCCGGCCGACTCGGACGCCACCAGCTGGATCGCGAACCGCGCCAACGAGCTCATCGCAGACGGGTGCCGCGATGTGAACCAGGCCGAGCCGAGCGCGGTCGAGACCTACGACTTCCGCGGCCGCTACGTCGACGACCTGGCGAGCATCATCGACTTCGACGCGATCAGGGCGAGCGGCATCAGGATCGGCGCCGACCCGCTGGGCGGCGCGTCGGTCGGCTACTGGGGCGCGATCCGCGACCGCTACGGCATCGACCTCACGGTCGTGAACGAGAAGGTCGACACGCGCTGGTCGTTCATGACCCTCGACTGGGACGGCAAGATCCGCATGGACCCGTCGAGCCCCAACGCGATGGCCTCGGTGCTCGCGAACCGCGAGGGGTACGACATCCTCACCGGCAACGACGCCGACGCCGACCGCCACGGCATCGTCACGCCCGACGGCGGCCTGATGAACCCGAACCACTACCTCGCGGTCGCGATCGAGTACCTCTACACGCACCGGCCCGACTGGCCGGCGGATGCCGCGATCGGCAAGACGCTCGTCTCGAGCTCGATGATCGACCGCGTCGCAGAGTCGCTCGGCCGCCGCCTCTGGGAGGTTCCGGTCGGCTTCAAGTGGTTCGTGCCCGGCCTCATCGACGGCTCGGTCGCGTTCGGCGGCGAGGAGAGCGCGGGGGCGTCGTTCCTCCGCAAGGACGGCACCGTCTGGACGACCGACAAGGACGGCATCCTGCTGTGCCTGCTGGCCTCCGAGATCCGCGCGGTGACGGGCAAGTCGCCGAGCGAGCTGTACGCCGAACTCGTCGAGCGCTTCGGCGCGCCGGCCTACGAGCGCACGGATGCCGCGGCATCCGCTGCGCAGAAGTCCGCGCTCGGCAAGCTCGACGGCGACGCGATCTCGGCGACCGAGCTCGCGGGCGAGCCGATCACGGCGAAGCTCTCGCACGCACCGGGCAACGGGGCCGCCGTCGGCGGTGTGAAGGTCGCGACGGAGCACGCGTGGTTCGCGGCGCGGCCGAGCGGCACCGAAGACGTCTACAAGATCTACGCGGAGTCGTTCAGCGGCCCGGAGCACCTCGCCGAGGTGCAGGCCGAGGCCAAGCGGATCGTCGACGCGGCGCTCGGCTCGGCGTAGGCGGGCGCGCGCCCGGGCAAGCGCACCGCCGCGTCCCTGTCAAGCCGGGGCGCGGCGCTGCCGCCGTGCCTAGCATGACGTCGTGACCAACCTCGTCGTGATCCCCTGGCGTCCGGCGCCGTCGCGGATCCCCTCGTTCGACCGCGTCCTCGCCTGGTACCGGACCGAGCTGCCGGAGTTCCGCATCGAGACGATCGACAGCGACGACGACGTGTTCGTGCTGGCGCGCACGCGCAACCTCGCCGTCGCCCGACTCGCCGACCCCGACGACGTCGTCGTCATCAACGACGCCGACACCCTGCCCGAGGCGGCGACGCTTCGGGAGGCGATCGCGGCAGCTCGCACGAGCGGGCGGGTGCACCTGCCCTACACGACGTACCGCTGGCTCGGGCCCGAGGGCACCGCCGAACTCGCCACCGGCGTCTCGCCGGCCGACTGCTCGCACGTGGTCGTCGACGGGGCCTGCTCCGGGGTCTACGTCACGACGGCGCGGACGTGGGCGGCGCACGGCGGGCAGGACGAGCGGTTCCGGGGGTGGGGGTTCGAGGACTCCGCCTGGCGGCTCGCGCACGAGACCCTCCTCGGCGCACCACCGCAGCGGCACGGGGGCACCGTCTACGCGCTCTCGCACGAGCCCGAGGTGCGCGCCGGAGCGCAGTACGACCGGAACGCCGCACTGATGGGGCGTTATCGCGACGCATTCTGCGACGTCGACGAGATGACCGCGCTCGTCGCCGAGGGCCTGGCCGTGAGGGCCTCGAACGCGACCTCGGGCCCGGGCCTCGCGGCCTGAGCCGCAGCGACGGCGTCGAGACTCCGACGAGCGTCTGCGGGAAGGTCGAGCACGCGGCGGAGGGCGCCCGCGAGTTCCTCCGTGGTCGCGCCGTTCGGATCCAGGGCCTCGCCGAAGCCCGCCCACTCCACCGCGGCGGCACCGGCGAACTGGTCGGTCGAGAACGGCAGGACCACCAGGGGCACGCCCGACCCGATCGCCTCGGTCACGGAGTTGTTGCCGCCGTGCGTGACGGCCGCGGCCGCCGCGCCCAGCAGCCGCACCTGGGGCAGGTAGTCGCGCACCAGCCAGTCGCGCGGCAGGTCGCCGAGTTCCCCCGCGTCGGTCGACCCCGTCGCGACGGCCGCGGTCGCGCCGATCATGCGGAGCGCGTCGGCGACCCGCGCGAGGACGTCGCCGCGGACCGAGAGGAAGCTCCCGAAGCTCACGTAGACGAAGGACCGACGGTGCTCGAGCCACGCCTCGACCTCCGCGTCCTCCGCCTCGTCGCGTCGTGCCGAACCGAGGAACCGGTGAGGCGGGAGGAGGCGTCGCCGGGCGTCGTCCACCAGCTCGGAGGGGTAGTTGTACAGCACGAGCGGGCCGTGCTCGGCGAACGCGTCGTCGACGGCGCGATGGCCCGGGTCGAGGGTGCTCGCCGCGCGATTCCACTCGCCGGTGAACCGCTCCGCGACGGTTCGGCACAGGTGCTCCAACGCCTCGAGCCCGCCGGGATCGGGGTCGAACGCCGAGGGCCACGCCGGTGGCAGGCCGTAGACCTCTGTCCCCACCGGCAGGGCACTCGGATGGCCCAGCACGACGTCGCCGTGGGGCGTGCCCGCGCCCAGCAGCCCGAGTCGCGCGCTGAACGCGAGGTGGTCGACGAGCACCTGGTCGGGAGCGAGGTCGTCGACGATCCGCGCGGTCTCCGCGGCACGGCCGACCGGGTCCCACATCAGGTCGGTGAGCCGCTCCCGCGCCTGGTAGCCGAGCGTCGCCAGCGCACCCTCCTCGGTGGCGCGGAAGAAGCCGCGGAGCGACGCGCCCTCGTCGGGCGGCTGCTCCCCCGCGGCGATGACGCCCGGATTGGAGCCGCGCCCCAGTCGGAGGTCACGGCGCTCGAACCCGAACGCCCCGACGATGCCGGCGGTCGCCGGTCCGCTCGCGACCACGACGCGTTCGCCGCGGTCCCGCCACGCCGTCGCGAGCGTCGCGAGCGGGAGCAGGTGGGACGCGTAGTCGGGGCTGATCACGAGGAGCGTCATCGCGCGCGCTCCGCGGATTCGAGCAGGCCCGCCTCGTCGCGCGCGACGGTCCGGTACACGCCGCCGAGGGCCTCGGCCATCCGCTGGACCGTGAAGCGCTCGCGGACCACGGTGCGCGAGCGCTCCGCCCGTCGGTCGTCGGGTTCGGCCCGTGCCGCGGTCACCGCCGCATCCACCGCGGAGCCCAGCTGCGCGACATCCCACGTGGCCGTGAGGATGCCCGTCTCGCCGTCGTCGACGTAGGTCGCCGGTCCGCCGCCGTCGGGCGCGACTACGAACAGCCCGGCCGCCATCGCCTCGAGCAGCGCGATGCCGAACTCCTCCTTCAGGCTGGCGCACACGTAGACGCCGCCGGGAGCGACCGCCCGCGGCACCCCGAGCCGGGCTCCCGCGAGCCAGCGTGCGACGACGTCGTTGGGCCGGTGGCCCGGCATCAGGAGCCCGCGATGCGCCCGCTCGGCCGCCGGCACGAGGGCGTCGATCCGATCGAGCTGCTCGCGCTCGTCCTCCGAGGGCGAGTCGAGGTCGCCGCCGACCAGCAGGAGGTTCGCCTGCGACGCGATCGACGAGGCCGCCCACGCCTCCACGAGCGAGGCCATCCCCTTCACGCGGTGCAGGCGGCCGACGCTCAGGATCAGAGGCAGGCCGCGACGTTCGGGGGCAAGCCCGTCGACGAGGTCGCGGAGCTCGTCGAGCGCGGGCGACGCGCCCGTGTCGTGACGGTAGGCCTCCGCCTCGGCCACAGCGCGGTCGATCGCGGGGGCGTCGACGCCCTCCGGCACGACGGTGCGCCGTCCGTCGTCCGAGGAGGAGTCGACTCCGAGGAGGCGACGCAGGTCCTCCTCGAGCCGCGGTCGCGGGAACAGCACCGTGTGCGCGGCGTTGGCGGCCAGCCGGTGGACCAGCCGGGTGCGGAACCAGAAGTGCTCCACCAGGTCGACCCGGCCGAAGTCGCCACGACCGACGCGGCCCGACCGGTCGAGCGAGTCGATCACCGCGTGCGGATCGGGTGCGAGCGTGAAGACCACCGGCGTGCCGAGCTCGCGTGCCACGTCCGCCGCGGCGAGGCTCCCGACGTCGGCCATCCGCAGGTGGAGCACGTCGACGCCGCCCGCGGCGCGCAGGATCCGACGGATGCCCCGCCGTGCCGCGACGCGCAGCGGCCACGCGTCGGAGGCCGGGACGGGGTCGTGCAGGAGCGGGATGCGGCCGTACTCGTGTCCCCGCTCCGACGCCTCGACGGAGACGAGATCGTCGAGGGCACCGGTGACGGAGCCGCGCGACAGCGTGATGACCCGGTCGACGGCGGTCCCGGGATCGCGGACGAGGGCGTCGCCGAGTCGGACGAGCAGGGTCGCGATGCCGCCGTTGTCCCCCGCGCCGGCGGTGCTCATCGCCGGGTCGATGTCGGCGTGGAGGAACAGCTGCGCCACCGTCGCACCCGTCGCGCCTCGTGAACGGATCGGTCCGGTCGCGGCCACGTCGACGAGCGCGAGGCGCGCGACCGCACCGAGCGTTCCGCCGGCCGCGGCGATCGACTCCAGCGTCGCCGTGACCGCGACCGGGTCGGGACGCTGGCCGAGCGCCGCGACCGCCGCGATGCGGACCTGCTCCGGCTCGGCCGGGTCCGAGGCGAGGCGCACCAGCGGTGCGGTGGCGAGCCGATCCCGGACGAGTCCCAGCGTCTCGACGAGCCGCGCCCGCCGGGCCGGATCGTCGATGCCGAGCAGGCCGCCCTCGACGCCCGCCACGAGCGGAGCCGGGGCGAATCCCGACCACTGCTCGAGGGTGCGCTGGGCGAGCATGCCGGTGAATCCGCCGGCGACGACCATGCGCAGGAGGCCCCCCACGGCCGCATGCCGAGGCAGGCCGGATCCGAGCGCCCAGGCGGCGTGCTCGCGCTCGAACTCCCGATCGTCCGCCAGGAGGTCGACCAGCACGCGGGACGCCTCCTCGTCGAGCATTCCGGCGAGCGCGTGCGTCGCGGCGATCGCGGCGAGCTCGTCGTCTCCGCGTGCCACCCGATGGAGGATCCGGATGGTGCGTGCGCCGGGGTCGCGCCCGGCCTCGAACGCGAGATCGTCCGCCGCACGCATCGCGTCGATGATCGTGGGCGCGGCGAGCACGTCGTCGAGTGCGGTCATGACCCCCATGGCGATCCCCCTGCCCGCGGCGCTCGACGCGGCTGGATCCGACGTCGACGGCGCATGCGATCTGGATGATACTTCGGCACAATGGACGTTCCTGTCACCCGGTTGACAGTTCGCTGGGAGGTGGCGCGCATGCGGATCGTGGCGATCGGCGACGTCGGCGTCGTGGACGGGATGATGCACATCGGCGACGAGGCGATGTTCGACGCCATGGTCGACGCGCTTCGCGATCGGGGCGTCGACGCGGTCACGGCGATCTCCGCCGCACCGGAGGAGACCGCGGACCGGTACGACCTCGCCGCCGTCGCGCGCATCGGCTTCAGCGGAACGCGCGCACGGATGGATGAGCGGCTCGAGGCGGTGCGGTCCGCCTCGGGCGGAGCGCCGACCCTCGCCGACGGCGACCCGGCTGCGGCCGTGATCGAGGCCGTCGCCGGGGCCGACGCCGTGGTGATCGCGGGCGGGGGGAACCTCGCGTCGAACTGGCCGACGCACGTCTTCGAGCGCGCGGCGCTCGGCGCGATCGCGGAGGAACTCGGACGCCCGCTGGTCGTCTCCGGCCAGACCCTCGGCCCGTGGCTCGATGGGCCCGACCGGGCGCTCGTCGCCGAGCTCCTGCGATCCGCCCGGCTCGTCGGCGTGCGCGAACCGGCGTCGCTGGCGCTCGCGCGCGAGCTCGGCGTGCCGACCGATCGACTCGCCGGCACCCGCGACGATGCGAGCTTCCTCGGGATCGGCGACCCGCGGTCCGATGCGGGCCCCGACCTCGACGCCGGCCCCGGCGCCGGCGGCTCGGAGCCGTACGTGCTCGCCAGCCTCTCGCTCCACCTCGGCGGCCTTCCGCGCGACGAGACGGTCCGAGGCCTCGCCTCGGCACTCGACCGCGTGGCGGATCGCGTCGGCGCGCCCGTGCGCTTCCACCCGCACTTCGGCTCGCTCGATCCGGGGATCGAGGCCGGCGACGAGGTGCTCCACGCCGCCGTCCGCGACGCCATGTGCTCACCCGCCGAGGTGCTCCAGCCCGGCGACGCGCGCTCAGCGGCGCGGCTCGCGCGCGCCGCGGCGATGCTCGTGACGAGTCGCTACCACCCGGCGGTGTTCGCCACCGCTGCCGGCGTCCCGGTCGCCGCGCTCTCGGCCGACGACTACACCGCCGTGAAGCTGCGGGGCGCGACCGGCTGGTGGGGCCAGGACGGCGTGATCCCGCTCGGCCTGGCCGCGTCCGGCGAGGGAGACGACGCGCTCGGTCGCGTCTGGGAGCGCCGGGCGACGACCCGGACGACGGCGCTGGCGCTGCGCGACCGGGCGATGGAGGAGTCCGCGAGCTGGTTCGACCGCGTCGCCGGTATCGTCGCGGGGTGAGCGCTCAGCGCAGCGAGAAGTACGACACCGAGCCGCCGCCCGTCGCGAGCGCGACGTCGACGTCCCAGTAGTCGGCGTCCTTCGTGTGGCCGCCGACCCAGACCTTCGTGCCGTCGTCGGTGTGCTCGACCCGGGTGACGACGGCCGTGTGGTCGCGGTCTCCCGAGCCGTCCCAGTCGAACTGGGCGATGTCGCCGACCTTGACCTCGCCGCGCTGCGCGTCGGTGAGCTCGGTCGCGACGTCGGTGCGCGTGCGCAGGTAGTCGCGCAGCGCGGTCGAGCTCGACCACGCGCTCGTCATCTGCCCGGTGCCGCGGTCGTAGTTCCACGCGGCGTCCATCTCCCAGCCGCGCGCGATGAGCGACTGGCTGGCGAAGTTCGCGCAGTCGACGCCGCCCAGGACGGCGTACTCGGCGGTGTTGTAGTTCGACCAGTGCGCGAGCACGTACGAGACCTGCGCCTCGATGCCGGGGTCGTCGGTGTACGTGATCGAGAGCGGTTCGCGGTCGACCTCGTGGGCCTCGAGCGGGGCGGACGCCTCGATGATGCCCTGGACCGAGGTCGTGATCGACGCGGGGGCGGATGCCACGGGCACCTCGACGTCGACGGTCGAGCCGTCGGCGCCCGCGAGGACCACCTCGGCGTCGCCCCGCACGGAGTCGTCGACCGCGGGCACGGCGAACGTGATCGTGGCGGCGTCGGACTCCACGATCTCCGCCGGGGCGCCGGCGACGGTGACCTCGGCGACGTGGTCGAGGTTGCGGCCCTCGACCGTGATCCGCGTGCCGCCCGTGAACGGCGCCTCGCTCGCGGACAACTCGGTCGTGACGACCGGGCGGTCGTCCGTCGTCACCGGGGGGATGACGCTGTCGTCCTCGCCGGTGGACGCCGCGAGCTCGTCGATCGCGGCCTCCCGCGCGGACGTGTTCGCCGCGGCCGTGCCGTCCATGCCGTTCACGAGCACGCCGCCGCCGACGGCGCTGCCGAGGAGGAACGCCGCGCACGCCACGAGGAGGGGCCGGCGCGGGCCGCTCGAGGGGCGACGGTTGCCCCGGCGGTCGGCGCGGTGCCGCGGGAACCCGAAGCTCGCGCCGACTCCGCGGATGCCGGCGGTGCGGGCGCCGGCATCCGCACCGCCCGGGTGGGGCGCGGCCGGGTCGGGGGCGCCCGGGTCGCCGGCGCTCGGCTCGGGGGCGGTCGGCTCGGCCGGATCGGGCACGGTCGAGTCGACGGACGTCGCCGCACCGGCGGCCGCGGCATCGGGGTTCGGCTCGGCCGGATCGGGCACGGTCGAGTCGATGGGGGTCCGGGGTCCGGGCGCGGCCGGGGTGAACGTCGACCGGGCCGCGCCGGGGCGGGTCGGCTCCGCGGATGCCGTCCGCACCACACCGGACTCGGGAAGGTCGAGCTCGGCGCGGATCGCGGCGAGCGCCGCGCCCCGACGGCCGTCGGGCTCGACGTCGGCGGAGGGCTGCGTCAGGTCGAAGTCGCGCGCGGCATCAGGGTGGGGAGCGCGGTACGTCGAGCGGCGGTGGGCAGGCTGGAGGAGGTTTCGTGGCACGAGGCGTGGGGCTGTTCCGTGTCGGCATTTCGGGGGACACCACAGCCCATCACGCGATCTTGTGAGGTTCCCTCGCGCCTACTGGGAGGACCGTGAGAGCGCGATCATCGGCGCCGTCGTCGCCTCGGACGCCCGGGCCGCTCAGGCGGTGCGTTCGCGGCGCGCTCGGCGCGCCAGCGCGACGCCGGCCACCACCAGCGGCACGAGCACGACCATCGCGACCACGTTCACGCCCGCGAAGCCGGCGAGCCCGAGCACGACACCCGAGAGCGCGGCGGATGCCGCGGCGGCGACGTTCATCGCGGCATCCGTCGCCCCCTGCAGCGCGACGCGCGAGGCCGGCTCGACCGTCGTCGTGAGCAGCGTCGAGCCGCCGATCAGGGCCGCCGACCACCCGAGCCCGAGCAATCCGAGCGCGACCGGGATGAGCACCATCGAATCGCCGGGCGCGAAGACGCCGATGAGCGTCGAGACGAGCAGGATGGCGCCGCCGAGGGCGATCACCCGCGGCGCGCCCACCCGGTCGACGAGCCAGCCCATCAGCGGGCTCGCCGCGTACATGCCCAGGATGTGGATGCTGATGACGACGCCCACCATGGCGATCGGCACCCCGTGGCCGGTCATGTGCACCGGCGTCATGACCATCACGCCCACCATGACCGTGTGCGCGCACACGATCGCGAGGATCGCCAGGCGCCCGCGAGCGTCGCGGAAGGCCGCACGGAAGGCCGGCCACGACCCGACGCGCTCGCTCGATCCGGCGCCGGAGTCGTCGGCGACGAGCCGGCCGGCCTTCGGCAGCCTGAGCACGGCGGCCGCGACGAGCGTGGCGATCGCGAAGACCGCGCCGGACAGCACGAACGGCCCGACGAGCGCCGGCAGCCCGATCGCCCGGCCGAGCTGGTCGCCGGTCGACGACAGCAGCGGCCCGGCGACCGACCCGATCGTGGTCGCCCAGAGGACGAGCGACATCGAGCGGGCCTCGAACCCGGGCGATGCCACCTCGGTCGCGGCGAACCGCGCCTGCAGGCCGGCGGCGGTGCCGGCTCCGAACGCGGCCAGGCCGAGGAAGACGACGGGCACGAGGCCGGTCGACGCCGCCACGACGATGAGCACCGCGCCGAGCGCCGACGACGCGTAGCCCGTCGCGAGTGCGACGTGCCGGCCGGAGCGGACGGCGAGCCGCGCGAGCGGGATGGCCGCGACCGCCGCACCCAGCACGCTGGCCGACTGCGAGAGGCCGCCCAGCGCCGTCACGCCCGTCAGGTCCGCGACCAGGATCGCGGCGAGCGTCATGCCGGTCGCGACGCCGATGCCCGCGAGCAGCTGGTTGACGATCAGGAGGCCCAGCTGCAGGCCCTGGCGGCCACGTGCGGGCTCGTGACCCGGCATCCGCTCACCGGCACTCGGCGAGGCGCGTCCCGCCGCAGCGGCACCCGACGGTTCCGGGCTCCGATCACTCATAGTTCGGCGCCGCCGGGAGGCCGAAGAACTCCTCGAGCGTCGTCACGCCCTTCTCGTGCATCTCGTTCGAGAGATCGGTGCCGATGTAGCGGAAGTGCCACGGCTCGAACTGGTAGCCCGTGACCTGCACCTTGTCGGCCGGGTAGCGGAGGAGGAACCCGAAGCGGTACGCGTTGTCGCGGAGCCACTGGCCTTCGGGCGTGTCACCGAAGCACACGGCCAGCGAGCAGTTGCCCGACTCCGGGCCGATGTCCATGGTGAGACCGGTCTGGTGCTCGCTGAACCCCGGGCGCGCGGTGAGCTCGTCGTCGTTGTCGTAGACCCGCTCCTGCGCCTCGTAGGACCGATAGGCGCTGTTCGAGGCGAGCGAGAGCCCCGCCTCGGCGGACGCGGCCTGGAACATCTTCACGATCGCGTCGGATGCCTCGGCGCGCATGAGCGGCTCCCACGTGTGCGGGACGGGGACGACGACGAGATCGGCGGGCTCGTAGTCCGCCGGATCCAGCGGACGGAGCTTGTCGACGACCACCCAGATGCTGTCCGGGTCGTCGATCGAGTGCGCCGTCCTGTCGAAGGTGTCGACGGGAGTCGGCGTCGACGTCGCCGTCGGGGCCGGGCGCGGGGTCGCGGTCGGTGCGGGCGACGGCGTCGGCGTCGGCGTCGGCGCGGCGGAGTCGGCCGACGGGGTGAACGCGAGGATCGCCCAGACGGCGACGGCGGCGACCAGGACCATTCCGATGAGGGCGGCGATCAGGCGGTTGCGTCGGACGCGAGGAGATGGGCCGGTTCCGGACGACATCACCCGGCGAGGCTCCAGTAGTAGACCTCGGCCCCGGGGTGCTCTTCGGTGATCGCGACGTCGACGTCGCGGTAGGCGCTGTCCTTCGTGTGCCCGGCGAAGTAGATGCGCACCTCTCCGTCGCCGCGTGCGATGCGCGTCACGATGCCCGTGTGGTCGCGGTCGCCCGACCGGTCCCAGTCGAACTGGACGACGTCGCCGAGCCGCACGAGCTCGCGTTCGTCGTCGTCGAGCGGTGTCGCGAGCTCGGGGTGGTCGGCGAGCCAGTCGTGCATCGCGGTCGAGCTGCGCCACGACGCGGTCGACGAGTACGGGTCGCCGCCGTGGTTCCACTCCTCGGTCTGCGCCCACCCGCGCGCGACCAGCGCCTGACTGGCGAAGTTGACGCAATCGTTGCCTTCCAGCACGCCCCACTCCTCGACGTTGTAGTCCGACCAGTATGCGAGGGCGTAGTCGAGTTGCGCCAGCACGGCGGGGTCGCTCGTCTCGTCGGCCACGAATCCGAGCTCGTCGCCGAAGCCGGCGACGTCGGAACCCGACTCGTCGTCGGGGGATTCGCCGTCGTCGGCGTCGATTCCGCCGTTCCGCGTCGGCGATGCCGAGTCGGCCGACGCGACCTGCGGAGGCAGCGGCGGGATGCCGCCGCAGCCGGTCAGGCAGAGCCCGCCGAGGGTGGCCACGCCGAGCAGGGTCGCCACGGCACGGCGACGGGAGGTTCGGGTTCGTGGCACGCGTTCACGCTAACCGCGACGCCTCTGAGGAAGCCGGGAGCGGGCTGCGTGCGAGCGGTGCGTCGCCGGTGCCGGAGGTGTGCGCCGCCGGGGGCGCGGGACGGTCACGCGACGGTCACGATCATCGCGACATGAGAGCGCTCTCTTGACAGATGCACTGACGACTGCTTAGTCTCGTGAACCGCATCGTGAGAGCGCTCTCACCCGAGATCACCGGCGCTTGAACGACGCGCCCGCAATCCGATTCCACGCACACAAGGGAGTGACCGTGATGCTTTCACGACGCACCAAGGCGATCGCCGCACTCGCAGGCGCCGCATCGTTCGCCCTCATCGCCACCGGCTGCGCCGCCGGCGACGACACCGCCTCGGACGACGGCGGCCCGATCGAGCTGACCGTCGCCACGTTCAACAACTTCGGCTACACCGACGAGCTCCTCCAGGAGTACATGGACGAGCACCCGGACGTGACCATCGTCCACAACGTCGCCGCCGAGTCCGGCGACGCCCGCGCCAACTACTTCCAGAAGCTCGGCAAGGGCGGCCTGGCCGACATCGAGGCGGTCGAGATCGACTGGTTCGCCGAGGCCATGCAGTACTCCGACCTGCTCGCCGAGGCGCCCGACAGCGTCAAGGGCCGCTGGCTCGACTGGAAGGAAGCCGCCGCGACGGACGCCGACGGTCGCCTCATCGGCTTCGGCACCGACATCGGCCCGCAGGGCATCTGCTACCGCGCCGACCTCTTCGAGTCCGCCGGACTCCCGAGCGACCGCGAGTCGGTCGCCGAGCTGTTCGACGGCGACTGGGAGCACTTCCTCGACGTCGCGGACGACTACCGCGAGGCCACCGGCAAGCCGATGATCGACTCGGCCAACTCGGTGCTCCAGGGCATCGTCAACCAGATCGAGTACACCTACACCGAGCCCGACGGCACCGTGATCGCCACGGAGAACCCCGAGATCGCGGACGCCTACGAGCTCGTGACCGAGCGCGCCATCCCCAACTCGGCGTACTCCGGCCAGTGGTCCGACGACTGGTTCGCCTCGATGGCGAACGGCGAGTTCGCGACCATGCTCTGCCCGGGCTGGATGCTCGGCGTCATCTCCGGCTCCGCCGCGGACGTGTCCGGCTGGGACGTCGCGGACGTCTTCCCGAACGGCGGCGGCAACTGGGGCGGGTCCTACCTGACCGTCCCGGCCGACGGCGAGAACGTCGAGGCGGCCCTCGAGCTCGCGGACTGGCTGACCAGCCCCGAGACGCAGATGAAGGCCTTCGCCAACGCGGGCACGTTCCCGAGCCAGCTCGAGGCCCTCGAGGGCGATGAGCTCGCGAGCGCGACCAACGAGTACTTCAACGACGCGCCGACCGGCGAGATCCTCTCCAGCCGCGCCGCGGCCGTGTCGGTCGCCCCGTACAAGGACGCCGACTACTTCAAGTACCACGACGCGCTCCAGAACGCGGTCAACCGCGTGTTCGACGGGTCCGAGGACGCGTCGTCGTCCTGGAACACCTGGGTCGGCGAGGTCGAGGCCTTCTAAGGCCGACACGGGGGTGCGGGCCCGCATCGGCCCGCACCCCCCCCCCCCCCCCCCCCCCCCCCCCCCCCCCCCCCCCCCCCCCCCCCCCCCCCCCCCCCCCCCCCCCCCCCCCCCCCCCCCCCCCCCCCCCCCCCCCCCCCCCCCCCCCCCCCCCCCCCCCCCCC
>NZ_JBEPKB010000012.1:0-128065 GCF_040496055.1 Agromyces zhanjiangensis | reverse complement strand
ACCAAAGAAATATCCCACCTGCCGAAGCAGGACGGGGTTCAAAAAAATGGCATTGAACATAGTGCACGCTGTTGAGTTCTCAAGGAACGGACGCACCCGGTTCACGACCGCGCTGCGATCGATCATCCGAAGCGATGTTCGTCAATCATCCGGTGATCCCGAGGGACCGGTACGGATGCTTCGAACCCGGGATCCTGCGTGAGGATCAGGGGTTCGGGATCGTGCCGCTTGAGGAGGCGAAGCTTCTCGCTTCACTCGCTCCTGTGGGGCAACGAATGAATACTCTACGGAGATACGGGGGGTGCCGCAACTCGACACGGCATCCCGGGCGTGTCGCGCTTCAGCCCGCCCAGTACGGCCGATCGGAACCCCATCGATGCGGCGCTCCGGGCCAGTCCACGACCCCTCGAGGCGACGCGACTGCGGGGGCCGCGATGCGTTGCTCCCCCGCCGGTCCGACGAGCGTCACGGTGTGCGGTTCGCGCGCGGCATCCGCCAGGCCGGACGGCCCCGGGTGGGTCCGTCGCGCAAGCCCGAGGAGCTCGGCGGCCGTGCGCCGGAGCGACATCCGAGCCAGCCACGATCCGCCCTGCATCGAGCGGCGCTGGAGCAGCGTGGTCACCGCCGCGGCGAGCAGATAGCCGGTCGCATGATCGAGCGCCTGAGCGGGCAGCGCGCTCGGCGCCTCCGTCGCACCCTCGATGAGCGAGACGCCGGATGCGGCCAGGACGAGGCTGTCGAATCCGCCCCGCTCCCCCGCGACGCCGTCGAACCCCCAGGCCGAGAGCTGCCCCACGACGAGCCCGGGGCGCCGCGCCGCGAGCTCCGCTGGCACCAGCCCGAGCCGATCGAGGGCCGCCGGGCGGTACCCGAGCACGATCGCGTCGGCCTCGGCGAGGAGCTCGTCGAACCGGGCGGCGTCGGCATCTGAACGCAGGTCGAGCAGCGCCGAGCGCTTGCCGGGCCCGCCCTCGAGGTGCTGCCACTCCGGTTCGGCCGGCGACGGCGGGTCGATCCGGAGCACCTCCGCGCCGAGCAGCGCGAGCGTCCGAGTCGCGACCGGCCCGGCGATCACGCGGGTGAGGTCGAGGATCCGGGTGCCGGCGAGTGGTCGCTCGGCGTCGGTCCACCGCTCGACGCGCACGTCGGCGTCGCCGATGCGTGAGACCTCGATGAGGGGATGTCCCCGAAGCTCGTCGTCCTCGCTCGGGGCCTCGTTCGCGACGGCGACGCACATCCCGCCGGCGCGGGTCACGGCTTCGGCGAGCTCCCCGGCGGACCAGCGGCCGACCGCCGCGTCGATCTCCGCGGCATCCGCTCCATCCTCGACCCCGAGCACGCTGCGCAGCGCTGCCGCGTGATGCGGGTAGTTGCCGTGCGTGCGAACCCAGCCGTCCCGCGCACGCCGGAACCCGGACAGGGGCGACCACACGGACGGCGCCTCGCCGTCGACGCGGGCCACGCGTTCGCTCTGGAACGCCGTCGCGATGCGCGCCCCGTCGAGGCGGATCGATCGCGGCGGCGCGCCAGTCGACCAGGCGGCGAGGCTCGCGGCCGCGACCGATGCCGCGGCGAGCGTTGACACGTCGAGGCGCGCGGTCAGCGGGATCTCGGGCATCGGTGCGAGCGCCGCGAGCTCCGACGGATCGCGATCGAGCTCGGCCCACACTCCCGCGAGGAGCCGGTCCGCCGCCTCGCGAGTCATCAGTCCCTACCGGACGAACACGCCCGCGAGGGTCTTCTTGCCGCGGCGCAGGACGGCCATCCCGCCGGCGTCGACCCGGCCCCCGATGAGCGCCGAGTCGTCCTCGACGCGCACGTTGTCGATCGACACGCCGCCCTGCGCGATCGCGCGGCGGCCCTCGCTGAGGCTGGCGACGAGGCCGGTGTCGACGAGCACCTGCACGACCGGGGCATCCGCAGCGGTCTCGGTGTGGGGCAGTTCGCGCAGCGCGGCCTCGAGCGTGCCACGGTCGAGGCCGGCCAGGTCGCCCTGCCCGAAGAGGGCCTGCGAGGCCGCGACGACGGATGCCGTGGCATCCGCACCGTGCACGAGCGTCGTGACCTCGTGCGCGAGGACGCGCTGCGCCTCGCGACGGAAGGGCTCGGTCGCGACCTTGTCCGCGAGTTCCTCGATTCGCTCGCGACTGAGGAACGTGAACACCTTGAGTCGGTCGATCACGTCGGAGTCGTCGGTGTTCAGCCAGAACTGGTAGAAGCGGTACGGGCTGCACATGTCGGCGTCGAGCCAGATCGCGTTGCCCTCGCTCTTGCCGAACTTGGTGCCGTCGGAGTTCGTGATGAGCGGCGTGCCGATCGCGTGGACGTGGACGCCCTCGACGCGATGGATGAGGTCGGTGCCGCTCGTGAGGTTGCCCCACTGGTCGCTGCCGCCGGTCTGCAGCACGCAGTCGTACTGCCGGTGCAGTTCGAGGTAGTCGAAGCCCTGGAGGATCTGGTAGCTGAACTCGGTGTAGCTGATTCCGGCGTCGGAGTTCAGTCGCGAGGCGACCGCGTCCTTCTTCAGCATCGTGCCGACGCGGTAGTGCTTGCCGATGTCGCGGAGGAAGTCGATCGCCGACAGGCCGGCGGTCCAGTCGAGGTTGTTCACCATGCGGACCGCGTTCTCGCCCTCGGCGGAGAGGAACCGGCGCACCTGCGCGTCGAGGCGATCGACCCACTCGGCGACCGTCTCCTTGGTGTTCAGCGTGCGCTCGGCCGTCGGGCGGGGGTCGCCGATGAGGCCGGTCGAGCCGCCGACCAGGCCGAGCGGCTTGTGGCCCGCGAGCTGCAGGCGGCGGAGCGTGAGGATCTGCACGAGGTTGCCGAGGTGCAGGCTCGGCGCGGTCGGGTCGAACCCGCAGTAGTAGGTGATCGGCTCGCCGGCGAGGAGTCTCTTGAGTGCCGCCTCATCGGTCGAGACGTGGACGAGTCCGCGCCAGCGGAGCTCCTCCCAGACGTCGTCGAACGAGGGGTCGTTCTGCTGCGTGGCGAGGATCGCTGGGTCGGACACGAGTGCAAGGGTAGCAGCGGGCGAACCTCGCACCGGTGAAGCATAGAACCTTGACTCGAGATATTGAAGCTTCTATCCTTCAATCAACGCAGTCAAGTCTCCACGCTTGAGACGGAGGGCACGAGATGTACGTCGTCACCGCCGACCAGATCGGCAGCCGCACCGACGTCGACCGCTCGGCCGCCATGCAGCGCGAGCTCCAGGAGCGATACGGCGACCGCCTCAGCCTGCCCGTCGACCAGACTGCCGGCGACGAGGTGCAGGTGCTCACCGACCGGGCGACGACCGCGACCGAACTCGTGCTGCACCTCGCACGCGACGGGCACTGGAGCATCGGGCTCGGCATCGGCGACGTTCGCGAGCCCCTCCCCGATGCCGTCCGCAAGGCCACCGGCGGTGCGTTCTTCGCCGCGCGCGAGGCGGTCGAGGCGGCCAAGCGCGGCGAGGCGCGCTTCGCGCTCCGAACGGACGGCGACGACACGGGCCTGCTCCCGGCCGGAGACGTCGAGGCGATCGTCCGACTGCTCCTGCTCCTCCGCGACCGACGCACCGCACAGGGCTGGGAGGCCGTCGACCTCGTGCGCTCAGGCCGATCGCAGAAGCACGCGGCCGAACTGCTGGGCATCTCGGATGCCGCGGTCAGCCAGCGCCTGCGGACCGCCATGTGGTCGGCCGACGACGACGCCCGCCCGGCGATCGTCCGACTCATCGCCTCGCTCGGCGGCGACGATCCCGACGAGCACGCAGCACCGACGTCGCAGCCGGCGCCTGCGGGCGCCGACGCCGGCGCGTGAGCACGCCCACGGGGGCGCCACGCCGCATCCGGTTCGGATGTCGTCTCGCGAGGACCGCGGACGCGCGTCGCGGTCATCGGCGGTGACCGAGCCCGTCGCTATGCTCGGACCCGAACCCGGCCCGAACCCGGGAGAGCGGAGGACCCGTGAACGTCGTCGGTGCGATGTCGGCCGTCGGATGGGCGGTGATCGTGGTCGCCCTCGCCGGGTCGGCCGTGCTCTCCGTGCTCGCCTACCTCCGCCCGCGACCGATCCACCTCTGGCCCGCGGCGGGCGCCCTCGCGCTCGCGATCGTCGCCGCCTCGACCGTGCCCGACGACGTGCCGATGGTCGCGGCCCCGCTCGTCGGGCTCCTCGGCGTGGTCGTCGCGGTCTTCGGCGGGAGCCCGGCCGCGGCGACGGCGCTGCAGCTGGCGATGGGGTCGAGCACGTCGCCCGGCGCGCACGGCGGCATCCTCGTCGCGGTCCGCTCGGATGGGGCCACCCCGCCCGGCATCGCGCCCGCGCGGCGCGAGGTCCTGCGCGGCGGCCTCACGATCGGCGTGCTCGAGCGCCTCGCCGCCGCCGGCAGCATCATCGCCGGCTTCCCAGAGGGACTCGCGATCGTCGTCGCGGTCAAGGGCGTCGGACGGTTCACCGAGCTCGAGGCGCCCGAGGCGCGCGAGCGGTTCATCATCGGCACCTTCGCCAGTCTCATCTGGGCGTGCGCCGCAGCGCTCGCGGTGCACCTCGCGATCCGCTGATCGGACGGTGCCGCCGCAGGCGGCGCGCTCGACAGGGTCGATGGCGCCCGGCGCAGCGTGCACTCGGTGCGACACGGATGCTCGGTGCGACGTCGGCAGGTCAGTGCGACTTCGGATGGCGCCGGTAGACCGAGACGCCGGGATCGCCCGGCACCCAGAACCGCCACGGGAACGACGGCGCGCCGCCCGGCCCGCTGATGCCGGTGCGCGGGCCGGTCTCGTGCGCGAGCGGCGCAGCGCGCACTTCGAGCGAGAACGGAGCCTCGAGCAGGTCGGACCCGTTCGCGGCGAGCGGCACGCCGAGCGCCTGCGCGAGTCGCGCCGGACCCCGTGCGAGGTCGCGGTCCGTGGAACGCGGCCGGCGCGAGCGCGCCAGGTCGAGTCCCTCGACGACGGTCCCCCCGCGCAGCAGGATGCCGGCCGACGTCCCCGGCTCGCCGGCGACCACGTTGAGGCACACGTGCATGCCGTAGGTGAAGTACGCGTACAGGTGGCCGCCGTCGCCGAACATCACCGCGTTGCGCGCCGTGCGGCCGCGGAACGCGTGCGAGCCGGGGTCGACGCCGACCCCGCGGTACGCCTCGACCTCGGAGAGCCGCACGGCGACCCGCCCCTCGTCGGCGTCGTAGGCGAGCACCGCGCCGAGCAGCAGCGGCGCGAGCGCCACCGGGTCACGCCGGAACCAGTCGCGATCCGGGCGCACGAGTCCGGCGTGCGACGCCGGTCGCGGCATCCGCTCGCCCGTGCCCATCGTGTTCGACGCCGGGTCGCGGCTCAGTCGTCTCCGCCGGGCAGGACGGACACGAGGTGCCGCACGCGATCGGCGAGCGACGCGAACTGCGCGTCGACGCGCGACGGCGCGGTGCCGCCGATGCCGTCACGACTCGCGACGGACCCCTCGATGGTCAGCACCTCGCGCACCTCGGGGACGAGGTGCGGCGAGATCGAGGCCAGCGCGTCGTCGTCGACCTCGTGCAGATCGAGCCCGTTCGTCTCCGCGTAGCGGACCAGCGCGCCCGTGATCTCGTGGGCGTCGCGGAACGGCACCCGGCGCTTCACGAGCCACTCGGCGACGTCCGTCGCGAGCGAGAAGCCGGCCGGCGCGAGCTCGGCCATGCGGTCGGTGTGGAAGGTCAGCGTCGCGATCATCCCGGTGAAGGCGGGCAGGAGCACCTCGAGCGTCTCGACCGAGTCGAAGACGGGCTCCTTGTCCTCCTGGAGGTCGCGGTTGTACGCGAGGGGCAGCGCCTTGAGCGTCGCAAGCAGCCCCGTGAGGTTGCCGACGAGCCGTCCCGACTTGCCGCGCGCGAGCTCGGCGATGTCGGGGTTCTTCTTCTGCGGCATGATCGACGAGCCCGTCGAGTGGGCGTCGTCGAGCGCGACGAAGCCGAACTCCCGCGTGTTCCACAGGATGATCTCCTCGGAGATGCGCGAGAGGTCGATGCCGATCATCGCGGCGACGAACGCGAACTCGGCGACGACGTCGCGGCTCGCGGTGCCGTCGATCGAGTTCTCGGCCGGGCCGGCGAGCCCGAGGTCGCGGGCGACGGATGCCGCGTCGAGCCCGAGCGTCGACCCGGCGAGCGCGCCGCCGCCGTAGGGCGAGACGTCGGCGCGCTTCATCCAGTCGACGAGCCGCTCGAGGTCGCGTGAGAGCGCCCAGCCGTGCGCGAGCAGGTGGTGCGCCAGGAGCACGGGCTGCGCGTGCTGCAGGTGCGTGCGCCCGGGCATGATCGCGGTGCGGTGCGCGTCGGCCTGAGCGGAGAGGGCGTCGATGAGGTGGACGAGCATGCGCCCGATCGTGATCGCGTGGTCCTTGAGGTAGAGGCGGACGAGCGTGGCGATCTGGTCGTTGCGGCTGCGTCCGGCGCGGAGCTTGCCGCCGAGCTCGGACCCGACCTCGGCGATGAGGGCGGCCTCGAGCGCGCCGTGGACGTCCTCGTCGGAGTCGGCCGCGACGAGCCCGCCGTCGACGACCCGCTGCTCGAGGGCGTCGAGGCCTGCGATCATCCGCTCGAGTTCGTCGGCCTCGAGGTAGCCCGCCGCGGCGAGCGCGCGGGCGTGCGCGCGCGACCCGGCGAGGTCGTAGGGTGCGAGCTGCCAGTCGAAGTGCGTCGACTTCGACAGGCGCTGCAGCTCGGGCGACGGTCCGCCTGCGAACCGCGCGCCCCAGAGGGAGCCCTCGTTGGTGCCGTGCTGCTCCGACATGGTCACGCGTCCTTCCTGGCGAGGAGCCAGACGAGCAGCGCCTTCTGCGCGTGCAGCCGGTTCTCCGCCTCGTCCCAGATGATCGACTGCGGTCCGTCGATGACGTCGGCGCTCACCTCGTAGCCGCGGTCCGCGGGCAGGCAGTGCATGAAGACGGCGTCGGGCTTCGCGAGCGACATCAGTTCGGCGTCGACGGTGTAGGCGCCGAACGTGGCGACGCGATGCGCCTTCTCGTCCTCCTTGCCCATCGACACCCAGGTGTCGGTCACGATCACATCGGCACCGGCCGCCGCCTCGGCGGCGTCGGTGTGGAGGGCGACGGATCCGCCCGTGACGGCGGCGATGCGGTCGGCGTCGGCGACGACGGATGCCGCGGGCGCGAACTCCTCGGGCGAGGCGACGCGCACGTGCATGCCGGCGGTCGCGCCCGCGAGCACGTAGGACTGCGCCATGTTCGAGGCGCCGTCGCCGAGGAAGGCGACGGTGAGCCCGGCGAGCTCGCCCTTGTGCTCCCGGATGGTGAGGAGGTCGGCGAGCAGCTGGCACGGGTGGAAGTCGTCGGACAGCGCGTTCACGACGGGGACCGTGGTGCCGGCGGCCATCTCGTCGAGCCCGGACTGCGCGTAGGTGCGCCAGACGATGGCCGACACCATCCGCTCGAGCACGCGCGCCGTGTCGGACGGCGTCTCCTTGCCGCCGAGCTGGCTGTTCGCCGTGGAGATGATGAGCGGCGAGCCGCCGAGGTCGGCGATGCCGACCGCGAAGGAGACCCGCGTGCGGGTCGAGGACTTGTCGAAGATGACGGCGACGGTCTGCGGTCCGGCGAGCGGCGTCTCCGCCCAGCGGTCGGCCTTGAGGCGGACGGCGAGATCGAGGATCTCGGCCTGCTCGGCGGGCGTGATGTCGTCGTCGCGGAGGAAGTGGCGGGTCATGGATGCTCCGTTCTGCGCGGGGCGAGCGGCGTGGTCTGGGTGGTCTGGGATGTCTGCGATTCGCGTCAGCGTGCGGCGACGGCCTCGAGCGAGCGGCCGAAGCGCTCGGCGAACTCGTCGAGTTCGGCGTCGCCGATGATGAGCGGCGGCGCGAGGCGGATGGTCGAGTCGTTCGCGGCGTTGACGATGAGGCCGGCCCGCATCGCCGCGGCGGAGAGCTCGGCGGCGACGGGTTCGGTGAGCGCGACGCCGGCGAGGAGCCCACGGCCCCGCATGCCCGCCACGAGCGGCGAGCCGAGCCCGAGCACGCGCTCGCGCAGTTCGGCACCGCGGCGCGCGGCGTTCTCGACGAGCCCGGCTCGCTCGATCTCCGACAGCACGGCGTTCGCGACCGCCGTGGAGAGCGGGTTGCCGCCGTACGTCGAGCCGTGCTGACCGCGCGAGTAGAGGTCGGAGGCGCGCCCGAAGGTGACGAGCCCGCCGATCGGGATGCCGCCGCCCATGCCCTTCGCGACCGTGATCGCGTCGGGCAGGACCCCGGCGTGCTGGTAGGCGAACCATTCGCCCGTGCGGCCCGCACCGGTCTGCACCTCGTCGATGATGAGGAGCGCGCCGTGTCGGCGGGTGAGCTCCCTCGCCGCCTGCAGGTAGCCGTCGGGAAGCTCGAGCACGCCGGCCTCGCCCTTGATCGGCTCCACGATCAACGCGGCGACCGACTCGTCGAGCTCGGACTCGAGTGCCTCGATCGTCGACGGGATGTGCGTGACTCCCCCCGGCAGCGGTTCGAACGCGTCGCGCATCGCCGGCTTGCCGGTCAGCGCGAGCGAACCCATCGTGCGCCCGTGGAACGCGTCGACCAGGGCGAGCACGCGCGTTCGGGCTCCGCCCGAGTTGTTCAGCCGCGCGAGCTTGAACGCGGCCTCGTTCGCCTCGGCGCCGGAGTTGCCGAACCAGACGCGGCCCGCGTCACCGGCACCGGAGAGCCGCGTGAGCCGATCGGCGAGCGCGAGGGCCGGCTCGGTCGCGAAGTAGTTCGACACGTGCGCGAGCTTCGCGGCCTGCTGCGTCACGGCCTCGACGAAGACTGGGTGCGCGTGGCCGAGGGAGTTCACGGCGATGCCGGCGAGGAAGTCGAGGTACCACGCACCCGTGTCGTCCTGGACCCGGGCGCCCTCGCCGCGTTCGAGCTTGGCGAGCGGCATGCCGAGGGTCTTCATCATCCGGCGCGAGTAGTGCTCGCGCCAGTCGTTCGCGTCGGTCACGACGCCACCCCCGCGGCATCCGTCGCGGCGACCGCGGCGACCGGGACGACCTCCGTGCCGATCCCCTGCCTCGTGAAGATCTCGAGCAGGATCGAATGCGGGACGCGTCCGTCGATGATCGCGGCCTTCGGCACACCGCCCGCGACCGCCTCCAGGCAGGCCGTCATCTTCGGGATCATGCCCGACTCGAGCGACGGAAGCAGCGCCTCGAGCTCGGCGACGTCGATCTCGGAGACGAGCGAGTCACGGTTCGGCCAGTCGCGGTAGAGCCCGGCGACGTCGGTGAGGATGACGAGCTTCGCGGCGCCGAGGGCGATCGCGAGCGAGGCGGCGGCCGAATCGGCGTTGACGTTGAGCGACTGGCCGGGCTGGTCGAGGTCGGGGGCGATCGAGGACACGACCGGGATCCGGCCGGCGTCGACCTGCGCGAGCACCGCTTCCGGCTCGACCTCGACGACGTCGCCGACGAGCCCGAGGTCGACCTCGACGCCGTCGACCACCGCACCGCGGCGGCGGCCGCGGAACAGGCCCGCGTCCTCGCCCGAGAGGCCGGCCGCGAGCGGCCCGTGCTCGTTGATGAGGCTCACGAGCTCGCGGTTCACCTGGCCCGACAGGACCATCCGCACGACGTCCATGGTCTCGGGGGTCGTGACGCGGTAGCCGCCGCGGAACTCGCTCGCGATGCCGAGCCGGTCGAGCATCGAGGAGATCTGCGGTCCGCCGCCGTGCACGACGACCGGGCGGATGCCGGCGTAGCGGAGGTACACCATGTCCTCCGCGAACGCGCGCTGCAGCTCGGGGCTGACCATCGCATTGCCGCCGAACTTCACGACGATCGTCTCGCCGTGGAAGCGCTTCAGCCACGGCAGCGCCTCGATGAGGGTGCCGGCCTTCCGGGCGGCGACGGCCGCGTCACTGCGCGCGTCGGCGTCGGGCTCGGCGGAGGGCGTGGTGGACGCATCCGCGTCGGGGGTCATCTGCTCCTCGCTCATGCTCAGCTCGAGTACGCGCTGTTCTCGTGCACGTAGTCGTGCGTGAGGTCGTTGGTCCAGATCGTGGCGGATGCCTCGCCCGCGTGCAGTTCGACGAGCACGCTCGTCGCGCGCGGGGTGAGGTCCACGTCCTCGCGCGGGCGATCGGGCCGGCCGGCGTGGCACACGCGGACGCCGTTCATCGTCACGTCGACGAGGTACGGGTCGAACGGCGCCGAGGTCGTGCCGATCGCCGCGAGCACGCGACCCCAGTTCGGGTCGTTCCCGAAGATCGCCGCCTTGAAGAGGTTGTTCCGGGCGATCGCGCGGCCCACCTCGACGGCATCGTCCTCGGTGACGGCGCCGCGCACCTCGATCGCGATGTCGTGGCTCGCGCCCTCGGCATCGGCCTGCAGCTGCAGTGCGAGGTCGCGGCACGCGGTCGTCAGGGCGTCGGCGAAGGTCTCGGGGTCGGGGTCGACCCCCGACGCGCCGGAGGCGAGCAGCGAGACCTGGTCGTTCGTGGACATGCAGCCGTCGGAGTCGAGGCGGTCGAACGTCGCCCGGGTCGCGCGGCGCAGCGCCGCGCGGAGGCCCGCCGAGTCGACGACGGCGTCGGTCGTCAGCACCACGAGCATGGTCGCGAGGCCCGGCGCGAGCATGCCCGCACCCTTCGCCATGCCGCCGATGCGCCATCCGTCGACCACGACCTCGACCGTCTTCGGCTTCGTGTCGGTCGTCATGATCGCGCGCGCCGCGTCGGATCCGGCCGCCTCGTCGCTCGCGAGCCGGTTCGTCGCGGAGAGCACGCCCTCCTCGAGCACCTCTCCGTCGAGCTGGTCGCCGATGAGCCCGGTCGAGCAGACGAGCACGTCGCCCGCGGCGATCCCGAGGGCGGACGCCGCGGCCTCCGCCGTCCGGTGGGTGACCTGGAAGCCCTCGGGCCCGGTGAAGCAGTTCGCGCCGCCGGAGTTCAGCACGATCGCGGCGACCGTGCCGTCCTTGACGACCTGCTCCGACCACAGGATCGGGTTCGCCTTCGCCCGGTTGGACGTGAAGACCGCCGCGCCCGCCTGCAGCGGGCCCCGGTTCACGATGACGGCGAGGTCGAGCGCGCCGGAGCGCTTGATGCCGGCCGCGATGCCGGCGGCGTCGAATCCCTGGGGTGCGGTCACGCTCACGGTGCGACTCCGTTCACGGGGAGCCCGGTCGCCTCGGCGAGGCTGAGGGCGATGTTGGCGGACTGGATGGCGGCGCCGGCGGTCCCCTTGACGAGGTTGTCGACGGCGGAAACGACGACGACGCGACCGGCCGCCACGTCGACCGCGAGGCCGATGAGCGCGGTGTTGGCGCCGAGCACGTCGGCCGTGCGCGGGAACTGGCCCTCGGGGAGCACCTGCACGAAGGGCTCCCCCGCGTAGGCGTCCTCCCACGCGGCACGAACGGTCGCGGCATCCGTTCCGGGGACCACGCGCGCCGTCGAGGTCGCGAGGATGCCCCGGGACATCGGCACGATCACGGGCGTGAACGAGATCGTCGGCGATGCCGCACCCGCCCACCGCAGCGCCTGCTGGATCTCGGGGATGTGGCGATGCGTGCCACCGACGGCATACGGGTTCGCCGACCCGAGGATCTCGGAACCGAGGAGGTGCGCCTTGAGGGCCCGCCCGGCGCCCGACGGCCCGACGGCGAGCACCGAGACGAGGTCGGCGTCCTCGATGACCCCCGCTCGGATCCCAGGCGCGAGCGAGAGGGCCACGGTCGAGGCGTTGCACCCCGGGGCTGCGATGCGCCGCGTGCGGGCGAGCCGCGTGCGCTGGGTGCCCGACAGGCGCGGCAGCTCGGGGACGCCGTACTCCCATGCGCCGTGGAAGTCGCCACCGTAGAACGCGGCCCAGTCGCCTGCGTCCTCGAGCCGGTGGTCGGCGCCGCAGTCGATCACGAGCGTGTCGGCCGAGAGCTCCGCCGCGATCGCGCCGGACGCGCCGTGCGGGAGGGCCAGGAAGACGACGTCGTGACCGGCGAGGGTCGCGGCGGACGTCTCCTTGAGCGTGAGGTGCGTGTAGCTGCGCAGGTGCGGCTGGACCGCGGTGAGCGGCTGGCCGGCGTTCGAGTGCGCGGTCACGGTCCGCACGTCGAACTCGGGATGGTCGGCGAGGAGCCGCAGCAGCTCCCCGCCCGCATAGCCGGACGCGCCGGAGACGGCGACGGTAAACGTCATGGAATCCACCTTATTGGGCTGAACGATCGGGACGACGGCTCCGGCGACGCCCAGGGCGGCAGGCTCAGGCCGCCGCGGGAGTCGCCTGGATTCGGCGCTCGCCCCGACGTCGGCCGCGCAGCACGCCGGCACGCGAGTCGCGTGCGGTCTCGGCGGGCCGGGCGGTGGACACGGGGCGACCCTAGCCGTGCGAGCCCGCGCGGTGCAAATCGCATGACGGCGCGGTCGAGCGGATGCCTCGCGCGGGCGCCGATCAGACGTCGTCGCCGCGCGTGCGCACCCAGGCCCGGTCGACGAGCGCCTCGAGCACGGAGAGGTCGATCGTCGAGAGTCGGCCGACCCAGAGGCATCCGGCCCCGACCTTGACCTTGCCGAGCCGGTCGATGAGTTCGTCGGCGCCCGGGGTCTGCAGTCCGTACAGGGAGATCGACGCCGTGCGGGGCGAGAACCCGACGACGGCCGTGTCGCCCTCGTGCCCCGAGTCGTAGCGGTAGTGGTGCAGTCCGTAGCCGACGATCGAGGGACCCCACATGACCGCGTCGGTGTCGGTCACGCGATCGAAGAGCTCGCGGAGCGCCAGGCCGTCTTCACGACGCCCGGCGGGCTCGACCGCCTCGAGGAACTCCGACACCGAGGCTCCAGTGGGAACCGTCTTCGCTTCGGCCATGCTCAACGGTACCGCCGTCGTGGCGGCGCGGCGAGGACCGGATGCGCGGGACCGCGCGCCGGCCGCGCCCGCGATGCGCAAGGGCGCCCGGTCGATGGTCGGCCGGGCGCCCCAGTGACGGTGCGACGGATGCCGCTACTCGCGGATCGCGGCTCCGGTGCGCTCGGCCGCGAGCGCCGCACCGGCCATCTTGGCGTCGCTCGCCTCGGCGGCGGTGAGCGTGCGGTCGACGGCGCGGAAGCGCAGCGCGAAGGTCAGGCTCTTCGAGCCCTCGGGAACGCCCTGCCCGCGGTAGTCGTCGACCAGCTGCAGGTGCTCGAGGAGTTCGCCCGCGCCCTCGCGGACCGCGGCCGCGACGGCGGCGGCGGGCACGTCGGCGCCGACGACGAGCGAGAGGTCCTGCGTCGCCGCAGGGAGCGTGCCGATGGGGCTCGCCTCGACCGCATCGCTCGCGAGCGTGATGATCGCATCGAGGTCGACCTCGGCGACCGCGACCACGCGCGGCAGGTCGGCCTCGGCGGTCAGCTTCGGGTGCAGCTCGCCCGCGTAGCCGACGAGGCGCCCGCCGACGCGGACCTCCGCGGTGCGACCGGGGTGCATCGCCTGATGCGACCCCTGTGTGAACTCGACGTGGGCGCCGGCGGCGTGCGCGATGCGGCGGACGGCGTCGAGCGCGTCGGCGATGCCGGCGGCCTCGGCGGCGCGACCCGGCTGCTTCGCCTGCAGGTCGCCCGTGAGCAGGACGCCGACGTGGCGGGGCTGCGCCGGGATGCCGTCGTTCAGCTCGGCGAGCACGGCCTCCGACGGACGCTCCCAGCCGATGGGAAGCTCGGCGGAGCCGTACGCGCGACCGGCCTCGGGGAGGAACACGAGGCCGAGCTCGTAGAGATCGAGGTCGGTGAAGCCGCGCGACAGGTTGCGGCGCGCGACCCCGATGAGTCCCGGTATGAGCGAGCGACGCAGGAACGGCACGGTCGCGTCGAGCGCGTTCGCCAGCTTCACGCTCGCGACCGGCGAGCCGTCGGCGGAGCCGTACAGCGCGTTCTCGGCCTCCGACACGAACGGAAAGGCGAGCACTTCGGTCGCACCCGCGGCGGCGAGCGCGTCGGCGACGCCGCGGCGCACGCGCTGCGACCGCGTGAGCCCGCGCCCGGGCGGGGCGACCGGCAGGACCGACGGAATCCGGTCGTAGCCCAGCAGGCGCGCGACCTCCTCCGCGAGGTCGACGTTCGCGGCGAGGTCGGGCCGCCACGACGGCGGGACGACGTCGAAGCCGCCGACGACGCGCGTCACCGCGCCGCCGATCTCGGCCAGCGCGTCGTGGACCTCGTCGGCGGTGTACTCGACGCCGATGAGCCCCGTGACGAACCCGTCGGGCAGGTGGATCGCCTCGCGCACCGGCGCCTCGTGGAAGAGCGAGCCGGTCTCGTCGGCGGTGCCGCCGGCCAGGTCGACGAGCAGCTGTGCGACGCGCGAGGCCGCAGCACCCGCGACGGCCGGGTCGACGCCGCGCTCGAAGCGCTTGGACGCCTCGCTCGGCAGCTTGTGGCGACGCGCGGTGCGCGCGATCGACACCGGGTCGAAGTTCGCGGCCTCGATGAGCACGTTCGTCGTCGCGTCGCCGATCTCGGTCGTGGCGCCGCCCATGACGCCCGCGAGGCCGATCGCCCCGCGGTCGTCGGTGATCAGCAGGTCCTCCGCGTGGAGGGTTCGCACCTTGCCGTCGAGCGTCTCGAGGGTCTCCCCGTCCGCCGCGCGGCGGACGACGATGCCGCCCTGCAGCGCATCGAGGTCGTAGCCGTGGATCGGCTGGCCGAGCTCGAGCATCACGTAGTTGGTGATGTCGACGGGCAGCGACAGCGAGCGGATGCCGGCGAGCTTCAGCCGTGCGACCATCCACGCCGGCGTGGGGCGGGTCGGGTCGATGCCGCGCACGATCCGGGTCGCGAAGACGCTCGCGCCGACGCGACCGCGGATGGGGGCGTCGTCGCGGACCTCGACCGGGAACGCGTCGGCGGCGGCATCGGCCGCGGCGACCTGCGCCGCCGGGTCGCGATAGACCGCGCCCGTCGCATGCGCGTACTCGCGCGCCACGCCGCGGATCGAGAACGCGTACCCGCGGTCGGGCGTGACGTTGATCTCGACCGCCGCGTCGTCGAGGCCGAGCAGCGCGATCGCATCCGTGCCCACGGGTGCGTCGATGCCGAGCGTCGAGAGGCGCAGGATGCCGTCGTGGTCCTCGCCGAGGCCGAGCTCCTTGGCCGACGCGATCATGCCGTCCGACACGTGGCCGTAGGTCTTGCGCGCTGCGATCGGGAACGGGCCGGGCAGCACCGAGCCCGGCAGGGTCACCACGACCTTGTCGCCGGCGAAGAAGTTGCGCGCACCGCACACGATGCCGTGCACGGCGTCGCCGCCGTCGGCGGCCTGCTCGCCGTCGGGCGCGACGCGCACCTGGCACCAGCGGATGGTCTTGCCGTTCGACTGCGGCTCCTCGACGAACTCGAGGACCTCGCCGACGACGATGGGGCCCTGGAGGTCGAACGTGTGCACATCCTCCTCCTCGAGCCCGACGCGCACGAGCGCGGCGTGCACGTCGTCGAGCGACGTGCCGGGCGGGAGATCGACGTACTCGGCGAGCCAGCTGAGGGGCACTCGCATGCGTTAGACCACCATTCCGAACTGCTGGGAGAAGCGGATGTCGCCCTCGGCCATGTCGCGCATGTCCTGGACGTCGTTGCGGAGCATGAGCCCGCGCTCGATGCCCATGCCGAAGGCGAAGCCCGTGTGGACCTCGGGGTCGATGCCGGCCGCGCGGAGCACGTTCGGGTGCACCATGCCGCAGCCGCCCCACTCGATCCAGCGCGGGCCGTCCTTGAAGGTCGGGTGCCAGAAGTCGAGCTCGGCCGACGGCTCGGTGAAGGGGAAGAAGCTCGGGCGCAGGCGCACCTTGGCCTCGTCGCCGAAGATCGACTTCACGAAGTGGTCGAGCGTGCCGCGCAGGTGCGCCATCGTCAGGCCCTTGTCGACGGCGAGGCCCTCGAACTGCATGAACACGGGCAGGTGGGTCGCGTCGAACTCGTCGGTGCGGTACACGCGCCCCGGCGCGAGCACGTAGATCGGCACCTCGCGCTCGAGCATCGAGCGCACCTGGACGGGGCTCGTGTGCGTGCGCATCACGAGGTGCGCCTCGGGCGGGTCGACGAAGAACGTGTCCTGCATGGCACGCGCCGGGTGGTCGGCGTCGAAGTTCAGCGCGTCGAAGTTGAACCACTCGCTCTCGACCTCGGGGCCTTCGGCGATCTCCCAGCCCATGCCGGTGAAGACGTCGCAGACCCGGTCCTGCAGCAGGGCGAGCGGATGGCGCGCCCCAGCCGTGAACCGCGACGGCAGCGCCGTGACGTCCACCGCCTCGGCGGCCAACTGCGCTTCGGCCTCGGCCTCGAGGATCTCGGCCTCGCGCGCCGCGAACGCCTGGTTCACGCGGCCTCGGGCGCCGCCCACGAGCTTGCCGAGGGCGGCCTTCTGGTCGTTGGGAACGTCGCGGAGCGACGCGTTGAGTCGCGCGAGGGTCGACTTCTCGCCGGTGTGCTCGGCGCGGACGGCCTTGAGCGCGGCGGAGTCGCCCGCTGCGGCGATCGCGGCGAGGGCCGCGTCGACCGCGGCCGCGACGGCCGGTTCGGTGATCTGGAGGGGCTCGGACACGAAGTACGAGTCTAGTCGTCGCGCGCGCCCGACCGCGGCCCGTAGACCGACCCTCCGCCCGTCTGCCCCCGCTGGGAATCCGCCTTCGCGAGCCCCACGAGCAGTTCCTCGTTCTCCTCGTCGGGGTTCGGCGGCTTCTGGCCCGTGCGGCGCGCGGTGCGCTTCGCGACCCAGCGTGCGAACCACGACAGCGACAGGTTCATCGCGAGGTAGAGGACGAGCGTGACGACGAAGAACGAGAACAGGTAGTAGTTGCCGTAGAAGCTCGCGAGCTGGTTCATGTTGACGCGCAGCAGCTCGACGTATCCGACGATGTAGCCGAGCGAGGTGTCCTTCAGGAGCACCACGAGCTGGGCGATGATGATCGGCAGCATCTGGCGGAACGCCTGCGGGAACTCGATCAGCATCTTCGACTGCATCGGCCGCATGCCGAGGCTGAGGCCCGCCTCGCGCTGGCCGCGAGGAAGCGACGCGAGACCCGCGCGCAGGGCCTCGCCGATGAGCGCGCCGTTGTAGAGCGTGAGCGCGGCGACGACCGCCCAGAACGAGCCGGTGTTCAGCACGAGCAGGATGAACAGCATCATGAGCAGCACGGGCATGCCGCGCACGAACTCGAGCACGATCGCCGTCGGGATGCGGATCCACGCGGTCTGCGCGCTGCGCAGGAGCGAGAAGACGATGCCGAGGGCGACGGCGAGCACCGCGGCCGTGAGCGCGGCACGCAGGGTGCCCCAGACGCCGGCGACGAAGATGTAGCGCCAGACGGTCGGGTCGGCGAAGACGTCCCATCGCGACGGGTCGAAGTAGCCGGGCAGGTCACCGCGCGGGGCGTTCAGCGTGAAGAAGATCCACGCGAGCCCGCCGAGGATGGCGATACCGCCCGCGATCGAGGCGATCAGCGAATTGCGCCGGGCGACCGGACCCGGGGCGTCGAAGAGCACGTTCGTCATCGCTGCACCACCCAACGTCGTTCGAGGCGTGCCGCGAGCAACCCGAGCGGCACCGTGATGAGGAGGTAGAACGTGGCGACCCCGAGCAGGACCGGGATCACCTGGTCGCCGCGCGCGTTCGCCACGGTGCGCCCGACCGCGAAGAGCTCGACCACGAAGAAGCCGCCCGCGACCGAGGTGTTCTTCGTCAGGGCGATGAACACGTTGATGAGCGGCGGGATCGTCATCCGGAAGGCCTGCGGCAGGACGATCAGGCCCACGGTCTGCGCGAACCCGAACCCGACGCTCCGCGCGGCCTCGGCCTGGCCGACCGGCACGCCGTTCACGCCGGAGCGCAGGGCCTCGGCCACGAACGGCGACGTGTAGACCGACAGGCCGATGGCCGCCGCCGTGACGTAGTCGAGGCGCGAGCCGAGCTGCGGCAGCACGAAGGCGCAGAAGAAGAGCACGAGCGTCAGCGGGGTGTTCCGCACGAGCTCGGTGTAGACCGTCGCGAACCACCGCAGCGACGGCACCGGGGAGATGCGCATGGCGGCGATGAGCGTGCCGATGACGAGAGCGGCGATTCCCGAGACCAGCAGCAGCAGCACGGTCGTGCCGAAGCCCTGCAGGTAGAGCGGGAAGTTGTCGAGGACCGCGTCCACGCGCTTCCTTCCTGTGTGTGCGGCCGGCGGACCGACCCGGGAGGTCCGGGTGCCGATCGGCACCCGGACCTCGCGTTCGGATCAGTACCGGTCGACGGCCGGCGGCTCGCGGAACTCGAGCACGGTTCCCGCCGTGGCATCCCAGGCGGCCTCGTACGAGCCGTCCTCGTAGGACTGCTCGAGGACGTCGTTGATCCACGAACGGAAGTCGTCGTCGCCCAGCATCACGCCGATGCCGTACGGCTCCTGCGTGAACGGCTCGCCGACGACCTTGAACTCACCGGGGTTCTGGTCGACCAGGCCCGCGAGGATCACGTTGTCGGTGGAGACGGCCACGGCCTGGCCGCCGCGCAGCGGCTCGAGGCAGTTGCTGTACGTGTCGGTCTCGATGACCTCGGCGCCGAGCTCCTTGAGGTTCGCGGCGGGGGTCGAACCCGTGACCGAGCAGACGGGCTGCCCGACGAGGTCGTCCTCGCTCGTGATGTCCTCGTTGTCGGCGAGCACCAGGATCGACTGGCCTGCCTCGAAGTACGGCCCGGCGAAGTCGACGACCTCCTTGCGATCGTCGTTGATCGTGTACGTCGCGACGACGAAGTCGACCTGGCCGTTCTCGATGAACGGCTCGCGGTTGGCCGAGACCGTCTCGACCCACTCGATGTCCTCGGGCGCGATGCCGAGCTCGGCGGCGATGATCTTCGCGATCTCCACGTCGAACCCGACGGGGACGCCGTCGGGGCCGACGAGGCCGAACAGCGGCTGGTCGAACTTGGTGCCGACCGTGACGGTGCCCGCCTCGGCGAGCGCCGCCATCGTCGTGCCCTCCTCGAACTCGGGCGCCTCCTCGACGCTCGGCTCACCGCCGTCGTCGCCGGGGCTGCCGGCGTCGCCGGCGCAGCCGGCGAACAGGAGCGCGGTCGCGGCCGCCGCGGCGACCAGGGCGATTCTGCTGCGTCTCATGTCGTGCCTCATCTCTCGTGTCGTTCGGGTCCCCGCCGCTCGTGGCAGCGGAGGTCTAGTGCGCGAGGATCTTCGAGAGGAAGTCCTTCGCGCGATCGGTCTTGGGGTGGTCGAAGAACTCCGCCGGCACGGCCTCCTCGACGATGGCGCCGTCGGCCATGAAGAGCACGCGATCGGCGGCCTTGCGGGCGAAGCCCATCTCGTGGGTGACGACGATCATCGTCATGCCCTGCTCGGCGAGGCCGACCATGACGTCGAGGACCTCGTTGATCATCTCGGGGTCCAGCGCGCTCGTCGGCTCGTCCATGAGGATGAGCTTCGGGTTCATGGCGAGCGATCGCGCGATGGCCACGCGCTGCTGCTGGCCGCCCGAGAGCTGCGCGGGCATCTTCTTCGCCTGGTTGGCGACGCCCACCCGTTCGAGGAGCTCCATGGCCTTGGCCTCGGCGTCCTTCCGCGACATCCGCTTGACCCGGATCGGCGCGATCGTGACGTTCTCGAGCACGGTCTTGTGCGCGAACAGGTTGAACGACTGGAAGACCATGCCGACGTCGGCGCGGAGCTTCGCGAGGGCCGCGCCCTCGTCGGGGAGCACGTTGCCGTCGATCGTGATCGTGCCCGAGTCGATCGTCTCGAGCCGGTTGATGGCTCGGCACAGCGTCGACTTGCCGGAGCCGGACGGCCCGATGACGACGACGACCTCGCCCCGGTTGACGACCGTGTTGATGTCGTTCAGCACATGCAGGTCGCCGTAGTACTTGTCGACGTGGTCGACCACGACGAGGGGCTCGCCCCGACGGACCGAGATGTTCGACGTTGGAGGAGCAGTGTCCGGCATATCCCCCAAACTAGGGCTCCGGGCGGTCCCGCGGCCACCGCTCGGACACGGGTTTACCGTTCCGTTACCTCGCTGCGCTGAGCGAACGCGCTCTCGTAGAGGCAGACCGACGCGGCCGTCGCGAGGTTCATCGACTCGGCGTGCCCGTAGATCGGCACCGTGACGACGCGGTCCGCGAGTGCGAGCTTCTCGTCGGGCAACCCGTGGGCCTCGTTGCCGAAGAGCCATGCGGTCGGCTGCGCGAGGACGCCGTCGCGGCGGGCGTCCAGGAGGTCCTCGCCCTTCACGTCGGCGGCGAGGATCGTGAGGCCGGCCTCCCGGGCCCGAGCGAGCACGTCGTCGAGTTCGGCGCCCACGGCGACCGGCAGGTGGAAGATCGACCCCGTCGACGAGCGCACGACCTTCGGGTTGTAGAGGTCGACCGCGCGCCCCGTGAAGACGACCGCATCGGCGCCGGCGGCGTCGGCGGCGCGCACGATCGTGCCCGCGTTGCCGGGGTCGCGCACCTCCTCGAGGATCGCGACGAGCTTCGGATGCGTCGCGAAGACGTCCTTCACCGCGGTCGGGAACTGGTGGCAGACCGCGACGAAGCCCTGCGGCGTGACCGTGTCGGCCATCGCGTTCAGGACCTCCTCGGTGACGTACTCGACGTCGACGCCTGCATCGATCGCGGTGTCGCCGATGTCGGCGTAGCGCTCGAGCGCGGTCGGCGTCGCGTAGAGCTCGACGACGAGCTGCGGCCGGAACGTCAGCGCCTCGGCGACCGCCTGCGGCCCCTCGAGGAGGAACATGCCCGTCTCGACGCGCGCGGGCTTCTTCGCGAGCTTCGCGACGGCCCGCACTCGCGGCGACCTCGGGTTCTCCAGCACGCGTCCAGCCTAGCGACGGATGCCGCGCCGCCGCCGCTCCCCCGCCGCGCCGCGTCGCGCCCGCCGTCCCGGCCGTGCCCTCGCTCCGTTCGGTGCGGTTGAGGCGCCCGACCCCCGGAGACGACGAACGGCCCGGCACCACGAGGGTGTCGGGCCGTTCTGGCCGAAGCGGAGATCAGGCCGCGTTCTTCGGAGCGTTCACGTCGCTCGGGAGCGCCTTCTTGGCGGCCTCGACGAGGCCCGCGAAGGTCGCCGGCTCGTTGACCGCGAGGTCGGCGAGGATGCGACGGTCGACCTCGATGCCGGCGAGGCCGAGGCCCTGGATGAGGCGGTTGTACGTGATGCCGTTCTGGCGCGCAGCGGCGTTGATCCGCTGGATCCAGAGGCGACGGAAGTCGCCCTTCTTCTTGCGGCGGTCGTTGTACGAGTAGACGAGCGAGTGGGTGACCTGCTCCTTCGCCTTGCGGTAGAGGCGCGACCGCTGACCGCGGTAGCCCTCGGCGCGCTCGAGGATGACCCGACGCTTCTTGTGCGCGTTGACTGCGCGCTTGACTCTTGCCATGACTGTGTCTCTTCCTTACCGGGTCTCGTCGCTCAGCGACCGAGCAGCTTCTTGATGACCTTGGTGTCGGGCGCCGAGGCGACCTTGTCCTGGTTCAGGCGGCGGGTGCGCACCGAGGACTTGCCCTCGAGGTTGTGGCGCATACCGGCCTGCTGCTTCTTGATCTTGCCGCTGCCGGTGACCTTGAAGCGCTTCTTGGACCCGGAGTGGGTCTTCTGCTTCGGCATCTCTCGTCTCTCTCCTTGGTTCTGCCGCCACCGAGGTGGCGGACGTTCTGTGCTGGCCTAGGCCTCGTCGGCCGCGGCCGTCTGCGACTCGTCGCCCGCGGCATCCGCCGCCGGGCGCTGCTTCGCCGCAGCACGCTGTGCGTTCGCCTCGGCCTTGGCCTCGGACTTGTTCTTGAGGGGGGCGATGACCATGACCATGTTGCGCCCGTCGATCGTCGGGTTGTGCTCCACGGTGCCGTACTCGGCGACGTCCTCCGCGAAGCGCTGCAGGAGGCGCACGCCCATCTCGGGACGCGACTGCTCGCGTCCGCGGAACAGGATCATGGCCTTGACCTTGTCGCCGGACTTCAGGAAGCCGACGGCGCGCTTCATCTTGGTCTCGTAGTCGTGCTTGTCGATCTTGAGGCGGAACCGAACCTCCTTGAGGATCGTGTTCGCCTGGTTGCGCCGGGCCTCCTTCGCCTTCTGCGCAGCCTCGTACTTGTACTTGCCGTAGTCCATGATCTTGACGACCGGCGGACGGGAGTTCGGCGCGACCTCGACGAGATCGAGGTCGGCCTCCTGCGCGAGCCGCAGTGCCACCTCGATCTTCACGACGCCGACCTGCTCTCCGCCTGGGCCCACGAGGCGGACCTCGGGAACGCGGATACGGTCATTGGTACGCGGATCGCTGATGCGAGTCTCCTCTACTCGAACTGGTTTCCAGCTCTTCGGGAGACGGATGCCGCCCGAAGACGAGAGCGGAAATCCACGCGATGACGCCCCGCGGAATCTCACCGCGGGCTCATGCGGCACCCTTGCTACTCCCCCGCCGGAGCGGGGAAGCGGAGTGCGAACGACCCGGTAACCTTGATGAAGCGGTATGCGCGGGTGGGAGTCTCTCCACTTTCGTACCGGGGACTGGCCCCGGAGCCCGCAGTAGTCTAGCAGAGGAATTCCCCGGTGAGCGACACTTCGCCCGAGTCCACGCGTGCGCCCGAGCACGACCACCCCGAGACGCTCGATCCCGCCGGCGCCGATCAGGGTGCGGCCGATGCCGTCGCCGACGCGACGCGCGATATCGCCGAGGTTCCCGCGGTCGAGGTCATCACGACGGCGGCCGTGCACCTCATGAGCGCCGCGGCCGTCAAGGTCGGCCTCGCCGACGACCCCGGCTCGCAGACCGACCTCGACGAGGCGCGCAAGCTGATCAACGCCCTCGCCGGCCTCATCACCGCGGGTGCGCCCGAGATCGCCGACATGCACGCCCGTTCGCTGCGCGACGGCCTCCGCTCGCTGCAGCTCGCGTTCCGCGAGGCGTCGGCGATCCCCGACGAGCTCGGCAAGGGCCCCGGCGAGAAGTGGACCGGCCCGGTCACCTGACCCCGCGCGGTTCGCCGGGCACGGCCCTCGATCACCGCTGGCAGTGCGGGCACCAGTACGTCTCGCGCAGCTCGACGTCGTTGCGCCCGAAACGGCCGTGCTCGATGCGCGTGCCGCAGCGCCGGCACGGCTCGCCCGCGCGCGCGTAGACCCAGAGCCGCCGGCCCGGTCGCGTGTCGCCCGTCGTCGTCCGCTCGAGGCGATCGCGGTTGGCGTGGATGACCCGGCGCGCGAGGTCGATCGTCGGCGCGAGGTCGACCTCGCCGATCGGGCGGTCGGGGCGGATGCCGCGGAGGAAGCACACCTCATTGACGAGGACGTTGCCGAGCCCGGCGAGGTTCCGCTGGTCGGCGAGCGCGACGACCGCCGCCACGTCGGGTTCGACGGCGAGGCGGCGCTCGGCCTCGCCGGCGTCCCAGTCGGGCCCGAGCAGGTCGGGGCCGAGGTAGGCGAGCCGCTCGCCCTCCTCGCTCGCCGGGAAGACCTCGACGAGCCCGAGGTCGAAGCCGACGGCCGTGGCATCCGCCATCTCGATGATCGCGCGGGCGCGGTGCGCGGGTCGGGGCCAGCGACGTCCCGGTGGGATGACGCGCCACTCGCCCTCCATCTTGAGGTGCGTGTGCAGCACCACGTCGCCGATGCGCATGAGCAGGTGCTTGCCGCGGCTGGCGACCGAGTGGACCGTCTCGCCGGCGAGGTCGACCGTGGCGTACGCCGGCACCCGGATGTCGCTTCGGACCACGGTGCGCCCTGCGAGCGCGTCGTCGAGCCGACGTGCGGCGCGGAAGACGGTGTCGCCCTCGGGCATCTCAGCCCCGCGCCTCGAAGCGGAGGCCCTGCGGAGTCTCGCGGAAGCCGGCGGCGCGGAGCGGGGCGTCGAGTGCGGAGCCGAACACGCCGGCGCCGTTCACGGTCTCGACGCGGAACCGCGCGCCGCGGGCCCGTGCGAGCGCGTCGGCGAGTGCGGTCGCGCCCTGCACGAGCGCCGCGTCGTCGTCGGTGAAGACGAGCGCGGTGCGTCCGCCGCGCTCGAGGTAGAACGCGGCCTCGCCGTCGACGATCGCCACGACGGCGCCGGCCTTGCGCGCCGGTCGGTGGGTGAGTTCGACGACCGGGTCGGGCCAGTCGAGCGCGGCGCCGAACGGGTTCGCCGGGTCCGTGGCGGCGAGCGCGAACGCGCCGCCCTGCGGGGCCTGCCGGAGTCGGTCCACTGCGGCGCTCGTGGCGAACTGCGCGCCGCCCTGGCCGTCGACGAAGTAGCCGCGCCGCACGCGACCGGTCTCCTCGAAGCCCGCGAGCGTGCGGTAGGCGAGTGCGAAGCCGCCGAGGTGGTCCTCGGCGACGACCGAGCCGCGCGTGACGACGCCGTAGCGCTCGAGGAGCGTCTCGCCGAGCGCGTGCGCGCGCGGGGTGGCGGCGTCGCTCGGCACGGGGAGCACCGACCAGCGGCCGGCCGCTCGCGGGGGCGCCGATCGCGGCGAGCGGGCGCCCTCCGCCGCGGCCGCCGCCTGAGCGAGCACCCGGCGCGACACGGTCCGCCCGCGGATGCGCGCTCGGGGCGTCGACGCGCGGGTCTTGTGGGCGCCTCCGCCGGTGAGGAGTCCGCGCACCGGCGCGAACGTGTCGTTGGTCACGAGCCCGGCCCACGCGAGCCGCCACAGTGCGTCGAGGACCGGGGCGTCCTCGGTCGCGCCCACGGCCTCGGCGAGTTGGCGGTAGAAGTAGGCGCCGCCCCCGCCGAGCACGGCGAGCAGTTCCGTCTCGATCGCGTCGAGGGGCTGGTCGACGGGCGCGGGCATGGTGAGCTTGGCGGTGTCGGCGAGGTGCAGGCCGACCCAGCCGTCGTCGCCCGCGAGCGCCCCCTGCCCGACCCAGAGCACCTCGCCACTCGAGGTGAGCTCGTCGAGGAACTCGGGACGGTAATCGCCGACGCGCGCAGGGAGCACGAGCGACTCCCACGCCGACGCGGGGATCCGCACCCCTTCCAGCTGCTCGACCACCGCCGCGACGCCGTCCACCCCGCGGAGTCGCCCGCCGACGTGCTGCCAGTCGGGCAGGAAGCGTCCGAACTCGCGGGGCGCGACCGGCTCGACCTCCTCTCGCAGCGCGGCGAGCGACCGCCGGCGGAGCCGACGCAGGACCTCGGCGTCGCACCACTCGGCACCGCTGCCGTGCGGCAGGAACGCGCCCTCGACGAGCCTCCGCTCCCCCGCCAGGCGCGCGAGCGCGGTGTGCGCGATGGCGCCGCCGATGCCGAACCGCTCGGCGACGGCGACGGTCGTGAACGGCCCGTGGGTGCGGGCGTACCGGCTCACGAGGTCGCCGAGCGGGTCGCGCACCGCCTCGCCGAACGCGTCCGGCAGCCCCGGCGGGATCGGCACGCCGAGCGCGTCGCGGAGGCGACTCAGGTCCTCCACGGCAACGACCCACTCCGTTCCCGCGAACCGCACGCGGGCGCCGCGGCGCGCGGCGACGAGCGCGGCGACGGATGCCGCGGCATCCGTCGATTCGTCCACCCGCTCGCCGATCTCGGCATCGGTGAGCGGCCCGAGCTCGCGGAGCAGGTCGGCGACGCCCTCCTCGCCTCGCGCGAGCCGATCGGGGTGGCGGCGCTGGAGCATCCGCTCGGTCTCCTCGACCACCGCGGGGTCGAGCAGCTCCCGCAGCTCCACCGTGCCGAGGAGTTCGGCGAGCAGGCCGGGATCGAGCGAGAGCGCGGCCGCACGCCGCTCGGCGAGCGGCGCGTCGCCCTCGTACATGAAGGCGCCGACGTAGCCGAACAGCAGGCTCGCCGCGAACGGGCTCGCGGTCTCGGTGGCGACGTCCACGAACCTCACCCGCCGGCCTCGGATGCGCCCCGCGAGCGCCGTCAGTGCGGGCAGGTCGTAGACGTCCTGCAGGCACTCGCGCACGGCCTCGAGCACGACCGGGAAGTCGGGGTAGTCGCGTGCGACCTCGAGCAGCTGCGACGCCTTCTGCCGCTGCTGCCAGAGTGGCGAGCGCCGCCCCGGATTCTGCCTCGGAAGGAGCAGGGCGCGCGCGGCGCACTCGCGGAAGCGGGAGGCGAAGAGCGCCGAGTCGCCGACGCGCTCGGTCGCGAGCTGGGCGAGCTCCTCCGGGTCGAACTCGAACAACTCGCTGCCCGGCAACTCGTCGGCAGTGTCGGGGATCCGCAGCACGATGCCGTCGTCGCTCGCGACGGCGTGCGCCTCGACGCCGAGGCGCTCCATCACGCGCGCGTCCACAGCGAGCGCCCATGGGGCGTGCACGCGCATGCCGTAGGGCGAGTGCAGCACGATCCGCCAGTCGCCGAGCTCGTCGCGGAACCGCTCGACGACGAGGTGCTCGGCGTCGGGCACGACGCGCGTCGCCTCGCGCTGGTCGGCGATGAAGCGCACGAGGTTCGCGCCGGCGCGCTCGTCGAGGCCGGCGGCCGTGGTGCGGGCGAGCGCGGCGGGTTCGTCAGCGGCGGCGAGCTCGCCGATGAACGTCCCGATCGCGGCGCCGAGTTCCGCGGGCCGGCCGATCCCGTCGCCCTTCCAGAACGGCAGCCGCCCGGGCTCGCCGAAGGCGGGCGAGACGAGCACGCGGTCATGGGTGATCTCCTGGATGCGCCAGCTCGTCGCCCCCAGGGCGAACACGTCGCCGACGCGCGACTCGTAGACCATCTCCTCGTCGAGCTCGCCGACCCGCCGGCCCGGACCGGCGTCGCCGATCATGAACACGCCGAAGAGGCCGCGGTCGGGGATGGTGCCGCCGCTCGTGACGGCGAGGCGCTGCGCACCCCGACGACCCGTGATCGTGCCGGCGTCGCGGTCCCACACGATGCGGGGCCGCAACTCGCCGAAGCGATCGGACGGGTAGCGGCCCGCGAGCAGGTCGAGGGTCGCGTCGAACGCCGAGCGCGGCAGCGAGCCGAAGGGCGCCGCGCGTCGGACGACGTCGAACCAGCGCTCGACCTCCCACTCGTCGATCGCGGATGCCGCGACGGTCTGCTGCGCGAGCACGTCGAGCGGGTTCGCGGGGATCCGCATGGGTTCGATGGCACCCTCGACCATGCGCTCGGCGACGACCGCGGAGTGCAGCAGGTCGGCGCGGTGCTTCGGGAACAGCACGCCCTTCGAGACCTCGCCGACCTGGTGGCCCGCGCGGCCGATGCGCTGCAGGCCGCTCGCGACCGACGGCGGCGACTCGACCTGCATGACGAGGTCGACCGCACCCATGTCGATGCCGAGCTCGAGGCTCGAGGTCGCGACGACGCACTTCAGGCGCCCCGCCTTGAGGTCGGCCTCGACGAGTGCGCGCTCCTCCTTGCTCACCGAGCCGTGGTGCGACCGGGCGATGATCGGCTCGGCGCCGGCGGTGATGCCCGATGCGCCGGGCAGCTCGGACGGCGGCCGCCGGACGGCGGCCGGGACCGGCGAGGTGCGCGCGGCGACGGATGCCCCGGCCGGCGCCTCCACGGCGGCACCGACCGGCGCGATCTCCGCCGCAGGCGCGCCCGCACCGGTCTCCGGCTCGTCGTCGTCGGGCGCGGTGCGCTCGACCCAGAGCTCGTTGAGCCGGGCCGTCAGGCGCTCGGCGAGACGGCGGGAGTTGGCGAACACGATCGTGGAGCGATGCGCGAGCACCTCGTCGAGGATCGCCTCCTCGACGTGCGGCCACACCGACCCGCCCGCCTCGCCCGAGAGGTCGCCGAGGTCGTCGACCGGGACCGTGACCCGCAGGTCGAACCGCTTGCCCGACGGCGGCGCCACGATCGACACCGGACGAGTCCCGGCGAGGAACCGCGCGACCTCCTCGTGCGGACGCACGGTCGCCGACAGGCCGATGCGCTGCACGGGGCGCGCGACGAGTTCGTCGAGCCGCTCGAGGGAGAGCGCGAGGTGGGCGCCGCGCTTGGTGCCGGCGAGCGCGTGGATCTCGTCGACGATGACCGTCTCGACGCCCGCGAGGGTCTCGCGCGCCTGCGACGTGAGCATGAGGAAGAGCGACTCGGGCGTCGTGATGAGGATGTCGGGCGGGCGCTTCACGAGCGCCCGGCGGTCGGTCGGCGACGTGTCGCCCGAGCGGACGCCGACCGTGACCTCGGGCACGTCGACGCCGAGCGTCGCAGCCGTGCGGGCGATGCCGACGAGCGGGGCGCGGAGGTTGCGCTCGACGTCGACGCCCAGGGCCTTGAGCGGTGAGAGGTAGACGACGCGCGTGGCGCGTGGCGCGCCATCCGCCACCTCGCCGGTCGCCGCGTCGACGGCCGGACCCTCGTGGTGGAGGCGATCGATCGCCGACAGGAAGGCGGCGAGCGTCTTGCCGGAGCCAGTGGGCGCGACGACGAGCGCGTGCTCGCCACCGGCGATCGCGCGCCACGCCGCCTCCTGCACGGGCGTCGGCTCGTGGAAGGACTCGGTGAACCACGCCCGCGTCGCGGGCGCGAAGGAGTCGAGCGCCCCGGTCATCCCTCCATTCAAGCGGATGCCACCGACAGCGTCGCCGATCCGGCCCCCGTCAGCGACCGGTGGCTCGCAGTCCGCCGAGCACGCGGGCGACGGCGTCGACCGTGCGGCGCGCCTGCGCGGCATCCGTGCCCCAGTTGCTCACGGAGAAGCGGACGACGGCCCGATCGTGCCAGCGCGAGGTCATCGCGAGCACCTCGCCGTCCTCCCAGAGCGCCGTGCTCAGCGCCTCGGTCGCCGAGTCGTCCTCGAGCGCGATGCACACCTGCGTGAACACCACCTCGTTCAGCACCTCGACCCCGGGCAGCCCGGCCAGCCCGTCGGCGATGATCCTCGCCGACCCGGCGAGCCGGTCGATGAGCTCCGCGATCCCCTCGCGGCCGAGGTGCCGCAGCACCGCCCAGGTCGGGATGCCGCGGGCTCGACGCGACAGTTCGGCCACCTTCTCGTGCGGATCGGCGCCGACGTCGGTGGCCTGGAGGTAGCTGGCGTGCATGCTGAGCGCGTGGCGCATCGCCGCCGAGTCGCGCACGATCGCGATGCCGCAGTCGTAGGGCACGCTCAGCGTCTTGTGCGCGTCGGTCGACCACGAGTCGGCGTCGGCGAGCCCGACCGTCAGGTGCCTGAGGCGCGGGGATGCCGCGGCCCACAGCCCGAACGCACCGTCGACGTGCACCCAGGCGCCCGCGTCGTGCGCGACGCGGCACGCCTCGGCGAAGGGGTCGAACGCTCCCGAGTGGATGTTGCCGGCCTGCAGCGCCACGATGGCCGGGCCCTCGCCGCGCGCGAGCTCCTCGGCGAGCGCGTCGACTCGGATGCGGCCCTGGTCGTCGCTGGCGACCGCCGTCGGCGAGCCGAGCCCCAGGTAGCGCGCTGCGAGGTCCATGGTGCCGTGCCGTTCGGCGCCGGCGATCCACCGGATGCGGGGCGCGCCGCCGAGCCCCTGCTCCTCGACGTCCCAGTCCACCCGGCGGAGGACCTCGTCGCGCGCCGCGGCGAGGCACGCGAACTGCGCGGTGGTCGCCCGTCGCGAAGCCCACGTCGCTGCCGGCCGGCAGGCCGAGCAGGTCGAGGAGCCACGAGGACGCGATCTCCTCGGCGGCGACCGCCCCCGGGGTGATCGTCCTGAGCCCGGAGTTCTGGTCCCAGGCCGACACCAACCAGTCCGCCGCGAGCGCCACCGGCTGCGTGCCGCCGATCACCCACCCGAAGAACCGCGGCGACCCGATGGCGATCAGGCCGGGCTCCGCGCCCCCGGCGAGCCGGTCGATGACGGCATCGGCGGGCTCGCCGTGCTCGGGCAGCTCGCGCCCGAGCGCGTCCATCACCTCCTCGACGCCCGCACGCGGCGGGATCGGACGCTCGGGAAGCGTGCCGAGCCACGCCGCCGCGTGTCGATGGGCGAGATCGAGCAGGTCGTCGTCGAGCGGTCGGAGATCGGGAGCCGGGGTCGTTCGTGAGCGTGCGTCGGACATCGTTTCCACCTGGACTTCCGCGCATCGTCGCGCAGTCCCGATCCTGCTCCCCCCGCGCGGGCGCGGTCAACGCCCAGCCCTGCAGGCGAGCGATCGTCGTCCCGGAGGGCGGCCGCTCAGGCCTCGGGCGCGGAGTCCCCCGCGACGCCCGCGACGCCCGCGTCGCCCGCGTCGCCCGCGACGCCCGCGTCGCCCGCGTCGCCCGCGTCGCCCGCGACGAGCTTCACCGCGAGCGAGTCCACCCCGGTCGCGATGGCGTCGTCTCCGGCCCAGCGTCGCGCGAGCCGCGCGGTCGTCGCATCGAGCTCGGTGCGCGTGAGTCCCGCGACGAGACGCAGCCTGACGACGAGCTCGGGACCCCGCAGCCGCGCGTCGGGGTCGCCCGCGACGAGGTCCACGCCGAGCACCGCGAGCTCGCCGCCGATCGAGCGCTCGAACGCGTTCCGGATCGCCTGGGACTCGACGGGCGGGTGCCACGGCTGCTGCTGCGCGACCGCCCAGACCGCGGGCCGGCGCAGCACGAACTCGGTCGGCGAGCCGGGGTCGAGGACGACGAGCTCGGTGCCGTCGTCGGCCGCGGCGAGCGCGACGCGCACGCCGTCGGCGGGCACGGGTCGGGCGACCGGATTCCATCGTGACATCGCCTCGACCGAACCGAACACGGGCAGCACCCGTCGCCCGTCGGGGCCCTCGACCGTGACGATCGAGAGCTCCTGGCTCTTGTCGACGGCGTGGCCGTGCGCGCCGACCTCGGTCCCGCCGTCGCCGAGTTCGGCGAGCAGCGGGATGAGCAGCCGCGACACGCCGAATGCGGCGACGACGTCGGCCTGGCCGCCGTCGCCGGACCGGAACCGGGCGAGCGCCGACCCGAGCGCCTCCGGCATCCGCCCGTCGTCGGCCGCGTGCGGGTTCGACTGGAACGACCGGCCCGCCCACGGACGCCCGGCGGAGTCGGCCGCGGGATCAGTGGGAAGCGACATCCAGGGCCTCGGGCAGCGTGAACGCGCCCGCGTAGAGGGCCTTGCCGATGATCGTGCCCTCGAGGCCCTGGGGCACGAGCTGGCGCAGCGCCGCGATGTCGTCGAGGCTCGACACGCCGCCCGATGCGATGACGGGGCGGCGGGTGCGCTCCATGATCTGCCGCAGCAGGTCGACGTTCGGGCCCTGCAGCGTGCCGTCCTTCGTGACGTCGGTCACGACGTAGCGGGCCGCTCCGGCGTCCTCGAGGCGGTCCATGACCTGCCAGAGGTCGCCGCCGTCCTTGGTCCAGCCGCGCGCGGCGAGCGTCGTCCCTCGGACGTCGAGGCCGATCGCGATCGCCTCCCCGTACTGGGCGATGACGGATGCCGCCCACTCCGGGTTCTCGAGGGCCGCGGTGCCGAGGTTGATGCGCTTCGCGCCGATCTCGAGGGCGTTCTCGAGCGACCGGTCGTCGCGGATGCCGCCGGAGAGCTCGACGTTCACGCCGCGCACCTGGCGGATGACCTTCTTCAGGATCCCGGCGTTCGACCCGCGGCCGAAGGCGGCGTCGAGGTCGACCAGGTGGATCCACTCGGCCCCCTGGTCGGCCCAGTCGGCGGCCGCGTCGACGGGGTCGCCGTAGTTCGTCTCGGTGCCCGCCTCGCCCTGCGTCAGGCGGACCGCCTTGCCTCCCGCCACGTCCACTGCCGGAAGCAGCACCAGGCGGGGGGTCTTGCTGAACTCACTCATCACTGTCCTCGAATCGGATGCCGCGGACGACGCGGCCTCGGCACAGTCACAGCATCCTAGTCCGCACCGGAACGCCGTGACGCATCGAAGGTCTCGGGAGGTCGTACCCGGCGTCAGCCGAGCGACCGGATCCAGTTCGAGAGCAGGCGGATGCCGGCATCCGACGACTTCTCCGGGTGGAACTGGGTCGCCGACAGCGGGCCGTTCTCCACGGCGGCGAGGAAGCGCCCGCCGTGCTCCGACCACGTCAGCTTGGGCTGGGGGAAGGGCGGGATGACGTCGAGGCTCCACGACTGCGCACCGTACGAGTGCACGAAGTAGAAGCGCTCGTCCTCGAGCCCCTCGAACAGCACCGAGCCCACATCGGGTTTCACGGTGTTCCAGCCCATGTGCGGCAGCACGTCGCTCGGCAGTTCGGTGACGGCGCCCGGCCACTCGCCGAGGCCCTCGGTGTCGACGCCGCGCTCGACGCCGCGCTCGAACATGACCTGCATGCCGACGCAGATGCCGAGCACGGGGCGGCCGCCCGCGAGGCGGCGGTCGATGAGCTCGTCGCCCCGCACCGAGCGCAGCCCCTCCATGACGGCCGCGAAGGCCCCGACCCCTGGGACGACGAGGCCGTCCGCCTCCATGACCGCGCGACGATCCGCCGTGAGGTCGACCTCGGCGCCCGCGCGCTCGAGCGCCTTGACGGCGGAGTGGACGTTGCCCGAACCGTAGTCGAGGACGGCGACGCGGCGCGTGGGGCTCACAGGGCGCCCTTCGTCGACGGGACGCCGGTGACCAGCGGGTCCCACGCCTTGGCCTGGCGGAACGCGCGAGCGAACGCCTTGAACTCCGCCTCGGCGATGTGGTGCGGGTCGCGTCCGCCGAGCACGTTCACGTGGACCGTGAGCGCGGCGTTGAACGCGATCGCCTCGAACACGTGGCGGACCATCGAACCGGTGAAGTGCCCGCCGATGAGGTGGAACTCGAAGCCCGCCGGCTCGCCCGTGTGGACGAGGTACGGCCGGCCGGAGATGTCGACGACGGCCTGCGCGAGCGCCTCGTCGAGCGGGACGAGCGCGTCGCCGTACCGCGAGATGCCGCGCTTGTCGCCGAGCGCCTGGCGGATCGCGGTGCCGAGCGCGATGCCGACGTCCTCGACGGTGTGGTGCACGTCGATCTCGATGTCGCCCTTCGCCCGCACGGTGAGGTCGGTGAGCGAGTGCTTCGCGAACGCGGTGAGCAGGTGGTCGTAGAAGGGCACGCTCGTCTCGATGTCGCTCGTGCCGGTGCCGTCGAGGTCGATCGAGAGGTCGATGCTCGACTCGCTGGTCTCGCGCTGCACGCGCGCGGTGCGCGCGGGGCGGTCGGTGCTCATGGGGTCATCCTATTCGGGAGGGTCGGGGTGGATTCCGGGCTCGATCAGGCGTTCGCCGCGGCGGCGGGCGCGAACGACGCCATGGCCTCGAGGAAGGCGGTCGTCTCGGCCTCGGTGCCCGCAGTGACTCGCAGGCAGCCCGGCAGCCCGATCTCGCGGATCAGGATGCCGCGCTCGAGGAGCGCCTCGAACACCGCGTGGGGATCGTCGACGCCGCCGAAGAGCACGAAGTTCGCGCCGCTGCGGTACGGACGGAAGCCGAGCGCGCGGAGCTCGTGCGTGATCCGCTCGCGCTGGGCGCGGATCTCGTCGACCATCGCCAGCATCTCGCCGGAGTGGGCGAGGGCGCCGAGCGCTGCGGCCTGCGTGAGGGCGGAGAGGTGGTACGGGAGCCGGACGAGCCGCAGCGCGTCGATGACGGCGGGGTCGGCGGCGAGGTAGCCCACGCGCGCACCCGCGAAGGCGAACGCCTTGCTCATCGTGCGGGAGACGAGGATCCTCGGCCGCCCCTCGAGGAGCGTGAGCGCGCTCGGCGTGCCCGGGTCGGCGAACTCGTGGTACGCCTCGTCGACGACGACCACGCCGCGCGCGGCGTCGGCGACCGCGGCGATGGTCTCGAGCGCGAGCGGCGTGCCCGTCGGGTTGTTCGGCGAGCACAGCAGCACGATGTCGGGGTCGTGGCGCTCGATCGTCGCGACGGCGGTCTCGGGCGAGAGCTCGAAGTCGGCGTCGCGATCGGTCGCGATCCACCCGGTGCCCGTGCCCGAGGAGAGCAGGCCGTACATCGAGTAGGTCGGCGAGAAGCCGAGCGCGGTGCGGCCCGGCCCGCCGAAGGCCTGCAGCACGTGCTGGAGGACCTCGTTCGAGCCGTTCGCCGCCCAGAGCTGCTCGGGCCGGAGGTCGTGGCCGAGGTAGCGCGCGAGGGCCGTGCGCAGCTCGGTGAACTCGCGGTCGGGGTATCGATTGAGCCCGATGATCGCGGCAGCGACCCGGGCGACGATGTCGTGCGCGACGTCCTCGGGGATCGGATGCGTGTTCTCGTTGACGTTGAGTGCGACGGGCACGTGCTTCTGCGGGGCGCCGTACGGGGACTTGCCGCGGAGGTCGTCACGGATGGGAAGGTCGTCGAGACTCGTCACCGATCAATGCTATCCGCGTGCATCGGCGTGTTTCGTGCGCGCGACCTGCCCGGCGGCGGTCAGCCGAGCGCGGGGAGGACGAGCTGCTGCCCGGGCTGCACCACGGCGTCGTCGAGGCCGTTCAGCCGCATGATCTCGTAGATGACGTCGCGCGGGTCGGACGACGGCGCGATCGCCTCGGCGATGCCCCAGAGCGTGTCGCCGGCGCCGACCTCGACGGTCTCGAACGCCGCCGGTGCTCGGCCGTCGTCGATCCCGGCGACGGCGCCGCCGCTCGAGAGAGCACCGATCAGCGCCCCGAGCACCAGCGGGAGCGCGGCGAGCCCGGTGACGACGACGCGACCGCGCCTGGTGAGCCTGAGCCTGGTACGCGGGGTCGCCGACCCGAACGCGGGCATCGTCGAGGCCGCACTCGCGGCCCCCATCACCACTGCACTCATTCCGCACCTCCCGGGCTCCAGCCCCGCATCCGGCCCTCGGCCGGGAGGGCCGGATGCGAAGCTGTGTTCCGAATATATCTTCGAACAATCGAAGCCGCAAGCACCGGACGGGTGGGAATCCGGCCGGGAATCCGCGACACACTCGAACGGATGTTTGTCGCGCGTGTGCGAGGCGGATACAGTTTCGAATGTCCGACGACAGTCGAACACCGACCACCGACATCCGGGCCGACGCGGTCCCGACGAGAGGCGAGGCACGTGAGCATCGACATCGACCAGGCACGCGGCGCGAGCGGCCGGTCGCGTCGGCGCAAGACGCTGAGCCCGAAGCAGCTGGCCATCCTCGAGGTCATCCGGGGCTCGGTCGCCGACCGCGGCTACCCGCCGAGCATGCGCGAGATCGGCGACGCCGTCGGGCTCTCCTCGCTCTCGAGCGTCACGCACCAGCTCAACCAGCTCGAGCTCGCCGGCTACCTGCGACGCGACCCGAACCGCCCCCGCGCGCTCGAGATCCTCATCGACGTGCCCGGCGCCGAGCAGCGCCCGTCGTCGGCCGAGCCCGCGCCGGTGGGCGACGCGGCCATGGTCCCCCTGGTCGGCCGCATCGCCGCCGGCGTGCCCATCACCGCCGAGCAGCAGATCGAAGAGGTCTTCCCGCTCCCCCGCCAGCTCGTCGGCAAGGGCGAGCTGTTCATCCTGAAGGTCGTCGGCGACTCGATGATCGACGCCGCGATCTGCGACGGCGACTGGGTCGTCGTGCGCTCGCAGCGCACGGCCGAGAACGGCGAGATCGTGGCGGCGATGCTCGACGGCGAGGCCACCGTCAAGGTCTTCCGCCAGCGCGACGGCCACACCTGGCTGCTCCCCCGCAATTCGGCGTTCGAGCCGATCCTCGGCGACGAGTCCGAGGTGCTCGGCAAGGTCGTCGCAGTCCTCCGCACCGTCTAGCGAGCGGATCGCCCGGCCTGCACCGGCACCGACGACGAGGGCGGATGCCGCGGGCTCGCCCCGCGGCATCCGCCCTCGATCACCGGAGTCAGGACGTCGCCACCGCGACACCCTCGCGCACCGAGCGCGTCGCCTCCACGATGTTCGCGAGCGACGCGACCGTCTCGTCGTAGCCGCGCGTCTTCAGGCCGCAGTCGGGGTTCACCCAGAGCCGTCCGGCGGGCACGCCGTCGACCGCGCGCTCGAGGAGCGAGCGCACCTCCTCGACGCTGGGCACGCGCGGCGAGTGGATGTCGTACACCCCCGGACCCACGCCGTGGTCGAACCCGCTCGCGGCCAGGTCGCCCACGACCTCCATGCGGCTGCGCGCCGCCTCGATCGAGGTGACGTCGGCGTCGAGCTCGCGGATCGCGTCGATGACGACGCCGAACTCCGAGTAGCAGAGGTGCGTGTGCACCTGCGTCGCGGGCGCCGCGCCGCCCGTGGCGAGGCGGAACGAGCCGACCGACCAGTCGAGGTAGGCGGGCTGGTCGGCGAGCTTCAGCGGCAGGAGCTCGCGCAGCGCCGGCTCGTCGACCTGGATGACACGGATGCCGGCCTGCTCGAGGTCGCCGATCTCGTCGCGCAGCGCGAGCGCGACCTGCCGGGCGGTGTCGCCGAGGGGCTGGTCGTCGCGCACGAACGACCACGCGAGGATCGTGACCGGCCCCGTGAGCATGCCCTTCACCGGCTTCTCGGCGAGCGACTGCGCGTACGCCGACCACTCGACCGTCATCGGCGCCGGGCGCGAGACGTCGCCCCAGAGGATCGACGGGCGCGTGCAGCGCGAGCCGTACGACTGCACCCAGCCGTGCTGCGTGACCGCGAAGCCGTCGAGCAGCTCGGCGAAGTACTGCACCATGTCGTTGCGCTCTGGCTCGCCGTGCACCAGGACGTCGAGGCCGAGGTCCTCCTGCAGCCGGATCACGCGCGCGATCTCCTCGCGCATGAGCTCGCGGTACGCGGCATCCGTCAGTTCGCCCTTCACCAGGCGGGCCCGGGCGCGACGGATGTCGGCCGTCTGCGGGAAGGAGCCGATCGTGGTGGTCGGCAGCGCCGGCAGCGCGAGGTCCTCCTGCGCGGCGACGCGGTCGTCGTAGGCCGCACGGGCGAACGCGGTCGCGTCGAGCGCGGCGAGGCGGTCGCGCACGGCCGGCACGCGCACGCCCGGCGCGGCGGCCCGGTCGGCGAGAGCGGCGGATGCCGCGTCGAGGTCGGCCGCGATGGCCTCGCGCCCCTCGGCGAGGCCGCGCGCGAGCGCCGCGACCTGCGCGACCTTCTGGTCGGCGAACGCGAGCCAGCTCACGAGGCGCGCATCGAGCGCGGTCTCCTCGTCGACGTCGTGCGGGACGTGCAGGAGCGACGTGGAGGTCGAGACGGCGACGGAGCCCGAGAACGAGCGGAGCGCCTCGGCACGCGCGAACGCGTGGGCGAGGTCGCCGCGCCAGATGTTGTGGCCGTCGACGACGCCGGCGACGAGGACCTTCGCGGCGAGCGCCTCCTCGGTCACCGGGTCGAGCTGCGCGGGGAGGCCGCCGCGGACGAGGTCGAGTCCGACGGCCTCGACCGGGGTGGCCGCGAGCGCCGGCAGCGCCTCAGCGAGGTCGCCGTACGGCGCCGCGACGAAGATCGCCGGCCGCGCGTCGGCCGCACCGAGCTCGTCGTACGCCTCCGCCACGGCTTCGAGCACGCGCTCGCGCGGCTCGTCGAGGCTCTCGCTGACGAGCCCCGGCTCGTCGAGCTGCACCCACTCGGCGCCCGCTGCGGCGAGCTCGGCGAGGAGCGCCCGGTAGACGGGGACGAGGTCTGCGAGACGGTCGATGGGACGGAAGCCGTCGGGCGCGCCATCCGCCGCCTTCGACAGCAGGAGGAACGTGACGGGGCCGACGAGCACCGGTCGCGTGACGAAGCCCGCGTCGCGCGCCTCGCGCACCTGCGCGACGAGCGCGTCCGCGTGCGCGGCGAACGCGGTGTCGGGGCCGATCTCGGGCACGAGGTAGTGGTAGTTCGAGTCGAACCACTTCGTCATCTCGAGCGGGGCGTCCGCACCCTCGCCGCGGGCCACCGTGAAGTAGCCGGCGAGGTCGAGTCGGCCGTCGGCGTCGAGCAGGCGCTCGAATCGCGTCGGGATCGCGCCCACGGCGACGGCGGCGTCGAGCACCTGGTCGTAGTACGAGAACGACTCGGGGATCGCCGAGTCCGTGCGGCCGAGGCCGAGTGCGGCGAGGCGCTCGCGCGTCGCGGCCCGGAGGCCGGCAGCGGTGCGCTCGAGCTCGTCGGCGTCGATCCGGCCGGCCCAGAACGCCTCGACGGCGTGCTTGAGCTCACGGCGGCGCCCGATGCGCGGGTAGCCGAGGATCGTTCCGGTGGGGAAGGCGGGTGCGGTCATCGTTCTCTCGTGTTCCTCTCGGTGCCCGCATGGGCGGGGGCGGTGGCGAGGCCGAGCCGGTCCAGGACGGCGAGCACGGCCTCGTGACGGTTGAAGGTGTACAGGTGGAGTCCGGGGGCGCCGCCGGCGAGCACCTCGCCGGCCAGTCGCGCGGCGTAGTCGACGCCGAGCTCGAACTGGGCGTCGGGGTCTGGCTCGATCTCGAGGTCGATCGCCAGCTCGGCGGGCGCCGGAACCCCCGTGAGCTGCTCGAGGCGAGCGAGTCGGGCGGGCGTGGTCACGGGCATGATGCCCGGCAGGATCGGGATGGTCACGCCGCCCGCGCGTGCGCGCTGGACGAAGGCCAGGTAGTCGTCGGCGTGCCAGAACAGCTGCGTGATCGCGAGGTTCGCACCCGCGACCTCCTTCGCGAGCAGCACGTCGACGTCCTGGTTCGACCCGCGCGAACGTGGGTGGCCCGACGGGAACGCCGCAACGGCGACGCGCTCCGGCCGGGGCCGCTCGCGGATCGCGGTGACCCCCGGCATCCCCGGGATGCGCGACTGCCCGAACGGCTCGCGCTCCTCCTGGACGCGGTGGATCAGCTGCACGAGCTCGGCGGCGCTGTGCAGGTCGCCGATCGCGTCCTCGGCGTCCGCGGCCCCGACCGGCGGGTCGCCACGGAGCGCCAGGAAGCTCGTGATGCCCGCGTCGAGGAACTCCCGCACGAGCCGGTTCGCCTCGGCGTGGCTCGATCCCACGCACGTCAGGTGCGCCATCGGCTCGACGTTCGTGTGCTCGAGCATGTATCGGAGCACGGTGAGCGATCGGTCCCGGCTCGACCCGCCCGCCCCGAAGGTCACCGAGATGAATGCGGGGTCGACCTCGGCGAGGCGATCGATGGTGCGGCCGAGCGCGATCGCCGCCGCATCGGTCCGCGGCGGGAACAGCTCGAACGAGATCGGCACGCGCGGCCGGGCGGCGACGCCGTCGGGCTGGGTTCCGGTCATGTCGCTCCAGGTGGCGAGCAGTCCCGGGGAGGTCGAGTGCACGGCACGCCGCGCCCGACCGGCCGGAACGGCAGGTGGGTTCTCGCGGGCGGGTGCCGGGCTCGGCGGTCGCTCCAGGCGGGCGGCATCCGGCCGCTCGCCACGATCAGGTGCGACGATACGCCGGGTCGCCCGGCTCCGCTCCCGTTGTTACGACGAGTGACTCGGGCGGTACGGCGTGCGGGATGCTACGCCAGCGCCGCGGCGCTGAACTCCTCGAGCTGCGCCGCCTGTTCGGGCGAGGCCAGCGCACGGATGCGCGTGCCGTCCTCGACGTAGTCGGTCGAGAGGACGCGACCGCTCTCGTGCAGCGTCGACACGATGTCGCCCCGGTCGTACGGGACGAGCAGGTCGACCTCGACGGCGGGGTCGGGCAGCATGCGACCGATGGCGGCGAGCACCTCGGCGACGCCCTCGCCGGTCCGTGCCGACGCGAACACCGCGTTCGGCTCGAGCCCCTGCAGGACCAGGCGGTCCTCGGGAGTGACGAGGTCGGCCTTGTTGAAGACGACGAGCTCGGGGATGTCGCGTGCACCCACTTCGCCGATGACGTCGCGCACGGTCGCGATCTGCTGTGCGGGGTCGGGGTGCGCCGCGTCGACCACGTGCACGATCAGGTCGGCGTCGCCGACCTCCTCGAGCGTCGAGCGGAACGCCTCGACGAGCTGGTGCGGGAGGTTGCGCACGAAGCCGACCGTGTCGGCGATCGTGTACACGCGGCCGTCGGCGGTCGTGTTGCGACGCACCGTCGCGTCGAGCGTCGCGAACAGCGCGTTCTCGACCAGCACGCCCGCGCCCGTGATGCGGTTGAGCAGGCTCGACTTGCCGGCGTTCGTGTAGCCCGCGATCGCGACCGACGGCACGGCGTTGCGCCTGCGGTTGGCGCGCTTGGCGTCGCGCGCGGGCTTCATGCCCGCGATCTGCCGGCGGAGCTTCGCCATCCGCGAATGGATGCGGCGGCGGTCGAGTTCGATCTTCGTCTCACCGGGGCCGCGCGAACCCATGCCGGCGCCCGCGCCGCCCACCTGGCCACCGGCCTGGCGGGACATCGACTCGCCCCAACCGCGCAGGCGCGGGAGGAGGTACTCGAGCTGCGCGAGCTCGACCTGCGCCTTGCCCTCACGGCTCTTTGCGTGCTGGCTGAAGATGTCGAGGATCACCGCGGTGCGGTCGATGACCTTGACCTTGACCGCATCCTCCAGCGCTCGACGCTGGCTCGGAGCGAGCTCGGTGTCGGCGACGACCGTGTCGGCGCCGAGCGCGGCGACCACGTGCCGGAGCTCCTCGGTCTTGCCGCGACCGAGGTAGGTGCTGGGGTCGGGGTGCGGACGGCGCTGGAGCACGCCGTCGAGCACGCGCGCGCCGGCAGTCTCCGCGAGGGCGGCGAGCTCGCGGAGCGAGTTCTCCGCGTCCTCGAGCGAGCCCTGCGGGTACACGCCGATGAGCACGACGTTCTCGAGCCGCAGCTGCCGGTACTCGACCTCGGTGACGTCCTCGAGCTCGGTCGAGAGACCGCTCACGCGTCGGAGCGCCGCGCGCGCCTCGCGGTCGTACTGCTCGCCGTCGAAGCCGTCGCCGTCGCGGTCTGCGAGTCCGGCGCGCTGGATCGACGAGGCGTCGGACGCCCCGAATCGGGACACGCCCGCTCGGGTGTCGGCCGTGCGCAGCACGCGCTCGACCGCGTCGTCGTGGGTCTCGGGTGCCGCGTCGTTCATCCTGTCCAGCCTACTTCCGTTCGCCTGCGATAGGTTTCCCCGTATGCCGCAGGAGCACTACTTCCAGTCCAAGCCCGCCGATGGGGCGGCGCTCCGGACCGTCCCCGTGCGACTCGCCGGCCGCGATGTCGAGGTGCAGACCGCCGGCGGCGTCTTCAGCCCCGACCACGTCGACCTCGGCACTCGCGTGCTGCTCGACGAGGTCCCCTCGGCACCGGCCTCGGGTCAGCTGCTCGACCTCGGCGCCGGCTGGGGCCCGATCGCGCTCACGCTCGGACTCCAGTCGCCTGGGGCCGCCGTCTGGGCGGTCGACGTCAACGAACGTGCACTCGACCTCGTCCGCAGGAACGCGTTCCGCCTCGGGCTCACGAACGTCAACGCGGCGATGCCCGACGATGTTCCCGACGACCTGCGATTCTCCGTGATCTGGTCGAATCCGCCCATCCGCATCGGGAAGGCCGAGCTGCACGCAGTGCTGCGTCGATGGCTGCCCCGGCTCGAGACCGGCGCGACCGCGTGGCTCGTCGTGCAGAAGAACCTCGGCTCCGACTCGCTGCAGCGCTGGCTCGGCGAGGAGTTCGGAGACGGGTGGACGGTCGAGCGCGCGGCCACCTCGAAGGGCTTCCGCGTCCTGACGGTGACGCGCGACGCCTGACCCCCTCAGGCGAGGGCGAGCACCCCGTCGAAGACGAGCTCGCCGGGCCCCGAGAGCAGCACGTGCTCCCCTTCGGGCCGCGACTCCATCCGCACCCCGAGCGCGCCGCCCGGGACCTGCACCACCCACGTGTCGGGTGCGTGCTCGCCGGCCCAGTGCCGGACGGCGAGGGCGGCGGCCACCGCCCCGGTGCCGCAGGAGAGGGTCTCGCCCGACCCGCGCTCGTGCACGCGCATGCGGATGCGGCCGCGCCCGTTCTCGACGAGCGGTTCGGCCGGGACGACGAACTCGACGTTCGCACCCGCCTGCGGCTGCGGTTCGAGGATCGGCAGGTACCCCAGGTCGAGGCCGTCGAGCTCGTCGTCGTCGGCGAGGGCCACGACGACGTGCGGGTTGCCGACGTCGATGCCGAGGCCGGGGCGGGCGACAGGCAGGTTCTTCGCGCGCACGAGCGGCTCACCGCCGTCGAGGCGCCACACGCCGAGGTCGGCCTCGAAGCCCGCGCCCGTGACCCGCACGCGCCGGACGCCCGCGCGAGTGCCGATCGCGATCCACTCGTCGCCCGCCGGGGCGACGTGCCCCTGGTCGATCAGGTATCGCACGAAGACGCGGATGCCGTTGCCGCACATCTCCGACAGGCTGCCGTCGGCGTTCCAGTAGTCCATGAACCACGTCGCCTGCGGGTCCTCCGCGAGCGCACCGGCACCGTCGGCCAGCCGGTCCGAGCGGACGGCCCGGATGACGCCGTCGCCCCCGACGCCGAAGCGGCGGTCGCAGACCGCCGCGATCTGCGTGGGCGAGAGCTCGTGCTCGCCCTCGGGGTCGCTGAACAGCACGAAGTCGTTGCCCGTGCCCTGGCCCTTGGTGAAGCGCAGATCGAACGCCATCGCACCAGTCTATGGAGCGCCGCAGGCCTCAGATGACGTTCGCCTGCCGTGCCACCTCGGCCGCGACGGCGGCCGGGTCGCCGGCATCGACGACGGATGCCGCGGCGTACCGCTTGAACCATCCGACCTGCCGTCGCGCGTAGGTCCTGGTCAGCGCCTGCGTCTCCGCGATCGCGTCGGCCTCGGTCATCCGACCCTGCACCTGCGCGAGCGCCTGGGCGTAGCCGATCGCCTTGCGCGCGGTCACGCCGCGTTCGAGCCCGAGCGGGATGAGCCCGCGGACCTCGTCGAGGAGGCCACCGTCCCACATGCCGGCGGCGCGGGCGTCGAGCCTCGCGACGAGCTCGGCGCGGTCGGCGCGCAGGTGCACGATGCGGTGCGGCCGCCACGGCACGGGTTCCTCCGGCAGGCGGGCGGCCTTCGGCTCGCCGGTGAGCTCGATGACCTCGAGGGCGCGCACGATCCGGCGGCCGTTCTGCGGGTCGACGCTCGCGGCCGTCTCGGCGTCGAGTTCTCGCAGCCGGCGGTGCATCAGTCCGGGCCCGACCTCCTCGAGTTCGGCCTCGAGGCGCGCGCGGATCGCGGCGTCCGTCCCGGGGAACCGGAGGTCGTGGATCACGCTCGAGACGTACAGCCCCGACCCCCCGGTGAGGAGCGCGACGCCGTCGCGCGCCGCGATCTCGTCGACGACACGACGGGCTTCGACCTGGTAGGCGGCGACGGATGCCTCGTCGGTGACATCGAGCACGTCGAGGAGGTGATGCGGCACGCCCTCCCGTTCTTCGACCGGGAGCTTGGCGGTGCCGATGTCCATGCCGCGGTAGAGCTGCATCGCGTCGGCGTTGACGACCTCGGCGACGCCGCCGCGGTCGGCGACCGCATGCGCGAGGTCGAGCGCGAAGCGCGACTTGCCGGTGCCCGTGGCGCCGACGACCGCGATCAGCGTCACGTCAGCGCTGGCCGTCGGCTGGGTCGTAGATCGGCATCGTGCCGACGCCCGGGCTCGTCAGCGGCTCGCCGCCGACGCGCAGCGACGGCAGCCCGAGCGAGACGCGCCCGGTCGCGGATGCGACGGCACCCGGTGCGGCGGGAACCCCGCAGCTCTCGGCCTGTGCGCGGTCCCACGCGTCGCCCGCTCGCGTGCGGCGGATGCGCAGCGGCGCACCGTCGATCGAGTCCGCGAGCAGGTGGAACGGCGCGGCCTGCGTGATCTCGACCGAGACGACGTCGCCGGGCCGAGGCAGGTCCGACCCTGCGGGCACCTCGAAGTGGACGAGGCGGCTGTCCTCCGCGCGACCGCTCAGGCGGTGCGTCTCGGCGTCCTTCTTGCCCTCGCCCGTGGAGACGAGCACCTCGACGGCGGTGCCGACGAGCTGCTGGTTCTCCTCCCACGAGATGCGCTCCTGGAGGGCGATGAGGCGCTCGTAGCGCTCCTGCACGACCTCCTTCGGCACCTGGTCGTCCATGGTGGCGGCGGGCGTGCCGGGGCGAATCGAGTACTGGAACGTGAACGCCGAGGCGAACCGCGCGGCCTCGACGACCCGGAGCGTCTCCTGGAAGTCCTCCTCGGTCTCACCCGGGAACCCGACGATGATGTCGGTCGAGATCGCCGCGTTCGGGATCTTCGCGCGGACGCGGTCGAGGATGCCGAGGAACCTCTCCGACCGGTACGAGCGGCGCATGGCCTTGAGGATGCGGTCGGAGCCCGACTGCAGCGGCATGTGCAGCTGGGGCATCACGTTCGGGGTCTCGGCCATCGCGTCGATGACGTCGTCGGTGAACGCGGCCGGGTGCGGACTGGTGAAGCGGATGCGCTCGAGGCCGTCGATCCCGCCGGCGGCGCGGAGGAGCTTGCCGAACGCCTGCCGGTCGCCGAACTCGACGCCGTACGAGTTCACGTTCTGGCCGAGGAGGGTCACCTCGACGGCGCCGTCGTCGACGAGCGCCTGCACCTCGGCGAGGATCTCGCCCGGCCGACGGTCCTTCTCCTTGCCGCGGAGCGCGGGCACTATGCAGAACGTGCAGGTGTTGTTGCAGCCGACCGAGATCGAGACCCAGCCGGAGTAGGTGGAGTCGCGCTTGGTGGGCAGGGTCGACGGGAACACCTCGAGCGCGTCGAGGATCTCGAGCTGCGCCTCGTCGTTGTGGCGCGCGCGTTCGAGCAGGCTCGGGAGCGACCCCATGTTGTGCGTGCCGAAGACGACGTCGACCCACGGCGCCTTCTCGAGGATGACGTTCTTGTCCTTCTGGGCGAGGCAGCCGCCGACGGCGATCTGCATGCCCGCGTGGCGGCGCTTCACGCCGGCGAGGTGCCCGAGGTTGCCGTAGAGCTTGTTGTCGGCGTTCTCGCGCACCGCGCACGTGTTGATCACGACGATGTCGGGCTCGGCGCCGTCGGCCGGCACGTATCCTGCAGCCTCGAGCGAACCGCTGAGCCGCTCGGAATCGTGCACGTTCATCTGGCACCCGAAGGTGCGGACCTCGTAGGTGCGGGGCGCTGCCGTCGCTGCGACGACGGGCTCCGCGAGGGCGGGCATCGCCTCGTGAATGGTGCTCATGATCGCACCAGTCTACGATCCGTCAGTCTGCGTCGTCGCCCTCGAGCGCGGCGGACACCGCGCGCCGCACGAGCTCGCTGCCGTACCCGCGCCGGAGGAGGAACGCCGAGAGTCGCCGCTCGGCGACCTGGCGATCGAGCCCGCCCAGCTGACGCGCGCGGCGCTCCGCGATCAGGAGCGCATGCTCGAACTCCACGTCGGGGTCGAGCGTGTCGACTGCCTCACGTGCGAGCTCGTCGTCGATGCCCCTGCGGCCGAGCTCGTGCAGCACGGCGCCGCTCCCCCGGCCCCGGCGTACGCCATGGCTGTGCACCAACTGCTCGGCCAGCCGACGGTCGTCGAGGTAGCCGAGTCGCTCGTACCGCTCGATCCACTCCTCGACCTCGCCCTCGTCGAGGCCGTGCTCGACGAGGGCCGCGCGCACCTCGGACACCGACAGGGACGACCGACGCAGCCGCGAGACGATCAGACGGTCGATGCGGTCGTCGCGCTCGAGGCCGGTCTCGTCGGGCACCTCGACCTCGGCCCGGATGCCCGACGACGCGCGGCGCTGTTCCGCACCGCGACGGGTGGTGCCGCCGGACTCCTCCGACGGCGCCACCCACGGCAGGTAGGTGACCGGCGCGAGTCGCTCGTTCCGCTGGTCGGTCATCGGACCCGCCGGCTCAGGCGCCCTTGCGCTTCGACGCGATCGACTCGACGTTGGCCGGAGCCGCCGCCGGAGCCGCCGCCGGCTGGCCGATGCCGAGCTTCGCGAGGATCTTCTTCTCGATGTCCGCGGCGATGTCGGGGTTCTTGATGAGGAAGCTGCGGGCGTTCTCCTTGCCCTGGCCGAGCTGGTCGCCGTCGTAGGTGTACCACGCGCCGGACTTCTTCACGATGCCCTGGTCGACGCCGTAGTCGATGAGGCTGCCTTCGCGCGAGATGCCGACGCCGTAGAGGATGTCGAACTCGGCCTGCTTGAAGGGCGGGGCCATCTTGTTCTTCACCACCTTCACGCGCGTGCGGTTGCCGACCGCGTCGGACCCGTCCTTCAGGGTCTCGATGCGACGGATGTCGAGACGCACCGACGCGTAGAACTTCAGCGCCTTGCCGCCCGCGGTCGTCTCGGGGCTGCCGAAGAACACGCCGATCTTCTCGCGGAGCTGGTTGATGAAGATCGCCGTCGTCTTGGTCTGGTTGAGCCCACCGGTGAGCTTGCGCAGGGCCTGCGACATGAGTCGCGCCTGGAGGCCCACGTGCGAGTCGCCCATCTCGCCCTCGATCTCGGCGCGCGGCACGAGCGCCGCGACGGAGTCGATGACGACGAGGTCGATCGAGCCCGAGCGGATCAGCATGTCGGCGATCTCGAGCGCCTGCTCACCCGTGTCGGGCTGGGAGACGAGCAGTGAGTCGATGTCGACGCCGAGCTTCTTCGCGTAGTCGGGGTCGAGTGCGTGCTCGGCGTCGATGAACGCCGCGATGCCACCGGCGCGCTGCACGTTCGCGATCGCGTGGAGCGTCAGGGTCGTCTTGCCCGAGGACTCCGGACCGTAGATCTCGATGATGCGGCCGCGCGGCAGGCCGCCGACGCCGAGCGCGACGTCGAGTGCGATGGAACCGGTGGGGATGATCTCGACCGGTGCGCGCTCCTCACTGCCGAGGCGCATCACCGAGCCCTTGCCGAACTGGCGGTCGATCTGGGCGAGTGCGGTCTCGAGGGCCTTCTCGCGGTCTGCGGGTGATGGCATCGGTGCTCCTTCGTGGTGGTGACGGCTGCCTCTAGGCTGTCGTTCCGCGTGCCAGGCCGTGACCCGGCACGTCTCGCGACAAGGCGCTTTGCGGTGTGTTCCGACGCCTCCGACCGTATGGCCGGCCACCGACATCCGCCGCCCGAGGGCTTCGGTTGTGGATGGACGCGTCGTTCCTCCTGCTGTTGAGGAGCCTAACGCAGCACCCGAACGGATGTTCGATGCCACGATCGGCGTGTCGAACGCGTCTTCGGGCGAGATCGCGCCGGCGGAGACGGCCGCTACCCGGCGTGCTGCTCCCCCGGCTCGGGGCGTCCGACGCCGTGACGGCGCTCCTCCGGGACATCCGTCGCCGCGCACAGCGCGAACCAGACGTCGCGGGGGGCGAGGCCCGCCGCGAGCGCCTCGCGCGGGGTGCGGTTGCCGAGCTCGACGAGCACGAGGTCGTTCACCACGACGTCCCCGTACCCCGGGCCGAACTCCTGCTCGACCGCCAGCGCGAACTCACTGCGCTTCACCGATGACCTCCGGACGTGCGAACGGCCGGTCACCAGGACCGGCCGTTCGAGTGGATCTGTGGATCAGCGGACCATCATGTCCGCGTCGAACTCCGCCACCAGCTCGTCGGGGAGGCTGTCGGGCACTGCCGGGGTGTTGAGCCCCTCGAGCACCGCGATGCGGTCGCCGACCTCGTGCATGATCACGGAGATGGGAGTGTCGAGCGCGTCCGCGACGGACGCGAGGATCTCGCTCGATGCTTCCTTCTGGCCGCGCTCCACCTCGCTGAGGTAGCCGAGCGCGACGCTCGCCTTGCTGGCGACCTGGCGGAGAGTCCGGCCCTTCTGCAGGCGGAAGTCCCTCAGCACGTCGCCGATCTCCTGTCGAACCAGAACCATCGGAACCTCCCTCGTCTCACCTTGCGACCCGACCGGGGCCGGTACGGGGAGGTCAGTCTAGCGCCTCTTCCCGTTCACCGAGCCTACCCTTGGTCACTGGTGTTTTGCTCTGAACCCGACACCTGTAACAGGGTGTTCACGTGGGCTATTCCCGGTCGCGCGCGGCCGCGTCGGCCGAAGCGTCGACGACGTCGACCGCGGCGATCGCGCCCGTCGGCACGAGCGTCGGCGACGCCTCGAGCCGCGCCTTCCGCCGCTTCAGCCAGACGCCCGTCGCGATGATGACGGCGAGCGTGGTGTACGCGGCGATCGCGAACGGGCTGTGCACCAGGTAGCCGAGGTCGCCCTGGCTGATCGCCATCGACTTGCGGAGCTGCTCCTCCGCCATCGGCCCGAGGATGCCGCCGACGACCATCGGGGCGACCGGGTACCCGTACCGGCGCATCAGGAATCCCACGATCCCGACGACGAGCAGCGTGAGCGTGTCGAACACGTTGAAGTGCAGCGCGTACGCGCCGAGTCCGGCGAACGCGAGGATGCCCGCGTAGAGGTAGGGCCGCGGGATCCGCAGCACCTTCACCCACATGCCCACGAGCGGCAGGTTGAGCACGAGCAGCAGCACGTTGCCGATGTACAGGCTCGCGATGAGCGCCCACACGAGCCCCGACTGGGTCTCGAACAGCAGCGGGCCCGGTCGGATGCCGTACGACTGGAACGCGGAGATGATGATCGCCGCGGTCGCGGTCGTGGGCAGGCCCAGCGTGAGCAGCGGCACGAGCACGCCGGCGGCGGCCGCGTTGTTCGCCGACTCGGGTCCCGCCACGCCCTCGATCGCGCCGCGCCCGAACTGCTCGCGGGCACGGCCCTTCGCGAGCCGTCGCTCGGCGGCGTACGACAGGAACGTCGCGACATCCGCTCCACCGGCCGGGATGGTGCCGATCGGGAAGCCGATGGCGGTGCCGCGGAGCCACGGTTTCCACGAGCGGCGGAGGTCGTCGCGCGTGAGCCAGCTGCGCCATCCGCGCGTCACCGGGATCACGCGAACCGGACCGTGGCGCAGTCGCGACGCGACGTAGAGCGTCTCGCCGAGCGCGAAGAGGCCCACCGCGATGAGCACGACGTCGATGCCGTCGGCGAGGCTCGGGACGCCGAGCGTGTAGCGCTGCTGGCCCGAGAGCACCTCCGTGCCCACGAGTCCGAGCATCAGTCCGAGGCCGAGCGAGACGAGGCCTCGCGGCACGCTCGAGCCGAGCAGTGCGCCGACCGTGAGGAAGGCGACGACGATCAGGGCGAAGTAGTCGGCCGGGCCGAGCTGGACCGCGAGCTTCGCGATCCCCGGTGCGAGGAACGTCAGCAGGACCGTGGCGACCGTGCCCGCGACGAACGACCCGATGGCCGCGGTCGCCAGTGCCGCCGCGCCTCGGCCGGCCTTCGCCATCCGGTTGCCCTCGAGCGCCGTGACGATCGAGGCCGACTCCCCCGGTGTGTTCAGCAGGATCGAGGTCGTCGACCCGCCGTACATGCCGCCGTAGTAGATGCCCGCGAAGAGGATGAGCGCGCCGGTCGGGTCGAGCGTGTAGGTCAGGGGCAGCAGCAGGGCGACCGTCATGGCCGGGCCGATGCCCGGCAGCACGCCGACGGCCGTGCCGATGAACACGCCGAAGAGCGCGATGAGGAGGTACTGGGGCTGCAGCGCGGTCGCGAAGCCCTCGAGCAGTGCGGTGAGGCTATCCATGGAAGATCGGGATCCAGTCGAGGAGCGGGCCGGCGGGCAGGGACAGCCCGAGCCAGGCGCCGAAGACGAGTTGCGTGACGAGTCCGAGGCCGAGCCCGATGAGGAGCGCCATCCACCAGCGCTTCGCACCGAGCACGATGGCCGCCCCGGCGAAGACCACCGCGACCGCGATGGGCCAGCCCGCCCACTCGATGAGCACGAGCTGCGAGAGGAAGATCGCGACGAGCTTCGCGACCGTGAGCCAGTCGGTGGGGGCGTCGGGGTCGACGTCCTCGCCGTCGTCGGGCACGCCGCGTCGGCCGCGGGCGATCTGCACGACGACGGCGACGGATGCCACGACGAGCAGCACCCCGACGGCGTACGGGAACGCCCGCGGCCCGAGCACGCTCGCCGAGCCCGGCGGCACCCGGATGTACCCCGCGCCGATGATCGCGTAGACGCCGAGGGCGGCGCTCACGGCGGCGAAGGCGACCTCGCCCGCGACACCCCGCCGGGCGCGGACGACCCCTCCGGCGGCATCGGGCGGATCGGGGGTTCCCCCCGGCGCGGTCGCGCCGAGGGGAACCGGGATGGAGTCGGTCACGGTGCGACCAGTCCGATCGTCTGGAGCGTCTGCGTCACCTCGGCGATGTCGCCGTCGAGGAACTGCGCGAACTCGTCGCCCGTGAGGAACGCGTCGGCCCAGCCCTTCTCCTCGAGCGTGGCCGCCCACGCCTCGGAATCGTGCAGGTCGGTCACGAGGGCGCTGAGCGCCTCGGCGTCGGCCTCGTCGATGCCGCCGGGTGCGAGGAGCCCGCGCCAGTTCGTGAGGGTCACGTCGTAGCCCTCGTCGACGAGCGTGGGCGTGTCGGGCAGCAGCTCGACCGGTTCTGCCGACGAGACGGCGAGCGCGCGCAGCTCGCCCGCCGCGATCTGCTCGACGAACTCGCCGACGCCGGAGATCCCGGCCTGCACCGTGTTGCCGAGTAGCATCGTCACGGCCTCGCCGCCGCCGGAGTTCGGGATGTAGTTCAGCGTCGACGGGATGTCGGCCGGGTCGACGCCCGCCTCCGTGAGGAGCATGCCCGCGAGGATGTGGTCGGCGCCGCCGGCCGACCCGCCGGTGACGGAGATCGCCGCGCCCTCCTCCAGGATCGCGTCGACGAGGTCCTCCGCCGTGTCGTACGGCGAGGCCGCCGGCACGACGAGGACGAGCGCCTCCTCCGTGAGCTTCGCGATGGGCGTCATGTCCTCGATGCGCACGGGGGACGCGTTCGTCTCGACCGCACCGACCATGACGAGGCCGGTAACCATGAGCGTGGCCGGGTCCCTCTCGTTGGCGAGCGCCGCGAGGCCGACGGTGCCGCCGGCGCCGCCGATGTTCTGGACGGGCGCGGAGCCGACGAGGCCCTCGTCGGTCATCACCTGCGCCAGGGCGCGGGCCGTCTGGTCCCAGCCGCCGCCCGGGTCGGCGGGGGCGATCAGGTTGACCGCGTCGAGTGAGGCCGCGGCATCCGCCCCGTCACCGCCCGCGTTCGCAGTCGTGGCGCTGCACCCGGCCAGTCCGACCAGTGCGGTGATGCCGAGGCCCGCGAGCGCCGCACGCGCGGCCGCGCTGCGGAACCGGTGAGGGGTGGCCGAGGGGGTCGGCCGGCTGTGTGATCGCAATGCTCCTCCTTGAGTGCCCGGCTCCGTCGCCGGGCCGACGATCGTCGGTGCCGACGACGCTAGGTCGGCACCGCATCCCCTCGGAACGTTGCGGTCGTACGGGTCGTACTGGTCGTTGCGGTCGATTCGGTCGTATTGGTCACGGCCTCGGCGGCGATGGGCGCTGAGGCGTGCGGCACACTGGTGGGGTGGGCCGGTCGAGGATGACGCTGGGCATGCAGCTGCTGCTGTTGCAGGTCGCGATCGTGCTCACGACCGTCGTCGGCACGGGTGTGACCGCGATGCTCATCCAGGAGCGACAGCTCCGCGAGGGCTACCAGGACCGGATGATCGCGGTGGCCCAGTCCGTCGCCGGGCTGCCGGTCATCCTCGACGCATTCGACGACCCCGATCCCTCCGCGACGATCCAACCGGTCGCCGAGGTGATCCGGAACGCGTCCGACGTCACCTACGTCGTGGTCGCCAACGAGGACGGCATCCGCTATTCGCACCCCAACCCCGACCGCATCGGCGAGCGCGTCTCGACCGACCCGACCATCCCCCTGTCGGGCGAGGTGTACGTCGGCACGCAGACGGGGACGCTCGGTGAATCGTGGCGGGTGAAGATCCCGATCTTCGACGATGACGGCGACGTGATGGGGCAGGTGTCGGTCGGCATCCTCGAGTCCGAGCTTCGTGCCGACTTCCTCGGCGGGCTCGGCGGACTGCTCGGTGCGCTGGCCGTGGCGGCGCTCGTCGGCGTCGTCGGGTCGGCGTGGATCGGACGCGTCATCCGTCGCCGCATCTACGGGCTCGAACCCGACGAGATCCGCGCGATGCTCGAGACGCGGGAGGCCATGCTGCACGGCATCCGGGAGGGCATCGTCGCGGTCGACGACCGGGGCCGCATCGTGCTCATGAACGACGCCGCGGCGCGGCTGCTCGACGTCGACGCTCCCGAGCGCCTGCTCGGAATGCCCGTCGAGGAGGTGCTCGACCGCGACCTCGCGAGCTTCATCGCGTCGGGCGAGGACCGGGAGGCGCCGGTGCTCTCGGGCGAGCGCGTGCTGCTCGTGCACGGCGACCGGGTCAGCGTCGAAGGACGGGAGGTCGGTTCGATCGCGATCCTCCGCGACCGCACCGAGCTCGAGACCACGCTCCGCGAGCTCGAGGGCGCGCAGGGCCTCGCCGAGGGGCTTCGCGCCCAGTCGCACGAGTTCTCCAACAAGCTCCACGTCGTGAGCGGCCTGCTCGAGCTGGGCCACATCGAGGCGGCGATAACGTTCATCCAGCGCGTCGGAAGCGGAGGTCCGCTCTCGACGCTCGGCGAGCACGACGGGATCGCCGACGTCGAGACCGCCGCGCTCGTCCTCGCGAAGCGATCGCGCGCGGGCGAGCTCGGGCTCAGCCTGGACGTCGACGCCGCGTCGCACCTCGACGCGACCGACGGTGCGCGCGAGCGGACCGACCTCGCGACGGTCATCGGCAACCTCGTCGACAACGCGATCGAGGCGTGCGTGCTCGGCGGACGCATCGAGCTGTCCGTCCGGGACGACGTCGAGCCCGGCGTCGTCGTCGTGCGCGTCGACGACGACGGCCCCGGGGTGCCTCCCGACCGCCGTGCCGCCATCTTCGAGCCCGACGTCAGCGGCAAGGCGCCCGCACCTGGCAAGGCGCGACGCGGCATCGGACTCACGATCGTGCAGCGGGTGGCGGCGCGAGCCGGCGGCGGCGTGGACGTCGACACCTCGCCGGCGGGCGGGGCGCGATTCGTCGTGCGGCTGCCGTGGCGCGCAAGGGACGCGTCGACCGCCGACGCGAGCGCATCGGCGGTGGCGTCGGACGCCCCGGCCGGCGCATCCGGAGGGCGCGCATGAGCGGGATCCGGGTCGTCATCATCGACGACGACTTCGCCGTCGCCCAGGTCAATCGGGCGTTCGTCGACGCCCAGCCCGGCTTCACGGTCGTCGCGGAGGCGCATACCGGAGCGGCCGCGCTCGAGGCGATCGAGCGGCACCGGCCGCAACTCGTGCTCCTCGACGTCTACCTGCCCGACCTCGGCGGCCTCGACGTGCTGCGTCGACTGCGCGCCGCGGGCGACGACGTCGAGGTCATCGCCGTGACCGCCGCGCGCGACCTCGACACCGTGCGGCAGGCACGGCTGCTCGGCGTGCGCCACTACCTCGTGAAGCCGTTCTCGGGCGCGAGCCTCGTCGATCGGCTCGACGACGTGCGTCGCGGCATCGCCGCAGAGCGCGCGGCGCCGGCCGGCGCCCTCGACCAGCACGGCGTCGACCGGATCCTCGGCGGGACGACGGCGACGATGCGTCGTGTCGCCCTCCCGAAGGGCCTCTCGCAGGTCAGCCTCGACCGTGTCGCCGCGGGCCTCGCGGCCCGCGGCACCGATGCATCCGCCGCCGAGATCGCCGAGGCGCTCGGGATGTCGCGCGTGAGCGCACGCCGCTACCTCGAACACCTGGTGGTGAGCGGCGCCGCCGAGGTCGCGCCGCGGTACGGCAGCGCGGGCCGGCCCGAGCACCGGTACCGGATGCCGCCGCGCTGACGCCGCCCGCAGTCGGAGGTCAGCCCTCGCGCACGCGCGCGAGCGCCGCGGCGATCGCCGCCCGCACCGTCGCCGCGCGGATCGCGTCGCGATCGCCCGCCCCGGCCAGCTCGAGGGCGATCGCGTCGATCCCGCCGGCCGTCGCGATGCCGACGTAGACCGTGCCGACCGCCTCCCCGTCCTGCGGGTCGGGTCCGGCGACCCCCGTCGTCGCGAGGCCGAGGTCGGCCGGGCGGTCATCGACCGCGAGGGCGAGGCGCACGCCGTCCGCCATCCGCCGCGCGACCTCGGGATGCACGGCGCCCTCGGCGGCGAGCAGGTCGGCCGGGACCCCGAGCAGCGACCGCTTCACGCCCGTGTCGTAGGCGACGATGCCGCCGTTCACGGCGAGCGAGGCGCCGGGGATGCGCGTGAGCTCAGCGGCGAGGAGCCCGCCCGTGAGCGACTCGGCGACCGCGATGCGCAGGCCCCGCCGGGTGAGTTCGCCGATGAGCTCGGCGGTCGGGTCGGCGCCCGGCTCGACCGGCGGCGACATCCGCTCACCGCTCACCGCGTGTCACCACCCGCTCGCGGGCTCACTTCGCCTCGCTGCGGTGCTCGCGCGCGAGCCGGATCGCGTCGCGCACGTACAGCAGGCCCGACCAGACGGTGAGCACGAGCGCGACCGCCATCGCCGCCCAGTTGATCCACAGGATCCAGTCGCCGAGGAACGTCCAGAGCGGCGTCAGGAACAGCGAGATCGCGATCGCCTGTGCGAACGTCTTCGCCTTGCCGCCCGAGGAGGCCGGGACGACCGTGCCCCGTCGCAGCTCGACGAGACGCCAGACCGTGATGCCCACCTCGCGCACCACGATGAGGATCGTCACCCACCACCACAGCTCGCCGAGGATCGACAGGCACACGAGCGCGCCGCTCGTCAGGAGCTTGTCGGCGATCGGGTCGAGGATCTTGCCGAGGTCGGTGACCAGCCCGCGCGACCGCGCGAGGTGCCCGTCGACCCAGTCGGTCGAGATCGCCACGATGAAGATGACCGCGGCCCACCACCGCATCGGGCCGTCGGCGCCGCCATCGGCGAGCAGCAGCCAGAAGAAGATCGGCGCCATGACGATCCGGACGATCGTGATCGCGTTCGGGAGGTTCCAGTTCGACGTGCGATCACGGCCAGCGGCATCGGTCATGGCCTCAGCCTAGCCGTCGGTCAGTCGCGGCCGGTGAGCCCCCAGGCGTCCTCGTCGCCGTCCGCCTCGACCTCTTCCAGGCCCTCCGGGATCCGCCCGACCGGGTCGTCGTAGCGGTCGTCGGCGTCGCCCGACGGCGCGACCGGAGCGGGCTCGGATGGAGCCGGCGCAGGCGACATGGCGGGCGACGCCGCGGGCGAGGCGGATGCCGCGGGCGCGGCCGGTGCCACCGGCTCCTCGCCGCGAAGCTTCGCGAGCACGCCCGGCAGCTGCTCGGGCGTCACGAGCACGTCGCGCGCCTTCGACCCCTCGGACGGGCCGACGATCTCGCGCGACTCGAGGAGGTCCATGAGGCGGCCGGCCTTGGCGAAGCCGACGCGGAGCTTGCGCTGCAGCATCGACGTCGAACCGAACTGGGTCGACACGACGAGCTCCGCGGCCGCGAGGAGCAGCTCGAGGTCGTCGCCGATGTCGGAGTCGATCTCCTTCTTCTCGACGGCCGCCTCGACGTCCTTTCGGTACTCGGGGCGAGCCTGGCGCGTGACGTGCTTCACGACGCGGTCGCTCTCGGTCTCGGTGACCCAGGCGCCCTGCACGCGGATCGGCTTCGACGCGCCCATCGGAAGGAACAGCGCGTCGCCCTGGCCGATGAGCTTGTCTGCGCCGGGCTGGTCGAGGATGACGCGCGAGTCCGTGACGCTCGTGACCGCGAACGCGAGCCGCGACGGCACGTTCGCCTTGATGAGGCCGGTGACGACGTCGACCGAAGGCCGCTGCGTCGCCAGCACGAGGTGGATGCCCGACGCGCGCGCGAGCTGCGTGATGCGCACGATCGAGTCCTCGACGTCGCGCGGCGCGACCATCATGAGGTCGGCGAGCTCGTCGACCACGACGAGCAGGTACGGGTACGGCTTGAGCTTGCGCTCGCTGCCCGCGGGCAGCTTGATCTCGTCGCCGACCACGGCCGCGTTGAAGTCGTCGATGTGGCGGAACCCGAACGACGCGAGGTCGTCGTACCGCATGTCCATCTCCTTCACGACCCACTGCAGCGCCTCGGCCGCCTTCTTGGGGTTCGTGATGATCGGCGTGATCAGGTGCGGCACGCCCGCGTACGGCGCGAGCTCGACGCGCTTCGGGTCGATGAGCACCATCCGCACTTCGGACGGCTTGGCCCGCATCAGCAGGCTCGTGATCATCGAGTTGACGAAGCTGGACTTGCCCGAGCCGGTGGAACCGGCCACGAGCAGGTGGGGCATCTTCGCGAGGTTGGCCACGACGTACCCACCGCCCACGTCCTTGCCGACGCCGATCGTCATCGGGTGCTTCGCGTTCACCGCCGCGCCCGAGCGGAGCACGTCGCCGAGGGTGACCGTCTCGCGATCGGCGTTCGGGATCTCGACGCCGATCGCCGACTTCCCGGGGATCGGCGAGAGGATGCGCACCTCGTTCGACGCGACCGCGTACGACAGGTTCTTCGACAGCGCGGTCACGCGCTCGACCTTGACGCCGGGCCCGAGCTCGATCTCGTACTGGGTCACCGTCGGCCCGCGCGAGAAGCCGGTCACCTTCGCGTCGACGCCGAACTGCTCGAGCACGCCCGTGATCTGGCGCACGACCTCGTCGTTCACCGCCGAGCGGGTCTTGGCGGGGGCGCCCGCCGCGAGGGTCGAGGAGGCGGGCAGGTGGTACGGCCGGTCGGGCAGGTCGTCGCCCGTGTCGTCGGCGGATGCCGCGGGCGCGGCCGCCGCCGAGGCATCGCCGGACCCGGCCCCGGACGCGAGCCCGGCCGACGCACCGGCGGGGGCGAGCACCTCGGTCGCCCCGGCATCGTCGCCCCGGAGACCCGTGCCGGTGCCGGCGACCTCGCCGGTGAACTGCTGCAGCGCCGACTCCGCCCGCTCGAGGTCGTCGATGACGCCCGCGCCGTACGGGTCGGCCGGGCGCACGCCTTCGAGGGGCGTGTCGAAGCTGCCCGCCGCCGAACCCTCGCCGAAGACCTCGGTGATGCCGTCGGCGCCCGCGTCGGCGAACTCGGGGTCCTCCTCGCGGTTCGAGGCGTTGCGGCGCCACCACGGCAGCATCCCGCCGGACGGCGCCTCGTCGTCGTCGACGCCGTCGAGCTCGACCTGCTCGGAGCGGCCGCCCTTCGACCGGCGCTTCGGCTTCGCCTCCGCCTCGGCGCTGCGCGCCGCCGCGTCGTCGGCCTCGCCGTCGAGCGCCCCGAACAGCCAGGAGTACAGCTCGCGGAAGCGCTGCGGGATCCGGTTCGGCGGCGTCTTCGTGAGGATGAGGAGGGAGAGCAGCACCAGCAGGGCGAGCACGATGCCCGCGCCGACCTCCGTGATGAGGAGGATCAGCGGCTCGGCGAGCATCCAGCCGAGGATGCCGCCGGCGCCGGCCAGAACGGGCATCCCCTCGCTCGGCGAGGGCTGGCCGCCGAACAGGTGGCAGAGCCCGGAGACGGTGATGAGCAGCATGCCGAGGCCGATGCCGATGCGCGTGTTGTCGTGCACCGAGCTGGGGTGACGGAACAGCCACACCGCGAACATGAGCATCACGACCGGCAGGGCGAACGCCACGCGGCCGAACAGCCCGCCGAAGGTGTACGCGTCGAGCGTCTGGGCCACGGGGTCGTTGATGAAGAACCACTCGACGATCGCGCCCGAGACGGCGAGCAGCACGAGGAAGAAGGGGAGGCCATCGCGGCGCTCCTCCTTCGCGAGGGTCTCGGGGCCGAGCGCGCGCGCGGCACCGCCCGTGAGGTGGGCGAGCCCCATCCAGGCGCGCACGAGGACCCCCGGTCGATCGGACTTCGGCGGCGCGCTGCGCGCCGTGCGCGTCGACGTGCGCTTCGCCGGCAGTTTCTTCGTGGGGGCGGTGCGCGTCGACGAGCCACGCCCGGACGCGCCGGAGGCGCGCCCGTTCGACCTGGTGCTCGTAGCCATGCGGTCCACGTTACGGCCCGCCGCCGACGCGGACCGGGAGGCCGGTCGAGTGTCGGCGCAGTCGAGGCCCGCCCAGCCTGGAGGAGCGGGCCTGCCCGGTCAGCGCAGGAGCCGCACCATGGTGTCGCGGCCCTCCGCCGAGGCGACGACTGAGAACCCCTCCGAGCGGTAGAGGTCGTGCGCGAAGTTGTCGCGCTCGACGGAGAGCGCGAGGCGCGCGTACCCTCCGGCGCGCGCGTCCTCGGTGAGCGCCCTCAGCAGTGCGCGCCCGAGTCCCTGCGCGCGCCACAGCGGCTTCACGCCGATGATCAATTCCGGGACGCCGGTCGCGACGAACCCCATCGACGGGCGGTCGGCGCCGAACAGGCGGTACCAGGCGGCACCGACGGGACGTTCCTCCGGGTCGATCGCGACGACGCCGCGGTCGGCCGGGCGCTGCCACCCGGAGATGTAGGCGGCGTGGCTGGCGTCGGCGAGGACCACGGGCCGCGGGCGCGTGGCGCCCGCTCGCCAGTTGGCCGCCTCGACGACCATGTCGGCGAGGAAGCCGCCGTCCGCGGGGAGCGCGGACCTGATGGTGAAGGCCGCCATGACCGGAGGGTACGCGGCGCCTGTTACGGCGGTGTTTCGAGGCGACGGATGCCGCGGCATCCGTCGCCCGGTCGCAACGATCGTCGGGGCTACGCCTCGATGACGAGCGGCACCAGCATCGGCCGGCGCCGCAGGCGGCGGTTCACCCAGCTCCCGACGGTGCGGCGAACCGTCTGCTGGAGGGCGTGCGGGTCGCGCACACCGTGGTGCGCGGCATCCGCGAGCGCTGCCACGATCTTCGGCTTCACGTCCTCGAACACGGCGTCGTCCTCGGCGAAGCCGCGCGCGTGGATCTCGGGGCCGACGATGACGCGGCCGGTCGAGGCGTCCACCACGACGATCACCGAGATGAAGCCCTCCTCGCCGAGGATCCGACGGTCCTTCAGGTCGGCGTCGGTGATCTCGCCGACGGTCGAGCCGTCGACGTAGACGAATCCCAGGTCGAGCTGGCCGGCGAGCGTCACCTCGCCGTCGCGCAGGTCGAGCACGGTGCCGTTCTCGGCGAGGAACGTGCGCTCCGCCGGGATGCCCGTGTCCTGGGCCAGCCGCGCGTTCGCGACGAGGTGGCGGTACTCGCCGTGCACCGGCAGCACGTTGCGCGGCTGGAGGATGTTGTAGCAGTACAGCAGCTCGCCGGCGGCCGCGTGGCCCGAGACGTGCACCTTCGCGTTGCCCTTGTGCACGACGTTCGCGCCGAGCTTCGTGAGCCCGTCGATCACGCGGTACACGGCGTTCTCGTTGCCCGGGATCAGGCTCGAGGCGAGGATCACCGTGTCGCCCTCGCCGATCTCGATCTGGTGGTCGCGGTTCGCCATGCGGCTGAGCACCGCCATCGGCTCGCCCTGCGAGCCCGTCGACATGTACACGATCTTGTCGTCGGGGATGTCGCCGGCCTTCTTGAAGTCGACCAGCACGCCCTCTGGGACGTCGAGGTAGCCCAGGTCGGCCGCGATGGTCATGTTGCGCACCATGCTGCGGCCGAGCAGTGCGACGCGTCGGCCGTTCTGGTGCGCCGCGTGCAGCACCTGCTGCACCCGGTGCACGTGGCTCGAGAAGCTCGCGACGATGACGCGCCGCGGTGAGCGCGCGATGACCTCGTCGAGCACCGGACCGATCGCGCGCTCGAGCGGCGTGAAGCCGGGCACGTCGGCGTTCGTCGAGTCGACGAGGAAGAGGTCGACGCCCTCTTGGCCGAGACGGGCGAACTCGCGCAGGTCGGTCAGTCGGCCGTCGAGCGGCAGCTGGTCCATCTTGAAGTCGCCGGTGGCGAGCACCGTCCCGGCGTCGGTGCGGATGGCGACCGCCAGCGCGTCGGGGATCGAGTGGTTCACGGCGACGAACTCGAGCTCGAACGGCCCGAGCTTCTCGGTCTGCCCCTCCTTCACCGTGAGGCTGTACGGCGCGATGCGATGCTCCTTGAGCTTCGCCTCGACGAGCGCGAGCGTGAGCTGGGAGCCCACGAGCGGGATGTCGGCGCGCAGCTTCAGCAGGTAGGGGACGGCGCCGATGTGGTCCTCGTGGCCGTGCGTGAGCACGACGGCCACCACATCGTCGAGGCGCTCCCGGAGGAAGCCGAAGTCGGGCAGGATCAGGTCGACGCCCGGCTGGTGCTCCTCGGGGAAGAGCACGCCGCAGTCGACGATCAGCAGCTTGCCGTCGATCTCGAAGAGCGTCATGTTGCGTCCGACCTCGCCGAGGCCGCCGACGGGGACGACGCGGAGCGTCCCCGGTTCGAGCGGCTCGGGGTCGATGATCTCGTCGGGCATGTGCCCTCCTCACGTTGCGGTGTTCAGTTCGGTGCGACCCTCGTGGTCGCGGATGTCTCGGTCGGGGTTCGCCCGTCGGATGCCTCGTCGGTGCGCCGCCTGTGCAGCCGGTCCGCGGCATCCGCCGCCCGTCAGCGTGTCGTGCCGGCCACCTTCGGCAGCGCACCGCCGGCGGCGGCGTTGCGATCGGGGCGGAAGTTGCGGAAGTCGGCGCCGGGCACGCCCTGCACGAGGTCGAGCTCGTCCTCGATGAGCGCGGCCTCCCACTCCTCGGGGCCGACGAGGGGCAGGCGGACGCGCGGGCTGCCGATGCGGCCGAGGCCGTGCAGGATGTACTTCGCCGCGACCGTGCCCGGCACGTGCGTCATCACGGCGCGCACGAGCGGCTCGAGTCGCATGTGCTCCGCCGTGGCGGCCTTCAGGTCGCCGCGGTTCACGGCGTCGACGATGGTGCGGTACGGGGCGGGGGCGATGTTCGCCGTCACGCCGATGAGGCCAGTGGCGCCGATCGAGAGGTGCGGGAGCACGTTCGCGTCGTCGCCGGAGAAGTACATGAGGTCGGTCTGGTTCAGCACGCGGCTGACCTCGCTGAAGTCGCCCTTGGCGTCCTTGATGGCGAGGATGTTCGGGTGCTTGGCGAGCCTCAGGATCGTCTCGTACTTGATCGGCACGCCGGTGCGACCCGGGATGTCGTAGAGGATCACGGGCAGGTCGGTGGCATCCGCCACCAACCGGAAGTGCGTCAGGATGCCGGCCTGCGTCGGCTTGTTGTAGTACGGCGTGACGATCATGATGCCGTCGGCGCCGGCCTGCTCGCTGTGCTTGTAGAGCTCGATGGCGTGCGCGGTCTCGTTCGAGCCGCCGCCCGTGATGATCTTCGCCCGACCGGCGGCGACGTCCTTGCCGACCTCCACGAGGCGGATCTTCTCGGGGTCGGTGAGCGTCGACGTCTCGCCCGTGGTGCCCGTCACGACGATGCCGTCGGCGCCTGCCGTGATGACGTCGTCGATGTGCTTCTCCACCGCCGGCCAATCGACCTCGCCGTCCGCCGTCATCGGCGTGACGAGCGCGACGAGCACCTGGCCGAAGGGGTTCTCTGCAGTCACGCCCTACAGGCTATCGGCTCGCGCGTCGTCGGGCCGACCCGTGTCGGGCCGAGAGTCCGCGCCACTCTTCGCCGCGCCGCTCGCGGCGTGTCCCCGAGCCCCTCGCTGCGGATATACGATCCGGCGCACCGGGCCGGGTCGGGATCCACCGGGATGGGCGATCGTATCTCCGCAGATCTGAACTCGGCCGAGCGCACGTATGCGATCGTTCGAGCCTAGCGTCAGGCGGAGCGCTGCTGCTCAGCCCATGGATCGAGATGCAGGCCCGACCCCACCTTGGCCAGTATCGCGTCCTCGACGAGTCGCCACTCGTGCACGACGAGGTGGTAGTCGAAGCGGATGGTGTCGAATCCGTGCGCCGCAGCCACCGCGTCCCGAACGCGGTCCTTGTGCCGATCGGACGCGTCCTCGTGTCCGTTCCGCCCATCCACCTCGACGATCAGTCGGTCGCCGATGACGAAGTCGACCCGGCCGACGCCCGGTACGTCCACCTGCGTTCGCAGTTCGAGCCCGAGCCGGTGCAGGCGCAACCGCAGCAACGACTCCAGGCCGGATTCGGCATCGGTCCGGGCGAGGTCAACAAGCCAGCGTGCCGATTCCGTGATGCCTTCGCGAAGCTCGTCGTGCTGCGCCGGAGTCAGCACGCGATCGTGCAGCGCCGACTCCAACGTGGCGAAGAACGCGTCGTCGCCGTGGCATCCGCGGATCTGCAGCAGGGCGTCGACGAGCGACACTTCGGTGCGTGCCGGCGCCAGCTCATTCCAGTGCTGAACGCACGAGCAGTCGTCATGCGGATGCGAGTGACCGTGCGCCGGGAGCGACACGTGCACGATGTCGTCGAGCGGCAGCACCCAGAGGCCTCGCAGCCGCGCGACCGACACGCACCCGAGGACGCCGCCGTGCCGCAGCGCCACAGTCGTCGGCCTGGGCAGGCCCGGCGCGGCATAGAAGCCGGATCTGACGCGAACGATAGCGCCGGCTGCAACCGCACGCCGCAACGCACGGCCGTCCACGCCATGGGCGGCGAACTCGGAGCGCCGAGCGACCGACCCGAGGTCGTCGCACAGTCCGGCCACCTGTTCGGGACTCCACACGTCGCCATGGTCGGCCGCCGAGACCGTGCCGATGGGCTCGCCGCCAGCGCTGCGCGCACGGCCCGGGGCCATCCGTCTGGGGAGGAGGACTCGCGTGCTCAGTTCGGCGGATATGCGATCCGACGCACCGCGTCGAACGAGGACGCGGCGGGGAGTCGGATCGTATATCCGCCGAATTGGACAGCGGCGCGCGGCGCGCGGCGCGCGGCGCGCGGGGCGCGGCGCGCGGGGCGCGCGGGTCGCGCGGGTCAGCGCTCGAGCGTGAGGAAGCGGTGGCGGATGCCGGAGCGCGAGTCGTGCCATCCGTCTGCGGGATCGGCGGCGACGACGCGCCAGCCCGACCGGTCGGGTGCGAACGTGTCGCCATCGACCTCGAGGTCGAGCTCGGTGACCACGAGGCGGTCGGCGAGGTCGATGGTGCGCGCGAACAGCTCCGCACCCCCGATGACCCAGATGCGGTCGTCGGCGTCGGAGGCCGCGAGTGCGAGCGCCTCGTCGACCGACGCGGCCCGCACCGCGCCGTCGGCACGCCAGTCGGCCTGCCGCGTCACGACGATGTTCGCCCTGCCGGGCAGGGGCCGGAACCGCACGGGCAGCGAGTCCCAGGTGCGGCGGCCCATGACGACCGGGGCGCCATGCGTGGTGCGCTTGAAGTGCGCGAGGTCCTCCGGGACGTGCCACGGCATGCCGCCGGCGGCTCCGATCATTCCCCCGCGCGCCTCGGCCCAGATCAGGCCGACCCGAGGGGTCGCCTCGTCGTCGAACGCGTCGCTCATACGGCGACGGCCGCGCGGATCGCCGGGTGGTGCTCGTAGCCGACGACCTCGAAGTCCTCGAAGCGGTAGTCGTCGATCGAGTCGGGGCGGCGCGCGATGCGGAGGGTCGGGTACGCGAACGGCTCGCGCGTGAGCTGCTCGGTGACCTGCTCGACGTGGTTGTCGTAGATGTGGCAGTCGCCGCCCGTCCACACGAAGTCGCCGACCTCGAGGCCGGTCTGCTGGGCGATCATGTGCGTGAGTAGGGCGTACGAGGCGATGTTGAACGGCACGCCGAGGAAGAGGTCGGCGCTGCGCTGGTAGAGCTGGCACGACAGGCGCCCGTCGGCGACGTGGAACTGGAACAGCGCATGGCACGGCGCGAGCGCCATGTCGGGGATGTCGGCCGGGTTCCACGCCGAGACGATGTGCCGGCGCGAGTCGGGGTTCGTGCGGATCTGCTCGATCACCTGGGCGACCTGGTCGACCTGGTCGCCCGACGGGGTCGGCCAGCTGCGCCACTGCACGCCGTAGACGGGGCCGAGCTCACCGGCGGCATCCGCCCACTCGTCCCAGATGGTGACGCCGTGCTCCTGGAGCCAGCCGACGTTCGACTCGCCCCTGAGGAACCAGAGCAACTCGTACGCGATCGACTTGAAGTGGACCCGCTTGGTGGTCACGAGCGGGAAGCCCTGCGACAGGTCGAACCGGATCTGGCGGCCGAACACGCTCCGCGTTCCGGTGCCGGTGCGGTCGGACTTCGGCGTGCCGTGCTCGAGCACGTCTCGGAGCAGGTCTTCGTACGGGGTGGGGATCGCGCTGGCCACGGCGTCAAGGCTACGCCGCCCGGCCGACACCGCCGGCATGACAGGCGGGCGGATGTCGCGGCCGCGACGGACGGCGTCACCCGGCGTCACACGGCGTGACCGCACCGGCCCGCGCGACGTAGCCTGCGGGACATGGACCTCGCGCCCGCCCTCGTCGTCGGCCTCGGGCTGCCCGCGGTCGCGCTCGTGGTCGGGCTCGTGTGGCGTGCGCGCGACGGGCGGGTGCGGCACCTCGACCGGCCGGCGGTCGTCCCCGGCGCCGCGGCTTCGGCGATCCATCCGCGCACGCCGCCGGAGGCCGAACGACTCGGACTCGAGGCCGACGTGGTCGGCACCGACGCGACTCTCGTGCAGTTCTCGACCGAGTTCTGCAGTCGCTGCCCCGGCACGGCGCGCGCGCTCGTCGGGCTGGCCTCCGAGTACGACGGCGTCCGGCACGTCGACATCGACCTCACCCACCGGCCAGACCTCGCCCAGGGGTTCCGCGTCACCCAGACGCCGACCGTCCTCGTCCTCGACGCGGACGGGCGCGCGACCGCACGCGTGACCGGGGTGCCCCGCCTCGACGAGCTCCGCGACCGACTCGACACCACCACCGGGAGATCACGTGTCCGCCACCACGCCTGAGCCCGGCGCTGCGCCCAGCGGACGCCCCGGCATCGACCCGCGCGGGCCCCGCTTCTCGGCGGCGATCACCTCCGTGCTGCTGCTCGCCGTCGTCGTGCTCGCGGTCGGCGGCCTCGACGCGGCAGCGCTCGTGCTGCTCGCCCTCCTCGCGGCGCTGTTCGCCTGGGGCGCGATCGCCGGCGTCGCGCGCCACCCGTTCGGCCTGCTGTTCCGGGCGCTCGTCCGCCCGCGGCTCGCGCCGCCCACCGAACTCGAGGACCCGCGTCCGCCGACCTTCGCCCAGCTCGTCGGGCTGGTCGTCACGGCGACGGGCGTCGTCCTCGGCCTGCTCGGCGTCGCCGTCGCCGTGCCGATCGCGGCCGCCGCGGCGTTCCTCGCCGCGTTCCTCAACGCCGCGTTCGCGTACTGCCTCGGGTGCCGGGTGTACCTCCTGCTCGTCCGAGCGCGGGTCATCCGGACCGCGTGACCGTGTGCGGTGACGCGCACTCGGAGCGACTGCCGCACGCGGCATCCGCTCGATAGGCTGGGAGCCCGGCTCGAGGAGGAGGACCCATTGGCACTGACGAGCGAATCGACGACGGTCTGGACGGGAAGCCTCCTGGAGGGTTCCGGCACCACGCGGCTGGACTCCTCGAAGGTGGCCGAGTTCCCGGTCAACTGGAAGGCGCGCGCCGAGGGCGAGGCCGGCACCACGAACCCCGAGGAACTGCTCGGCGCCGCGCACTCGGCCTGCTTCTCGATGGCCCTCTCGAACATCCTCGCCCAGGCGGGTCACACGCCCGAGAGCATCCAGACCACCGCGGCAGTGACCTTCCAGCCCGGTGAGGGCGTGACCGGAAGCCACCTGCTCGTGAGCGCACGCGTGCCGGGCATCACGGAGGCGGAGTTCGAGGCCTTCGCCGACGACGCCAAGGCGAACTGCCCGATCTCGAAGGCGCTGACCGGGATCCCGATCACGATCGAGGCGGAGCTCGCGTAGCGGTGCGGGTCCTCGTCGCCGGTGCCTCCGGCTTCATCGGCACGGCCGTCCGCGACCGACTCGTGGCCGACGGCCACGACGTGGTGCGGCTCGTTCGACGTCGCGCGCAGTCCGCCGACGAGGTCAGCTGGTCGCCGTCGTCGGGCATCATCGACTTCACCGTGATGGACCGGGTCGATGCCGTGCTGAACCTCTCCGGCGCCTCGCTCGCCCGGCTGCCGTGGACGCGACGCTACCGCGACGAGATCCTCGAGTCGCGGATCGCCGCGACCCGCACGCTCGCGGACGCGATGCGCAAGGCGCGCACGCCGCCCGCGACCTTCCTGAGCGCATCGGCCGTCGGGTACTACGGCGACCGGCCGGGTGAGCTCCTGACCGAGCACTCCGCGGCCGGCACCGGGTTCCTCGCCGAGGTGGTCGGCCGCTGGGAGGCGGCGGCGCAGCTCGCCCCGCACGAGACGCGGACCGTGGTGTTCCGGACGGGCATCGTCGTCGGCCGCGGCGGCGCGATGCAGCGCATCCGGGCGCTCACGACGATCGGCGTCTCCGGGCGCCTCGGCACGGGCGGGCAGCACTGGCCGTGGATCGCCCTCGACGACGAGGTGGGCGCGATCGTGCACCTGCTCGACTCACACCTGTCGGGCGCCGTGAACCTGGTGGGGCCGACGCCAGCGACGGCCGATCGCGTCATGGCGGCGCTCGCCGAGCGCATGCACCGGCCGTACGTGATCCCGGTGCCCGAGAAGCTGCTGGAGGCCGCGCTCGGCAAGGCCGCCGACGACCTGCTGCTCTCGAGCCAGAAGGTGCGACCGCAGCGTCTCATCGACGACGGCTACCGGTTCCGGCACCCGAGCATCGAGTCGGCAATCGACGCGATGCTCAGTCCCGAGCCCGCTCCAGCTCGATAGCCCGCCGCACCGCCCGCCGCGCCCGGCGGCGGTCCCCCGCGGCGTCGTAGGCGAGGCCGAGTCGCAACCACGCCCGCCAGGATCCCGGTTCCGACTCGACCGCGGCTCGGAACTCGGGGAACGCGGCATCCGCCTCGGATCGCTCGGGGCGCCCGCTCGGACGCACCGGGATGCCGAGGTCGAGCGCGCCCTCGGACTCGAGCCGCTCGACGAGTCGCTGCGACCGGATCCCGAAGGCGAACTCCCGCCAGATCGCCCACACCGCGACGATCGGCAGCACGATGAGCGCCACGCCCATCGCGACGGCCACCGGCTCGCCCGTGAGGACGAACTGCACGGCGCGCCATCCCACGAGCGCGAGGTAGAGCACGAGCAGCACCGCCATGACGACGGCGCCGAGCTTCGCGCCGCTCACCGGCCGTCCGGCAGCTCGAGGCCGAGCAGCGCGTCGAGCCCCACGGTGACGCCCTCGGCCGACGCGGCACGACGCAGGGCGAGCAGGATGCCGGCCTCGTACGCGGTCGCTGCGATCGTCGAGTGGGTGATCTGCAGGCTCTCCCCCGGGGCGCCGAGGACGACGCGCTGGTCGGCGAGGATGCCGTCCATGCGGAGGCTGTGGATCGGGACGCCCGAGACGAGCTGGCCGCGTGCCCGCTGGTCGGCGTGCGGAGCGGAGACCGGCCCGAGCTCGCCGCGCGAGGCGGCGATGAGCTCGGCGGTGCGCACGGCCGTGCCCGACGGCGAGTCGACCTTGCCGGCGTGGTGCGTCTCGACGATCTCGATGGAGTCGAAGTGCCGCGCCGCGAAGGCCGCGAACGCCGAACCGAGGACGCTGCCGATCGAGAAGTTCGGCACGAAGATCACGCCCGTCGTCGCGTCGGCCTCGCGCAGACGCGTCTCGACCTCCGCGATGCGCTCGCGCGACCAGCCCGACGTGCCGACCACGACCGCGGCGCCGGCCTCGATCGCGGCCTCGACGATCGCCGCGCTGGCGGCGGGATGCGTGACGTCGAGGACGACGTCGGCCCCCGCGAGCTCGTCGAGGCTCGAGCTCGAGTCGAGCCCCGCGTGCAGTTGGAGGTCGTCGGCCTCGTCGATCAGTCGGGTCGCGAGGCGCCCCATCTTCCCCGTCGCGCCAGCGACCGCCACCGTGATCGTCACGACGTTCACCCTAGCAACCGGCACCGGCACCGGCACCGGCACCCGCACCGGGGCCGGCGGGCCGGGCGGCGGATGCCGCTGGCCCGCGCCGTAGGCTTGGCGCATGCTCCGCTTCCGCGACGCCGCCGTGACCGACCCCGACGCGAACCGGCTGATCGGCGACTACTTCGCCGAGCGGGCGGCGGGCTTCCCGCCCGAGCAGGGCGAGTACCGTCCGACCTGGCCGGATGCCGCGCAGTTCACCGCGCCCGCGGGCGTCTTCGTCGTGGTCGAGGACGAGGCGGGAGCGGCGGTCGGATGCGGCGGGGTGCGCCGCATCCCCTCGGCCGACGACGGGCTCGTGCGGTACGAGGTGAAGCACCTCTGGCTGGCGCCGGCGGCGCGCGGACGCGGCGGCGGGCGGGCGCTCCTGCGCGAGCTGGAGCGGCGCGCCGTCGAGTTCGGCGCCGAGGAGCTCGTGCTCGACACGAACGCGAGCCTCGCCGCTGCGGGCGGCCTCTACGCGGCGAGCGGGTACGTCGCCATCGAGCCGTACAACGACAACCCGAATGCGACGAACTGGTACGGCAAGCGGGTCGAACCGGCCGCGGGCTGAGCCGGACCCGGCCTGCGTGGCCGCGCGGCACGCCGTCGTGGCGCGTGCGCGCCGGCGGCTCAGAGCGCGAACGGCTCCGGCAGCCCGGTCCGTAGCTCGGGCGGCAGGTGCGCGAGGTCGTTGTGCACGACGAGGTTCCACGGCCGGCCGGGAGCGCGCTGGGTCAGGACGGTGAGCCCGCAGTTGGCCTGGTTGATCGTCGCCCAGCGCCACTCGGGCGCGCCGAGGACCTCGCGCACGAACCATCCGATCACGAAGTTGTGCGTGATGAGCAGGTCGTGGCGGTCCTCGCGGTGCGATCGGAGGAACTCGGCGTTCGCGTCGGCCATCTGCGCACGACCAGCCTCGAAGTCGAGCTCGGTGAAGGAGCCGAAGAACGGGGCGTAGGCGGCGGGCGTCTCGGGTGCCGGGCCGGACGGCACGCAGTCGAACAGCAGCGGCGAGGGCTCGGGCTTCAGCGACGGCAGCTTCGAGGCGATGATGTCGGCCGTCTCCGCGGCGCGCTGCAGGGGCGAGTGGTAGGCGGCGTCGAACGGGATGCCGCCGAGGCGTTCGGCGAGCAATTCGGCCTGTCGTCGTCCGCGCGGGGACAGCGGGCCGTCGGGAAGGCCGTGCTCGGCGTCGAGCTGCTCGCCGTGGCGGACGAGGTAGAGGTGGTGGGGCACGTCTGATCCTGTGGTCGGACGCCGCTAGGCGACGTCGGGTCGGGTTTCGGGCTGGTCGACGATCGAGCGGAACGCGTGCTCGTCGACGGGGCCGACCGCGACGAGCGAGAACGGCCGGTCGGCCAGCTCCCCTGCGAGCGCGCGGACGTCGTCGGCGGTGACGCGTCCGACGCGGCGCAGTGCCTCGTCGAGGTCGGCGAATTCCCCCAGGGCGAGCTCGGCGCGGCCGAGTCGCGACATCCGCGTGTCGGAGTCCTCGAGCGCGAGCGCCGAGGCGCCGCCGAGGTATCCGATCGCGCGGGTGAGTTCGTCATCGGTGACTCCGTGGTGGGCGAGCCGCTCGAGCTCGGTGCGCATGAGCGCGGCCACGGTCGCGGCGTTCTTCGGCGCACATCCGGCGTACATGCCGAACACCCCCGCGTCGGAATACCCCGGTGCGAACGAGTACACGGCGTAGGCGAGCCCGCGGCGTTCCCGGATCTGCTGGAACAGCCGCGACGACATCCCGCCGCCGAAGACGGTGTTGAGGACGCTCAGCACGGCGCGGCGCTCGTCGGTCGCGACGAGGCCGGGCACGCCGAGCACGAGGTTGACCTGCTCGCCGGGGCGCTCGACGACGGCGAGCGGCGCGCGCCCGTCGACCATGGCGAGCCGGGCCGGCCGACGTTCGACCGGGGCGGCCGCATCGTCGAGATCCCAGCCCGCCGCCTCGAGTGCCGAGGCCAGGCGTGCGACGAGGTCGTCGTGGTCGACGGCGCCCGCCGCGGTGACCACGAGGTCGCGCGCGCGATAGCTCGCGCGGTAGTGCTCGAGGACCGCGTCGCGGGTGGCGACGCCGATCGTCTCGGGGTCGCCGCCGATCGGGCGGGCGAGCGGATGCGTGCCGAGCACCGCCTCGAAGAAGCGCTCGTTCGCGACGTCGGCGGGGTCGTCCCCGGCCATCGCGAGTTCCTCGAGGATGACGCGGCGCTCGCTCTCGAAGTCCTCCGGGTCGAGGACGGACGACGTGAACATGTCGGCGAGGACGTCGACCGCCATGGGCAGGTCGCGGTCCTGCACCTTGGCGTAGTAGCAGGTGTACTCCTTCGCGGTGACGGCGTTGTGCTCGCCGCCGACGGCGTCGAAGGAGATCGCGATGTCGAGGGCGCTCCGGGTCTCGGTGCCCTTGAACAGCAGGTGCTCGAGGAAGTGCGTCGAGCCGAACGTGGCGGGGTGGCCGCTCTCAGCGGGGTGCTCGTCGCGGGACCCGACGGCGACCCAGAACCCGATGGTCGCGCTGCGGCTTCCCGGGACCTGCTCGCTGAGCACGCGGATGCCGGACGGGAGGACCGATCGACGAACGAGCGTCTCGCCTGCGGCGTGGAAGGCCAGTTCGGGCTCACCGAGCGGGAGGTCGACGGCGCCGTTCACGACTCCAGCCTATGTCACCGCCGGCGGGGCGAGCCGCGTGCACCCGCGCGGCGCGACGGTCAGGCCGACGCCCGATCGAGCTCGACGAGCTCGGATCGGTGCAGTTCGAGCGAGGCCGCAGCGAGGAGGGCGTCGACCTGTTCGGGCCGACTGACCCCGGTCACCGGCGCGACGACCGTCGGCCGCGCGAGCAGCCACGCGATGGCGATCGCCGCGGGGACGGTTCCATGCGCGGCGGCGACTTCGTCGAGCGCGCGGAGCACGCGGAGCCCTCGACGACCGAGGTGGCGTGCCTGGCGTTCGCCGCGCGCGTCGCGTCGCACGTCGGCGCGACGCCGGATCGCGCCGCCGAGGAATCCGTCGGCGAGCGCGAAGTCGGGCATCACGGAGAGCCCCTGCGCGTGGGCGACGAGCTCGGGGGCGCCCTCGAACGCCCGGCGCTCCATGAGGTTGTAGCGCGTCGTCAGCACCTGGAACCTCGGCAGGCCGTTCGCCGCGAGCACGCGCGCCTCGATGAGGCGCTCCGGCGAAAGGTCGGAGGCACCGACCGCGAGCACCTTGCCGGCGGCGATGAGCGCGTCGATCGCGCCGAGGCTCTCCTCGAGGGGGACGTCGGGGTCGTCGCCGTGGAAGCAGAGCAGGTCGATACGGTCGGTGCCGAGACGCGCCAGCGAGGCGTCGACGGCGCGGGCGATCGAGGCCGGCTCGAGGCCGGCGTGATCGGGGTGCCGCCCGACCCTCGTGACGATCCGGACCCGGTCGCGAGCCCCCCGCGAGGCCAGCCACTCGCCGATGATCGTCTCGCTGCGCCCGGCGGCGTAGCTGTCGGCCGTGTCGACGAGGGTGCCGCCGAGGGCGACGAAACGGTCGAGGATGTCGCTGCTCGCCTCCGCGTCGAGGGTCCAGCCGAACGCGCTCGTGCCGAGGGCGAGCGGGTGCACCTCGAACCCGGTCTCGCCGATCGTGACGCGCCTCGGCACCGTGATCGGCCCGGAGTCGGCGTTCGTGGCGAGCTGCTCGGTCGGCAGCGCGAGGCTCCCCGTCGTCGGTCGGAGTCCCTGCTCCTGTCCGCCCGCGTGCGCACGCTCCGGACCCGAGTCCTCGTGCTCGCCGCTGACGCCCGACGGGCCTGCTGCGCGCCTGCCTCCTTGCAGTGCGTGTCGTCGTGCCACGCGATCCTCCTCCCCAGGATTGGAGTCGAGCGTATGTCAGGAATGAACCGTGTGGTTGAACATGACAACGAAGCGTTACGAAACCGTTGGTCAACGGCCGGGGAACGCACGGTCGACGGCGTGCCGCGCGCCGCGGTGCGCGCCCGGTCTTGCGGCGGATTGAACAAGTGTTTAGGATATTGAACATGCGTTCAGTGCGTCCCGAGGATGCCACGACCGCCGCCCGCATCCGCGACGCCGCGATCGCCCGCTTCGGCGCGCACGGATACGCCGGCACCAGCCTCCGCGAGGTCGCCGCCGATGCCGGCGTGAGCGCGGCGCTCGTCATCCACCACTACGGCTCGAAGGAGGGCCTGCGCCGCGCGTGCGACGACTGGCTCGTGCACGAGCTCATGGGCGAGAAGGACCGGCTCGGCGGCGCATCCGTCGCCGCGACGATCCGCGAGTGGCTCGACGACCCGGCTCGCTTCCGCACGTCGATCGCCTACTTCGCCGCCATGCTCGCCGACGAGTCCCCCGGCGCCGACCGCCTCTTCGACCTCCTGCTCGCCGAGACGAGCGCCATGCTCGAACGCGGCGTGGGGGACGGCAGCATCCACGGGTCGAGCGACCCCGAACTTCGCGCCGTGCTCATCACCGCCTACGGGCTCGCGCCACTGCTCCTCCGCGGGCAGCTCGCGCGCGTGCTCGGCGCCCCGCTCGACTCGCCAGCGGTCGTCCGTCGCATGACGCTGCCGACCCTCGAGTTCTACACGCAGGGCCTCTACGCCGACACCCACCTGCTCGACGCGGCGCGCGAGGCCATCGACTCCGCGTCCGGCGCCCACGCACCCGAGTCGCGCCGGGAGGATCCGGCACCCCGGGTGCGCTCCGACAAGGGGCCGGGCAACCCCGTCCAGGATCCGGACCCGCCGGTCGGGGACTCCGCGCGCGCCTGACGCGCCGCGGCATCCCATCCATCGACCGACGAGAGGATCCACATGACCGACGACACCGCGGCCGCCGTCAGCACGCGCGGCCTGACCAAGCGCTACGGCGCGACCACGGCCCTGCACGGCCTCGACCTCGACATCCCGCGCGGAAGCGTGTTCGGGATGATCGGGCCGAACGGCGCGGGCAAGACCACCACCATGCGACTGCTGCTCGACATCATCCGGCCGACGGCCGGCGAGCTCTCCGTGCTCGGCCGCGCACCGCGCGAGGGCGGCGCCGAGCTACGGCGACGCATCGGCTACCTGCCCGGCGAGCTGCACCTCGGCACGCGCGTGAAGGGCCGCGAGTTCCTCGCGCACTACGCGGAGATCTCCGGCCCCGTCCGCACGGGCGCGGTCGACGACCTCGCCGACCGGCTCGGCGTCGACCTCGGCCGCCCCGTGCGCAGCCTCTCCAAGGGCAACAAGCAGAAGGTCGGGCTCATCCAGGCCTTCATGCACGAACCCGAGCTGCTCGTGCTCGACGAGCCGACGAGCGGCCTCGACCCACTCGTCCAGCAGGAGTTCCACGCCATGCTCCACGAGGCGAAGGCGAAGGGGCAGACCGTGTTCCTCAGCTCGCACGTCCTGAGCGAGGTGCAGCAGACGGCGCACGAGATCGCGATCCTCAAGGAGGGCCGCATCGTCGAGCGTTCGAGCGTCGCCGCCCTCCGCGAGAACGCGGTGCGGCACGTCAAGGTCGTGGTGGCCGAGGCGGATGCCGCGGACGCGCGCGCCACGCTCGACTCGCTGCACGGCGTGGCCGGCCTCGCTGCGGCACCGAACGGTCCCGGCACGGTCGCGCTCTCCGCGACCCTCGACGCGCACGTCGACGCCTTCGTCAAGGCCGTCGCGCGCCTCGACGTCCTCGACCTGACGATGGAGGAACCCGACCTCGAGGAGATGGTGCTCGCGTACTACGGCGCCGACGTCTCGTCGACGGCGGAACCCGTCGAGGCCGACCGGAAGGCGGCGAAGCGATGAACCGCACGCTCCCCCTCTTCCGCCGCTCGATCCTCGACGGCTGGCGCGGCCTCGTCGGCTGGACGATCGGCATCCTCGCAGCGCTGTTCCTCTACCTGCCGCTGTACCCGTCGTTCGGCGGCAACGGCCAGATGCAGCAGATCATCGACACGCTGCCGCCCGAGCTCGTCAGGTCGCTGAACTACGACCAGATCGGATCGGGACCGGGGTACGCGCAGGCGACGTTCTACGGCCTCATCGGCTTCGTGCTCCTCACGATCGCGGCCGTCGGATGGGGCACCGAAGCGATCGCGAACGACGAGGAGAACGGCCAGCTCGAACTCACGCTCGCCCATGGCGTGCTCCGCGGGCAGGTCCTCGCCGAGCGCGCGGCCGCGGTGCTCGCCAAGCTCGTGTGGCTGGCGATCGTGAGCGTCGCGGTCGTGATGGTCCTGAACGAGCCCGCCGAGCTCGGCATCGAGTTCGGCAACCTCGTCGCGACCGCGGTCGCGTTCCTCGGGCTGGTGTCGTTGGCCGCGGCGGCGGCCATCGGCGTCGGCGCCGTGACGGGTCGCCGGTCGTGGGCGGTCAGTGCCGGTTCGGGCGTCGCGGTGGTCGCGTACGCGCTCAACGCACTGGGGAACCAGAGCGACGACCTCTCGTGGCTGCACGACTGGTCGCCGTACAGCTGGGCGTACGGCGACTCGCCGATCCTGAACGGCTGGGACGGCACGATCTGGCTGAACTACGCCGTCGTCGCCGCCCTGCTCGCGGTCGGCTGGCTCGTGTTCCGTCGCCGCGACATCGCGGTCTGAACGAGCGGATGCCGCGGCGCGCCCCCCGTCGTGGGCGTCGCGCCGCGGCATCCTCCGGTCGTCCTATCGACCGACCCGGCCGAACAGTCCGGCGATCGGCGCGAGCACGCTCGGGCGGGCGGCGACCCACGCCGCCGCGATGACGACGAGCGAGGCCACGAAGATCCAGAAGCCCAGCCAGCCGTCGGCGTCCTGCGCCGCGTACATGTGGTTGAGGTTGCGCAGCGCCCCGGTGAGGAACACCAGCGCGACGTGCACGACGATGAACCCCACGAAGTAGAGCATGACCGGGAAGTGCACGGCGCGGGCCCACTCGACCGGGTAGACGCGGTTGAGGGTCGCGGCGTTCTTCGGCCACAGGCCCGACATCCGGACGCCGGTGATCGCGGCGAGGGGCGCCGCGATGAAGATCGTCGCGAAGTAGGCGAGCACCTGGAGGCTGTTGTAGTTGACCCAGCCGTTCTCGAGCGGCCAGTCCAGCGAGAGGTACTGCAGCCCGGCCGAGATCGCATTCGGGACGACCTCCCAACTGGTCGGGACGACACGCATCCACTGGCCCGTCGTGAACAGGAGCACCACGAAGACGAGTCCGTTCACGAGCCACAGGATGTCGAGCGACTGGTGGAACCACAGCGTGAGGCTGATCCGGCCCTGCCCGCCCTTCGACCAGCGCGGCGTCCACGACGCCGGCGGGCGGCGCTCGGTGCGCACCTGCAGGCCCGACCGGATGATCAGCACGATGAGGAAGACGTTGAAGAAGTGCTGCCAGCCGAGCCACGCCGGGAACCCGACGGGCGCCCCCTCCGGCAGGTGGGTCTCCCCGGGGTAGGTCGCCATGAAGTCCTGCATGAACTCCAGCCCGAGGAACCACCGCGTGAGTTGGACCACGATCGTCGCGGCGCCGATGATCGCGAGGACGCCGACCACGGATGCCCGGACCCACTGCCGCCGCGTGAACGGGCCGTACCGCTCCGGGCCCTCCTGCGGGCGGGTGCTCGAGGCCGCGGCCGTCGCCGCAGCAGGCGCCGCGGGCACCGCCGGCGCGGCGGCCGGCGCGGGAGGTTCCGGCACCGGCGCCACGGATGCCGCGGGAGCCGGCTCGGCGGGAGCCGACTCGGCGGGAACCGACTCGGCGGGAACCGACTCGGCGGGAACCGACTCGGCGGGAGCCGGCATCGGCGGGGGCGGGGTCACGACGTCGGGGGGCGGCGCGGAGGCGGCGACCAGCGCCGCGGAGGCGTCCGCCGCGGGTGCCGCCGCCGGTACGGCCTCGGCGAGCGATCCGACGGGCGGCCACGGGTCTCCCCCGGCCACCCGAGGGAGCCCGCGCCGGAGCACGGTGCCCGCCACGGCTGCGGGGGCGGCCGCAGCCGATCGCATCGCCGACGGCGACGGGGCGACGGGTTCGGCGGCGGCGGGTTCGACGACAGCCGCTTCGACGGCGGGGCCGGGTTGCGATGCGGTGGCCGCGGCATCCGGCGCCTCGGAGGTCGTCGCGCCGGGAACGCCGTCGGCCTCGGGCCACGGCCGACCTCCGCGCACGCGGGGAAGCCCGCTGCGAAGCCGGGGGCCGGCGGTTCCCGCGCTCGGTCCGGCACCCGGATCGACGCCGGAGACCACGGGCGATGGCGCGGCGGGCGCCGCCGTCGCGACGGCGGCGGCCGGCGTCGATGCGGCCGGGAGCCGTTCGGGCGGCGGCGCGGTGGCGGCCGTCGCGGGCGCCACGGGCGCCGCGGGAGCGTCGACCGGCCCGTCGGCGCGATCGCCCGTGACCTCGTCGGCCGGAGGCCAGGGCTCACCGCCTCGGCGACGTGGCAGTCCCCTGCGCAGGTTCCCGACAGCGGCCACGGGTCACCGCTTCCGTTCGGCGAGGGCGCTGATCAGCTGCGGGACCACCGTGAAGACGTCGCCGACGACGCCGAAGTCGGCGACGTCGAAGATCGGCGCGTCGGGATCCTTGTTGACGGCGATGATGTTCTTGGCCGTCTGCATCCCGGCGCGGTGCTGGATCGCGCCCGAGATGCCGAGGGCGATGTACAGCTGCGGTGAGACCGCGACACCGGTCTGGCCGACCTGGTGGCTGGCCGGGATGTAGCCGGCGTCGACCGCCGCGCGCGAGGCGCCCACGGCCGCGCCGAGTGCGTCGGCGAGCTCCTCGACCAGCGCGAACTTCTCGGCCGAGCCGAGTCCGCGACCACCGGAGACGACGCGCTTGGCGCCCCGCAGCTCGGGTCGGCTCGAGGTCTCGGTCACGGCCTCGACCGACTCGATGGCGGCGGACGCCGCCCCCGACGCGGTGACCTCGAGCGTCTCGACTGCGACGGGCCGTGCCTCGGCTCGCGCGTCGACGGCGCCCTGGCGGACGGTGACGACGAGCGGCCCGAAGGTCGCCGCGGAGACGACGTCGTACGCGGACCCGTACACCGAGTGGTGGGCGAGCACGCCCTCGTCGTCGCGCGAGACGCCGATCGCGTCCACGGCGATGGCGGCGCCCGTTCGAGCGGCGAATCGGCCCGCGATGTCGCGCCCGTCGATCGAATTCGAGACGAGCACGGCGCCGGGTGCGACGACCGCCGCGGCCGCCGCGAGCGCGTCGACCTGCGGGATCGTGAGCTCGGACTGCGACGAGGCCGTCTCGACGGCGAGCACCCGCTCGGCGCCGAGCGCGGCCGCCTGCTCGGCGATCGGCTGCGCCTCGCCGGGCGCGGTCACGGCGAGGCCCACGGGCGTGCCGATCGCGGACGCCGCCGCGAGGAGGCCGGCCGCGCTGGTCGCGAGCTCGCCGCTCGGGGTCGTCTCGAGGAGGACGAGGACGGCGTCGGTGGGATAGTCGGTCATCATTCGTCCTCTCAGACCAGCCGGTTCTCGATCAGGAACTCCGCGATGCGAGTGCCGCCGTCGCCCTCGTCCGTGATCTTCGTGCCCGCGGTGCGCGGTGGCTTCTCCGCGACGGCGGTCATGATCGAGACGGCGACGGAGAGGTCCTCGGGCTCGATGCCCAGGTCGGCGGCGCCGATCGTCTCGAGCGGCTTCTTCTTCGCGGCCATGATGCCCTTGAAGTTCGGGAAGCGGGCGTCGGGCAGTGCCTCGGTGATCGAGACGACCGCCGGCAGCGACGCGCTCACGCGCATGGTGCCGCCGTCGACGGCGCGCGTTCCCGACACCGAACCATCCGTGATCTCGACGGAGGTGAGCGCCGTCGCGTTCGGCACCTCCAGCAGCTCCGCGAGCATGGCGGGGATCACGCCGCCGCTGCCGTCGGTCGAGAGGTTGCCGGTGATGACGAGGTCGAAGCCGGTGCGCCGGATCGCCGCGGCGAGCATGCGCGCGGTGAGGCCGAGGTCTGCGGCCGCCAGGCCGGGGTCGGCGATGTGCACGGCCGATCCGGCCCCCATCGCCAGGCCCTTGCGGATCGTCGCCGCGGCGCTCTCGGGCGCCATCGACATGACGACGACCTCGGTGTCGGCGTGCGCATCGGCGTGGGCGAGCGCCACCTCGAGCGCCCGCTCGCCGATCTCGTCGAGCACCGCCTCGCTCGCGGCGCGATCGGCGATCCCCGTCTCGAGGTCGAGCTTGCGCTCCCCGTACGTGTCGGGGACCTCCTTCACGAGGACGATGATCTTCATCAGGCTCCAGTCCCTTCCTCGTCCCCGCCATGGGAACGACCCCGCCGCACGACCGCCTCGGCCTGGCGCAGCAGCGGCGCGTCGACCATCTGCCCCCGGAAGGCGAACACGCCGTCGCCCTCGCGGGCGCCGGCCTCGGCGAGCATAGCGCGCGCCCACTCCAGGCGCTCGGCGGTCGGCGCGTACGCGGCCCGGACGACCTCGACCTGGCTCGGATGCACGCACGCCGTGGCGGCGAATCCGAGCGCGGCAGCGTCCTCGGCCTCCGCGCGGAGGCCGTCCGCGTCGGCGAGGTCGAGGTGCACCGCGTCGATCGCCGACACGCCGTGCGCGCCGGCCGCGAGCAGCGCCTGGGACCTGGCGTGCCGCGCGACGTCGCGGTATCGGCCGTCGGCGTGACGACTCGAGCCGCCGCCGAGTGAGGCGACGAGATCCTCCGCGCCCCACATGAGCGCGGAGACGATCGGCACGGCCGCGATGTCCGGCGCGGCGAGCACGCCGCGTGCGGTCTCGCACAGCGCGATCACGTCGAAGTCCTCGAGCGCGACGAGGTCGGCCGTGCCCTCGCACTTGGCGAGCATGAGCGTGCGGTAGGCGGTGCGCCGCACCGCGGCGAGGTCGTCGGCGAGGTGCGGCGTGGACGCCGGGTTCACCCGCACGATGACGCGTGCGGGATCGATCGGGTTGGCCACGAGCGACTCGCGCGCCGCCGACTTCCCCGACTCGGCCACGGCGTCCTCGAGGTCGAGGATCACCGCATCGGCACGCTCGGCCGCCTTGGCGTACCGGTCGGGCCGGTCGGCCGGGCAGAACAGCAGCGCGGGCCCGAACGGGAACGGCGGGTGCGTCATCCGCTCGCCCCGTCATCGCCGCGGGACTGCCGTTCGCCCGCCTCCCTGGTCCAGACGAGCATCGTGCGCGACGCGGTGGCGACCACGGCGCCGTCCTGGTTGCGCGCGGTGTGCCCGAGCACCACGATGCCCTCCCCGGGGCGGGACGACGACAGCCGCTTCGACTCGACGACGCTCTCGCCGTACAGCGTGTCGCCCACGAACACCGGGTTCGGGAACGCGACCGCCCCGAACCCGAGGTTCGCGACGAGCGTGCCCTGCGTGAGCTGCGCCACCGACTGGCCGACGAGGGTCGACAGCGTGAAGAGCGAGTTCACGAGGATGCGACCGAACGGCTGGCGCGCCGACCAGGCCGCGTCGAGGTGCAGCGGCTGCGGGTTCATCGTGAGCGTCGTGAACAGGACGTTGTCGGCCTCCGTCACGGTTCGGCCGGGGCGGTGCAGGTAGCGCACGCCCTCCTCGAACTCCTCGAACCAGAGTCCGCGCTGCACGACCTCGCGCATCTCGGCATCCGTCATGACGCTCCCTCCTCCCCGGCGGCCGAGCCGCCCTACGCCGTCAGCCCGAGCTCGCGGGCGATGACCATGAGCTGCACCTCGTTGGTGCCCTCGCCGATCTCGAGGATCTTCGAGTCACGGTAGTGGCGGGCCACGGTCGTCTCGTTCATGAAGCCCATGCCGCCGAAGATCTGCGTCGCGTCGCGGGCGTTCAGCATGGCCGCGTCGCTCGCGACGAGCTTCGCGATCGCCGCCTCCTTCTTGAAGGGCAGTCCGGCGTCGGCGCGCCGCGCCGCGTCGTGCCAGGCGAGCCGGGCGGTGTGCACGCGGGCCTGCATGCCGGCGATGGTGAACGCGATGTACTGGTGGCTGGCGATGGGCACGCCGAAGACATTGCGGGTCTTCGCGTAGGTCATCGCCTCGTCGAGGCATCCCTGCGCCGCGCCCGTGGCGAGCGCGGCGATCGCGATGCGACCCTCGTCGAGCGCCCGGAGGAAGTTCGCGAAGCCGCGACCGCGTTCGCCGAGGAGGTTCGCGGCCGGCACACGAACGTCGTCGAAGGTCAGCGGGTGCGTGTCGGAGGCGCGCCATCCGGACTTGTCGTACCCCGGCCCGACGGTGAACCCGGGGGTGCCGTTCGGGATGATGATCGTCGAGAGCTCCTTCGAGGTGGAGCCGTCGGAGCGCGTCCGCTCCCCGGTCACCGCCGTGACGGTGACGAACCGCGTGATGGGCGTGCCCGAGTTGGTGATGAACTGCTTCGAGCCGTTGACGACCCACTCGTCGCCGTCGAGCACGGCCGTCGTCCGGGTGGCGCCGGCGTCGGAGCCGGCCTCCGGCTCGGTGAGGCCGAAGCCGGCGAGCGCACGCCCCGCGACGAGGTCGGGCAGGAACTCCGCCTTCTGCTCGTCGGTGCCGTGGCGGAAGATCGGCATCGCGCCGAGGCCGACACCGGCCTCGAGGGTGATCGCGACCGACTGGTCGACGCGGGCGAGCGCCTCGATCGCGAGGCACAGCGCCATGTAGTCGCCGCCCTGGCCGCCGACCTCCTCGGGGAACGGCAGGCCGAAGAGCCCGAGCTCGCCCATCTGCGCGACCACGTCCATGGAGAGCTCGTGGGAGCGGTCGGCCTCGTAGGCCTGCGGGGCGACGACGGTGTCGGCGAACTCGCAGACCATGTCGTAGAGCTGCTGTTCCTCGTCGGTCAGGTCGTGCATGGTGCTCCTTCTACTCGTGGTGGGATGCGCTGGGCACGGCGGCATCGTGTGCGCCGTCTCGGAGGTCGTGGGCGGATGCCGCGGCGCCGGGCTCGACGCTCGCGACGACCTGGTCGCGGGCGACCTGGTCGCCGACGGCGACGCGCAGGCGGGCGACGCCGGCGACGGCGGCGGTCACGCGGTGCTCCATCTTCATGGCCTCGATCGCGAGCACGGCCTGCCCGGCCTCGACGTGGTCGCCGTCGGCGACGAGCAACGTCGTGACGCTGCCCGGCATGGGCGCGCGGAGGTCCGGGTCGGCGCTCCCGCCGCGCTCGCGCATCGCGAGGCGCGCGTCGAGGGCGGCACGGCGGTCGACGATGGGGAACGCCGCGGTCCGGCCGTCGAGGTGCACCCAGACGGTGCCGTCGGCGTCGGTCGCGACGTCGGCGCGCCCGAGGTCGCCGGTGGCTGCGGCACCGTCCTCCGCAGCCGTCACCGCGGCGATGCGCCATCCGCGGTCGCGCTGCCAGGCGTGCGCCTGCTCGGCGCCGGCGCGGGCGTCGCGTTCGCGTGCCGCGCGGGCGACGGCGGCCAGCGGGTCGCCCGGCACGCTCGTCTCGTCGTCGCCGGCCGCGTCCGCAGCGTCCCCGTCGGCCGCCTCCGTGACGCCGGCCGCGGGCAGGCGATCGATGAGACCGGTGTCCAGCTGCCCGGCGCGCACGTCCGGATGGGCGAGCAGGGACCGGAGGAAGGCGATGTTCGTCTCGACGCCGAGCATGACCGTGTCGGCGAGCGCCGCGTCGAGCCGGTCGAGCGCCTCGGCGCGGTCGGCGCCGTGCGCGATGACCTTCGCGATCATCGGGTCGTAGTCCGCCGTGACCTGCTGGCCCGCGCGGACGCCGGCGTCGACGCGCACGCCCTCCCCCGTCGCGGGTCGCCATGCGAGCACTTCGCCGGTCGCAGGCAGGAAGCCGCGCTCGGGGCTCTCGGCGTAGACACGCGCCTCGACGGCGTGGCCGGTCATGCGCACGTCGTCCTGCGCGATCGCGAGGGGCTCGCCCGCCGCGATCCGCAGCTGCTGCTCGACGAGGTCGACGCCCGTGACGAGCTCGGTGACGGGATGCTCCACCTGGAGCCGGGTGTTCATCTCGATGAAGAAGAACTCGTCGGGCGCCGCATCCGAGACGAGGAACTCGACCGTGCCGGCGCCCAGGTAGTCGACGCTGCGCGCGGCATCGCACGCGGCCGCGCCGATGCGCTCGCGGGTCTCGGCGTCGAGCAGGGGCGACGGGGCCTCCTCGACGACCTTCTGGTGTCGGCGCTGCAGCGAGCATTCGCGCTCGCCCAGGTGGATCACGTTGCCGTGCGCGTCGGCGAGCACCTGCACCTCGATGTGGCGGGGCCGCTCGACGAAGCGTTCGAGCAGGAGGGTGTCGTCGCCGAAGGCGGCGCGCGCGACCCGGCGCGCCGCGGGCAGCGCGTGCTCGAGCTCGGTCTGGTCGCGTGCGACCTGCATTCCCTTGCCGCCGCCGCCCGCCGACGGCTTCACGAGGATCGGGAAGCCGACGAGCGGCGCGGCGTCGAGGAGCTCGTCGTCGGTCGCGTCGGGCTCGCTGACGCCGGGCACGACCGGCACCCCGGATGCCTCCACGTGCCGCTTCGCACGGATCTTGTCGCCCATGACCTCGAGCGCGACCTCGCCCGGGCCGACGAAGACGATGCCCGCCTCGGCGCACGCGCGGCCGAAGGCCGCGTTCTCCGACAGGAACCCGTAGCCGGGGTGGATCGCCTGGGCGCCCGTCTCGAGTGCTGCGCGCACGATGCGCGCGGGATCCAGGTAGCTCTCGGCCGCCGCGGCAGGGCCGATGCGCACGGCCTCGTCGGCGAGCGCCACGTGCGGGGCGTCGGCATCGGCGTCCGAGTACACGGCGATCGCGCGGATCCCGAGTCGCTTCAGCGTGCGGATGACGCGGACGGCGATCTCGCCGCGGTTGGCGACGAGGACGCGGTCGAAGGGGCGGGTCGACTGCGGCCGCGCGGCGGCATCCGTCGTCGTCCGGGTGGTGGCGTTGGTCATCCGGGTCACATCCTGAAGAGGCCGAAGCGGGGCTCGGGCAGTGGGGTGCGGCTCGCGAGCTCGAGGGCGAGGGCGAGCACGGTGCGGGTGTCGCCGGGCGCGATGACGCCGTCGTCCCACAGACGCGAGGTCGAGTGGTAGGGGCTGCCCTGCGCCTCGTACTGCGCCCGGACCGGCGCCTTGAAGGCCTCCTCGGCGTCGGCCGGCCACTCCTCGCCGCGGACGGCCATCTGGTCGCGCTTGACCGTCGAGAGCACGGATGCCGCCTGCTCGCCGCCCATCACGGAGATGCGCGCGTTCGGCCACATCCAGAGGAACCGCGGCGAGTAGGCGCGGCCGCACATCGAGTAGTTGCCGGCGCCGAACGAGCCGCCGATGACGACCGTGAACTTCGGCACCCGGGTCGTCGCGACGGCGGTGACCATCTTGGCGCCGTGCTTGGCGATGCCGCCGGCCTCGGCGTCGCGGCCGACCATGAAGCCCGAGATGTTCTGGAGGAAGACGAGCGGGATGCCGCGCTGGTCGCAGAGCTCGATGAAGTGCGCGCCCTTCATGGCCGACTCGCTGAAGAGCACGCCGTTGTTCGCGACGATGCCGACGGGGTGGCCGTCGATCCACGCGAAGCCCGTGACGAGCGTGTCGCCGTACTCCTTCTTGAACTCGTGGAACTCGCTGCCGTCGACCAGGCGGGCGATGACCTCGCGCACGTCGTAGGGCTGCTGCACGTCGACCGGCACGGCCGCGGTGAGCGTCGCCGGGTCGACCGCGGGCTCGCGCGGCTCGCGCACGGCCCAGGCCCGCTCGGGCAGCGGCGGCACGGTCCTGAGGATGTCGCGCACGAGCTCGAGCGCGTGCTCGTCGTCTTCCGCGAGGTGGTCGGTGACGCCGGAGGTGCGGGCGTGGAGCTCGCCGCCGCCGAGCTCCTCGGGGGTCACGACCTCGCCGATCGCGGCCTTCACGAGCGGCGGGCCGCCGAGGAAGATCGTGCCCTGGTCGCGCACGATCACGGTCTCGTCGCTCATCGCGGGGACGTACGCGCCGCCGGCGGTGCAGGAGCCCATGACCGCGGCGACCTGCGGGATGCGCCGTGCGGAGAGGTTCGCCTGGTTGTAGAAGATCCGGCCGAAGTGGTCGCGGTCGGGGAAGACCTCGTCCTGCTTGGGCAGGAAGGCGCCGCCGGAGTCGACGAGGTACACGCACGGCAGGCGGTTCTCGAGGGCGACCTCCTGCGCCCGGAGGTGCTTCTTCACCGTCATCGGGTAGTACGTGCCGCCCTTGACGGTCGCGTCGTTGCAGACGACCATCACGGGTCGGCCGTGCACGAGTCCGATCCCGGCGATGACGCCGGCCGCCGGGGTGTCGTCGTCGTAGAGGTCGCCGGCCGCGAGCGGCGCGAGCTCGAGGAACGGGCTGCCCTCGTCGAGGAGCCGCTCGACGCGGTCGCGCGGCAGCAGCTTGCCGCGGGCGACGTGGCGGTCGCGCGAGGCCTCGGGCCCGCCGAGTGCGGCGACGCGCAGCTTCTCGCGCAGTTCGTCGGCCAGCACGGCGTGGGCGTCGGCGTTCGCGCGCGCGGCGTCGGACGCCGCATCTATCGCGCTCGTGATGGTGTGCATCCGCTCCCGTCCCGCCTCTCCGTCGTGGCGTGCGTGCGAGCAATTCGGTGAACGCTCGCTAACCGGGATTCATGTTAGCGATCATTCACCGAATTCCGCAAGCGGCGCTGCTCAGGCCGGGGAGGCGAGGCCGCGGACGAGATGATCGAGGCCGTAGGTCCACGCCTCGTCGACCGATCCCCCGAGCCGGAACGCCCCCGCGAGCTCCATGGTCGTGAATCCGTGCATCCAGGCCGTGATGGTGCGGGCGGACTCGAGCGCCCGCTCCTCGCCCGAGAGCCGCCGCGCCGCCTCGAGGATCGCCGCGCTCGCCCGCTCCATCGCTGAGCCCCGGGCCCGCGCCGCATCGGGAAGCGGCCCGAAGATCAGCCCGTACCCGTGCGGGTGCTCGTGCGCATAGCGTCGAGCGGATGCCGCGATCGCGCGCACCGCGTCGGCCGGGTCGGCCCCGGCCGCGAGCACCGCATCCATCCGGATGCCGAGCTCGGTGGCCACGTCCTCCGCGACGAGCCGCACGAGCGCGTCGCGGTCGCGGAGGTGCTTGTAGAGCGAGGGCGCCCGCACGCCGAGCTCGGCGGCCACGGCCTGCATCGTGAGCCCCTGCACGCCCTCCCGCTCGAGGATCCCGCACGCCGCTGCGCGCAGGGCGTCGGGCGTGACCTTCGCGGGTGCCGGCATGTACGCCTCCTTCATGGCTATTGACACTAGCCATCATAGCTATGTATCGTAGCCATCATGCAACTCTCACCCGGACTCCGGCGCGTCGGCAACGAGATCGTCGCGTCCTACCTCTTCATCGACGACCGCGGCGTCACCGTCGTCGACGCCGGGCTCGCCGGGCACTACCGCGACCTGGTCGCCGAGCTCGCAGACGACGGTCTCACGCTCGACGACGTCCGCGCCGTCATCCTCACGCACGGCGACACCGACCACCTCGGCTTCGCAGAACGCCTGCGCCGCGACCACGGCGTGCCCGTGTACGTGCACGCGGCCGACCTCGATCGGGCGAAGGGCGGCGACAAGCCCGCGACCTCGCTCGGCCGCGGCATCCGCCCCTGGCCCGTCGCGCGCTTCTTCGCGTACGCGCTCGGCAAGGGCGGCGCGAAGACCGAGCACCTCGCCGAAGCCCGCACGGTCGAGGGCGGCGAACGACTCGCCGACCTCCCCGGCTCGCCCGAGATCATCGCCATGCCGGGCCACTCGCCCGGCAGCATCGCCGTGCACTCCCCCGCGCTCGACGCGATCGCCGTCGGCGACGCCCTCACCACGCGCCACGTGCTCACCGGCCGTCGGGGGCCGCAACCCGCGCCGTTCACCGACGCGCCCGACATCGCGCTCGACTCGCTCGACCGACTGGCGGCGACGGACGCCACGTGGGTCCTCCCGGGCCACGGCACGCCCTGGAACCGCGGCGCCGCCGAAGCCGTGCGGCTCGTGCGTGAGGCCGCTGCGGCCACCTCGCACTGACGACGCGGAGGTCGGGGCGCGCGCGCCGCGCGCTTGCCACCTGCGTCACGCTCGGTTAGTGTGCATTCACCGAATGCCCCGGAGGTGCCCGTGACCGAGACGCTCACCGAGCGTGGCCGCGCGAAGGCCGACCGTCGTGCCGCGTTGCTCGCCGCGGCGGCGCGTCTGTTCGCCGAGCGCGGGTACCCCGGCGTGACGCTGGAGGAGCTCGGCCAGGCGGCCGGGGTCTCCGGACCGGCGGTCTACCGTCACTTCCCGGGCAAGGCCGCCGTCCTCGCGGCCATCCTCGTCGATGCGAGCCAGGGCCTCCTCGACGGCGGTCGCCGCACGGTCGAGGAGGTCGCCGCGCCCGACGAGGCGCTGCGATCGCTCATCCGCTTCCACGTCGACTTCGCGCTGGCGAACGCCGACGTCATCCGCGTGCAGGACCGCGACCTCGACAGCCTCGGCGACGCCGACGCGCACGAGGTCCGGCGGCTGCAGCGCTCCTACGTCGAACTGTGGGTGGGCGTGCTCGCCCGCCTGAGGCCCGACCGGGCCGAATCCGAGTTGCGAATCCGGGCCCACGCCGCCTTCGGACTGATCAACTCGACCCCCCACAGCGCCCGCATCCATGGGCGCCGACCCGCGGACAGGGTGGTCCGCAGCATCCTGGAGGACATGGCATGGTCGAGCCTCACGTCGTGAGCCTGCGCGCGACCCGCGCTGGCGATCTCGACGAGTTGTTCCGCATCCGTCTCGATCCCGAGGCGAACCGCATGGCGGCGTTCACGCCCGCCGATCCGTCGGATCGCACGGCCTTCGACGCGCACTGGGCGAAGCTGTTCGCGCGCGAGGACGTCGACGCGCGCACCGTCCGCTGCGACGGACGGATCGTCGGCAGCGTCTCCCGCTGGGTCGACGACGAGACGCGGACCGCCGAGATCACGTACTGGATCGACCGCGAGCAGTGGGGTCGCGGGATCGCGACGCGCGCGATGCGCCTGTTCCTCGACACGCAACCTCGGCCGGTGCGCGCTCGCGCCGCGGCCGACAACGCGGCCTCGATCGCGGTACTCGACAAGCTCGGCTTCGTCGAGGTGGGTCGTGATCGCGGCTACGCGAACGCCCGGGGCACCGAGATCGACGAGGTCGTGCTCGAACTGCGATGAGACGACGGCGCCGCCTGCGGTCGGTCCCGGCCGGCGGCGCCGAGTCGTGTCCCGGTCGGGCTCAGCGGCTGCGGTAGAGCTCCATGAGCGGCGCCGGGATGCGGCCGCGATCGGACACCTGGTGGCCGTTGGCGCGGAGCCACTCGCGGGCGTCTTTCGTGTCGCCGCCCCCCGCGGAGCCGCCGCGGCGACGTGACGCGCCGCCGCGCCCCGCAGTCTTGCGGGCTGCGCCGATGTAGGGCGCGAGGGCCGCCTCGAACTTGTCGATGTTCGCAGAGGAGAGGTCGATCGCGTACTGGTCGCCGTCGAATGCGAACGACAGGGTCCGGTCGGCGTCGCTGCCGTCGAGATCGTCGATGAGCGTCTCGACCACGCGCTTTGCCATTGTGCACTTCCGTTTCTGCGGTGGGTTCCGCGGGATTCTCTGGGAACGGGCTATTCCGAGCATAAAGTCGCATCGATTGGAATTGCGTGCATTCCGGTCGGATGTGGAGAATTCGCCGACCCATTGATTCGCGGGAATTCACGGCCGGCCGTACGGGCGGAATGCGACAGCGGACCGCCGCCTCGCGACTCGACATCGCGACCGGAGTCGGTGCGCCCGACGCGGACTCACCGCTCCTGCCGTCGGATCACCCTGCCGACGCACCCTGCCGGGCCGCGATCTCGGCGATCCGCCGCGCGAGCGCGACGTCCCTCGCCGTCACGCCGCCGACGTCGTGCGAGACGAGGTCGAATTCGATCCGGCCCCATCCCAGGCGCACATCCGGATGATGATTCATCGCATCCGCCTCGACCGCGACCGCGTCGAGGAGCCGCACCGCGCCCGCGAAATCCGGCGTGCGGAATTCTGCGATCAGCCGTTCGCCGTCGTGCCGGAATCCCGTGCCGTCGAGTTCGGCCGAGACATCCGCGCGGGAAAGGGGCGTGCGTTCGTCCATGCGGACATGGTGCCCGCCGGTGGGGCCGGCCGCCACCCCGCGCTCCGGGCTCGGGGCTCGGGGCTCGGGGCTCGGGGCTCGGGGCTCGGGGCTCGGGGCTCGGGGCTCGGGGAGGAACTTCAGGCCGCACCGCGGCGTGTCGCGCCGCGACACGCCGGGCGGGACTCGGAAGTTCCTCCCGTACGGCTCAGGCCATCGTGAGCGCGAGACCCGGATCGCGGAGGATCCGACCGACGTCGGCGAGGAACCGCGAGCCCTGCTCGCCGTCGACCAGGCGATGGTCGAACGAGAGCGAGAGCGTCATGACGTCGCGGAGCGCGATCTCGCCCCGATGCTCCCACGGCGTGCGGCGCACCGCGCCCATCGCGAGGATCGCCGCCTCGCCCGGATTGAGGATCGGCGTGCCCGCGTCGATCCCGAACACGCCGATGTTCGTGATCGAGATGGTCCCGCCCGAGAGGTCGGCCGGCGCGGTGCGGCCCGCCCGTGCCGTCTCGGCGAGCTGCGCGATGGCGTCGGCGAGCTCGATGAGCGTCATGCGCTCGGCGCCCTTCACGTTCGGGACGACGAGCCCGCGCTCGGTCGCCGCGGCGATGCCGAGGTTCACGCCACCGAATCGGACGATCTCCTGCGCGTCCTCGTCCCAGCGCGAGTTGACCTCGGGCGTGCGGGCCGCGGCGATGCAGAGCGCCTTGGCGACGACCGTGAGCGGCGTCACCTTGTGGCCCGCGTACGCACGGTCGACGCGAATGCCCGCGAGGAGTTCCATCGTCGCGGTCACGTCGACCGTCAGGAACTCGGTGACGTGCGGCGCGGTGAACGCGCTCCGGACCATCGCGGCGGCCGTGTGCTTGCGGACACCCTTGATCGGGATGCGCGTCTCGTCGGGCGCGGCCTCGCGCGCGACGAGGGCCGCACCGGCCGGACGGTCGGTCGGCGGTGTGCCAGTCGTCGCGGATGCCGCGGCTTCGACGTCGGATCGCGTGATGAGTCCGCGCTCGCCCGTGCCGACGACCTGTTCGAGGTCGACCCCGAGGTCGCGTGCCAGCTTGCGCACGGGCGGTGTCGATCGCGGTCGCTCGCCGCGACCCGTGCCATCGCCCTCCGGGCCGGCGTGCGTCGCCGTGTCGGGCTCGATGCGATCGTGCTCGGGCGGTGCCGGCACGAGATTCTCGCTCAGCACCGCGCCGCCGAGTCGCCGCGCCCGGCGCTTCGGCCCGCGGTCGGCACCCGCGCCGTAGCCGACGAGCGTGGGCTCGCGCGCCTCGGCGGGTGCGGCGGCCTCCGCAGCCGGCTCGGACACGGTGGAACCGGCCGCCGCGGCGCCGGTCGTCGCCGACTCGGCCGACGCCGACTCGGCCGACGCCGTCCCGCCGCCGCCGGTGTCGCACGAGAACAGCTTCTCGCCGACGTTCACGGTCTCGCCCTCGGCCGCGTGCAGCGCGGTGACGGTGCCCTCGAACGGCGACGGCAGCTCGACGACGGCCTTCGCCGTCTCGACATCGGCGATGATCTGGTTCAGCTCGACGTGATCGCCCACCTGGACGCGCCAGGCGACGATCTCGGACTCGGTGAGTCCCTCGCCGAGGTCGGGCAGTGCGAAGTCGCGGATCATGCTCACGCGTCCACCTCCGAGAGCGAGTTCGGCCGGCCGAGGGCGCGGTCGACGCCGTCGAGGATCCGGTCGAGGTCGGGCAGGTGGTACTGCTCGAGCTTGGCCGGCGGGTAGGGGATGTCGTGGCCGGTCACGCGCACCGGGGCCGCCTCGAGGTACTCGAAGCAGCGCTCGGTGATCGACGCGGCGATCTCGGCGCCGACGCCGCCCTGCTCTCCCGCCTCATGCGCGACGACGAGCCGCCCGGTGCGGCGCACTGATGCCTCGATCGTGGCGTAGTCGACGGGCGAGAGCGAGCGCAGGTCGATGACCTCGATCGACACGCCCTCCTCGGCGGCGGCGGTCGCGGCATCCTTCGCGACCTGCACGAGCGCGCCGTAAGTGACGAGGGTGACGTCGTCGCCGGTGGCGACGGTGGTCGCGACCCCCATGGGTCGCGCGTCGGCCAGGTTCGCCTCGACGTCGACCTCGCCCTTGACGTGGTAGCGGCGCTTGGGCTCGAGGAAGACGACCGGGTCGTCGCTCGCGATCGCCTGCTGGATCATGACGTATGCATCGGCCGGGTTGGAGCACGCGATCACGCGCAGGCCGGCGGTGTGGGTGAAGTACGCCTCGGGCGACTCCGAATGGTGCTCGGCCGCGCCGATGCCGCCGCCGAACGGGATCCGGATGACCATGGGCATCTTCACGCTGCCGCGCGACCGGTAGTGGAGCTTCGCCACCTGCGCGACGATCTGGTCGAACGCCGGGTAGACGAACCCGTCGAACTGGATCTCGACGACCGGGCGGAATCCGCGGTACGCGAGCCCGACCGCCGTGCCGACGATGCCGGCCTCGGAGAGCGGCGTGTCGACGACGCGCTGTTCGCCGAACTCGGCCTTGAGCCCGTCCGTGATGCGGAACACGCCGCCGAGCGTCCCGATGTCCTCGCCCAGGAGCACGACCTTGTCGTCCTCGGCGAGCGCGCGGCGGAGCCCCTCGTTGATGGCCTTGCCGAAGGTGATGGTGGTCATCGCCCGCCCTCCTCGTCGAACATCGCCAGGTACCGCGCGTAGCGCTCGCGCTGGCGCTCGAGGTGGCTGTTCGGCTCGGCGTACACGTGGTCGAACACGCTCATCGGCTCCGGGTCGGGGATGGCGGTGAGTCCGGCGCGCAGCTCGGCCGCGGCGCGGTCGGCGGCGGCCTTCGCATCGGCGTCGACCGCCTCCATGTCGGCACCGGATGCCGCGAGGAACGCGTGCAGGCGCGTGATCGGGTCGCGCTCGCGCCACTCGGCGAGGTCGTCGTCGGTGCGGTAGCGCTTGGGGTCGTCGGCCGTCGTGTGCGGGCCCATGCGGTAGGTCACGGCCTCGATGAAGGCGGGTCCCTCGCCGCGGCGCGCGCGGTCGAGCGCCCATCGGGTGACCGCGAGGACGGCGAGCACGTCGTTGCCGTCGACGCGGATGCCGGGCATGCCGAAGCCGTCGGCGCGACGCGCCAGCGGCTGCTTCGACTGCAGCCCCACGGGCTCGGAGATCGCCCAGCCGTTGTTCTGGCAGAAGAAGACGACGGGCGCGTCGAAGCTCGAGGCGAACACGAGCGCCTCGTTGACGTCGCCCTCGCTGGTCGCCCCGTCGCCGAAGTAGGCGATCGAGGCGTTGGTCGAGTCCTCCCAGCGGGCGCCCATCGCCCAGCCGACGGCGTGCAGCGACTGCGCCCCGATGATGATGTTCGGGATCGCCATCCGCTTCTCGAACGGATTCCAGCCGGATGCCGCAGAGCCGCGCCACACGCTGAGCAGCTCGTCGGGGCGGACGCCGCGCAGCCAGGCGATGGCGTGCTCGCGGTAGCTGGAGAACACGAAGTCGTCGTCGTGCAGGGCCCGGGCGGAGCCGATCTGCGCGGCCTCCTGGCCGGCGAGCGGCGGCCACAGGCCGAGCTCCCCCTGTCGCTGCAGGGCGGTGGCCTCGGCGTCGAGCCGGCGGACCACGACCATGTCGCGGTGCAGCCCGATCAGCGCATCGACGTCGACGTCGGCGACCCACGGATCGAACTCGGGGTTCGCGTGGCGACCGCCGGTCGCGTCGAGGAGTCGGACGAGGTCGTCGGGGCGGGTGAGCAGCCCGGTCGCCTCTCGGTCGGTAGGGGTCATCGTCGAACCTCCGTGTCGGCTCGGCCGCCTTGTGGGCAGCCTCGCACCGGCGCCGATGCCGGGTACTCGCAGGGTACGACGATCTGGCATTCGGCTCAAGCAACGAGCGTCGCGTTGAGCATGTTGCATGGTGGATGGCCCGGTTCCGGTGCTAACGTGTGGCGGTATGACCGGCTACGACCCCGTCGACCGCGCACTGCTCAGGGCCCTCGCCGCCGACCCGCGGGCGACGGTCGTCGCCCTCGCCGAACGGCTGCGGATGAGTCGGAACACGGTCCAGGCGAGGATGGCGCGGCTCGAGTCATCCGGCGCATTCCTCTCGTTCGAGCGGAGCATCGATCCGAGCCCGCTCGGCTACCCGCTCGAGGCGTTCGTGGCCGTGCACGCCCGGCAGAAGGTGCTCGCCGACGTGGTGACGGCCCTCGCCGAAATCCCCGAGGTGATCCAGGCGCACGGCCTCTCCGGCCAGATCGACCTGCTCGTGCGCGTCGTCTGCCGCGATGCGCACGACCTCTTCCGCATCGACGAGGAGATCCTCGCGATCGAGGGCGTCGAGCGCACGGAGACCTCGCTCGCGATGGGCGAGCTCATCCCGTATCGATTGGCGCCGCTCCTCGACCGCTGACTCCACGGCACGTTCCTGCAAAGAACTCTCTGCAAAGAATATGTTGCAAACATTTCTTTGCATAGGTACCTTTGCATCCATGGACGAGCCGACGAACGACCTCGAATCCCGGCCGAGCAGCACCCGGCACCCGGGCATCGATCACGTGCTCTCCTCCGAGAGCCTGAAGAGCCTGGCGCACCCGCTGCGCGTCCAGATCTACGACGAGCTCTCGACGTACGGCCCGCTCACGGCGAGCGGCCTCGCGGAGCGGCTCGGCGAATCGAGCGGCGCGACGAGCTACCACCTCCGGCAGCTCGCGAAGGCCGGCCTCGTGCAGGAGATCGAGGGCCGCGGCAAGGGCCGCGAGCGCTGGTGGGAACGGCGCCCGGGGTCGATCGCGATCCCCGATGCGCGCAGCCTGCCGCCGGGCAGCGCCGACCGACTCGCGGTCAAGCTCGTCGAGGACGAGTGGTTCCGGTCGCGCGAGCAGAACTTCCGCGAGTTCCTGACGACGGGCGAGGAGGTGTTCGGCAGCGACTGGCTCGACATCGCGACCTCCGACACCATCAACCTGAAGCTGACGCCCGACCAGCTGCACGGGCTCGTGACCGACATCGACGTCGTGCTGAAGAGGTACATCGATGCGTACAAGCGGTCGCCATCGCCCGGGTCGCGCCCCGTGCAGATCCACGTCAACGCCTTCCCGCTCGTGCGCGGACAGGCATCCGAGACCGATGGAACGGACCGGCCATGAACGCCCTCACCCTCTCCCCCGCGTCGGGCCGTCTCTCCGAGCTCGCCGTGCGTGCGGGCCTGGCGCTCGCGCGATGGGGTCGACGTCGCACCATCCGTCGCACCGATCGCGAGCGGATGCTGCGCGCTCTCGCCGAGCAGTCGGCGTCCCGCGCCGCGACCGATGAGAACGCCCGCATCCACGCGGCCGCCCGCCTGACGCTCATGTAGTCGCGCCCACGCGGTGGACGCAATCGCGGGCACCGCTCGGGTTTGGCCCAGCGGCCGTGGCGTGTCAGGGTGTACTGCCCGAACACCCCCGCGAAGGAGCACCATGGCACGCCGACGTCCCCTGCAGCTCGACGGCCGGCTCGCCGTCGTCACCGGAGCCGGGAGCGGCATGGGCCGGGCGTCGGCCGAGCTGCTCGCCGACCGCGGGTGCGCACTGGCACTCGTCGACCGCGACGCGGGCGCCCTCGAGGTCGTCGCCGACGACGTGCGCCACCGCGGCGCCGCCGCCAGCACGCACGTCGTCGACCTCGCCGACCTCGACGCCGTGGGCGCGCTCCCCGCCGCCGTCGCGGCCGCCCACGAGCCCGCCCCGAGCATCCTCCTCAACTGCGCGGGCGTGTCGATGCTCGGCAGCTTCGACCAGGCCACGCTCGAGGAGTTCCGCTGGGTCGTCGACATCAACCTCTGGGGCACCGTCGCGATGACGAAGGCGTTCCTGCCCGCGCTCACGGAGGCCGGCGACGCGCACATCGCGAACGTGTCGAGCCTCTACGGCCTCGCCGCGCCCGCGGGGCGCGTGCCCTACGTCACGTCGAAGTTCGCGGTCCGCGGGTTCACCGACGCCCTCCGCCACGAACTCGAGGCGACGGATGTCTCGGTGTCGGCCATCTACCCCGGCGGCGTGCAGACCGGCATCATCCACCACGCCCGGGTCGCCGCCGCCGTCGCGCCGGGCGCCGCCGCACGCGCCGCCGACGCGCAGGCCGCGCTCTACCGCACGACGCCGGCCCAGGCCGCCGAGCGCATCGTGGACGGCATCGTGCGGCGCCGTCCCCGCGTGTTCATCGGCCGGGACTCCCGCCTCAGCGACCTCGTCACCCGGGTGGCGCCCGTCGGCTACTGGAACGTCATGCGCGGCATCGTCTCGGCCGCGGCCGACACGCGCGGATAGGCGACGGGCTCCGGCTCCGGCTCCGCTCCGGAGACGACGGATGCCCGCCCCGACGAGTCGGGACGGGCATCCGGTGGCGGGATCCGCGCTTACGCGTCGGCGCCCTCGGCGGGAGCCTCGGCGTGCTCGCCGGTCGCGGCGCGGCCGTTGGTGTCGGCCTCCTCCGCGACGACGGGCGCGAGCGAGAGCTTGCCGCGGTCGTCGACCTTGGTGATCTCGACGAGGATCTTCTGACCGACGCCGAGCACGTCCTCGACGTTCTCGACGCGCTTGCCGCCGGCGAGCTTGCGCACCTCGGAGATGTGCAGCAGGCCGTCCTTGCCGGGCAGCAGCGAGACGAAGGCGCCGAAGGCGGCGATCTTCACGACCGTGCCGAGGAACTGCTCGCCGACCTCGGGGTTGGTCGGGTTGGCGATCGCGTTCACCGCGGCGCGAGCGGCCTCGGCCGTGGGGCCGTCGGTCGCGCCGATGTAGACGGTGCCGTCCTCCTCGATCGAGATCTCGGCGCCGGTGTCGTCCTGGATGCCGTTGATCGTCTTGCCCTTGGGCCCGATGAGCTCGCCGATCTTGTCGACCGGGATCTGCACGCTGATGACGCGCGGCGCGGTGGGCGCCATCTCGTCGGGGCCGTCGATGGCGGCGTTCAGCACCTGCAGGATCGTGGTGCGCGCCTCCTTCGCCTGGGTCAGCGCGCCCGCGAGCACCGAGGCGGGGATGCCGTCGAGCTTGGTGTCGAGCTGGATCGCGGTGACGAACTCGGAGGTGCCGGCGACCTTGAAGTCCATGTCGCCGAGCGCGTCCTCCGCGCCGAGGATGTCGGTGAGCGCCGCGTAGCGGGTCTCACCGTCGACGGTGTCGGAGATGAGGCCCATCGCGATGCCCGCGACCGGCGCGCGCAGCGGCACACCGGCGTTCAGGAGCGACAGCGTCGAGGCGCAGACCGAGCCCATCGAGGTCGAGCCGTTCGAGCCGAGCGCCTCGGAGACCTGGCGGATGGCGTAGGGGAACTCCTCGCGCGTCGGCAGCACCGGCACGAGCGCACGCTCGGCGAGGGCGCCGTGGCCGATTTCACGGCGCTTGGGCGAACCCACACGACCCGTCTCACCCGTCGAGTACGGCGGGAAGTTGTAGTTGTGCATGTAGCGCTTCTTGGTGACCGGGCTCAGCGAGTCGATCTGCTGCTCGAGCTTCAGCATGTTCAGCGTGGTGACGCCCAGGATCTGGGTCTCGCCGCGCTGGAAGATGGCGGAGCCGTGCACGCGCGGGATGACCTGGACCTCGGCGTCGAGCGGACGGATGTCGGCCAGGCCGCGGCCGTCGATGCGGACGCCCTCGGACAGCACGCGCGAGCGGACGACGAGCTTCGTGACCGACTTGTACGCGGCCGACACCTCGCCGTTGGCCGACTCGGGCAGCTCGCCCGCCTCGACCTTGGCGGCGATGGCCTCCTTGACGCGCGCCTTGAGCGCGTCGTCGGCGTCCTGGCGCTCGACCTTGCCGGCGATCTGGTAGACGCCCTTGAGCTCGTCGTAGGCGAGCCCGGCGACGGCGTCGTAGGTCTCGCTCTGGTAGGGCGGGAACGTCGGGTAGTCGGCGGTGGGCTTCGCTGCGGTCGACGCGACCGACTGCTGCGCCTCGACGAGCTGCTTGATGAACGGCTTCGACGCCTCGATGCCCTGCGCGATCACGGTCTCGTCGGGCTTCACGGCACCGGCCTTGATGAGGTTCCACGCGTTGTCGGTCGCCTCGGCCTCGATCATCATGATCGCGACGTCCTGCGAGCCGTCGGCCTCGGTCACGACACGACCGGCGACGACCATGCTGAAGACCGCGTCCTCGAGCTGCGAGTGCTTCGGGAACGCCACCCACTGGCCGTCGATGAGGGCCACCCGCACGCCGCCGACGGGGCCCGAGAAGGGCAGGCCGGACAGCTGCGTCGAGAGCGACGCCGCGTTGATCGCGAGCACGTCGTAGAGCTCGTCGGGCTCGATCGCGAGCACGGTCACGACGACCTGGACCTCGTTGCGGAGGCCCTCGACGAACGAGGGGCGCAGCGGACGGTCGATGAGACGGCAGGTGAGGATCGCCTCGGTCGAGGGGCGACCCTCGCGGCGGAAGAACGAGCCGGGGATGCGCCCCGCGGCGTACATGCGCTCCTCGACGTCGATCGTGAGCGGGAAGAAGTCGAAGTGCTCCTTCGGCTGCTTCGACACCGAGGTCGCCGAGAGCAGCATGGTCTCGTCGTCGATGTACGCGGCGGCCGAGCCCTGCGCCTGCTGCGCGAGGCGACCGGTCTCGAACCGGATGATGCGGGTGCCGAAGCGACCGTTGTCGATGGTCGTCTCGGCGAACGTGATTTCAGGACCTTCCAAGAGGTCTCTCTCCTTTGTTTCGGCTCGCACGCCCGTGTGGCGCGCGAGGTGAACAAGGAGCAGGGAACAGGCAGATCTCAGCGCGTCGATGACCCGCCAGCGCTGGCCACCAGTAGAAGTCCACCAAGCTCTCGCTTGGTAAGCCACCACAGGGGACCAGCTTCCTGCCGGCCTGCTCCGAGCGCCCGACAGCGGGCGCGAGCTCATGTTGAATTGAGCGGATGCCGCGTGGGCATCCTCGCCGAGCCTATCAGCCCGGCGTGTCGCGACCTAGCGGGCGGCACGACGGCATGGGCGGGCGGATGCCGCGCACGCCCCGATCACGCGCGGATTCCGCGCCGCTCGTGCTCGCCGCTCGGGCCCGGCAGGTGCACCAGGGCGTCGTGCTTGGCGACGCGCCCGTCGCCCGCCGTGCGACCGAGGAGCCGTCGTCCGGCCCACGGCACGGCGTGCCGGAGCAGCCACTCCGCGTTCGGCAGCGGGGGCGCGTCGGGCTCGTCCACGTCGCCGTGGAGCACCGCGTCGAGGCCGGCGAGCGCCGCGGCATCCGGCACGCCCAGGACGTCGGCCGCCGCATACGCGAGCGCCCGATGACCGGACGAGTTCAGGTGCACGCGGTCCTCCGCCCACATGCCGCGCGCCGTCAGCCCACCGTGCGTCGAGGCGTCGAGGACCCTCGCGCCGGCGCCGTCGGCGCGGACGACGAGGCGCTCGGCGAACCGCTCGAACGCATCGCGCACCGAGCCGAGGCGCGCGTGCGCCGGCAGGAAGGGGGTCACGACGAGCACGTCGCACCCCGCCGCTCGGAGCCCGTGGACGGCGTCGCCGACGCGATCGGCGAGCGCCTCGGCCCGAGCGCCGATCCGCACCAGGTCGTTGCCGCCGATCAGCACCGTGACGAGGTCGGCCCCGAGCTCGAGGGCGCGGGGCAGCTGGACGTCGACGGCATCGACGACGCGCCGGCTGCGCACCGCGAGGTTCGCGTAGCCGATGCCGTCGCCCGACTGCGCGAGCAGCATGGCGAGGCGGTCCGCCCAGCCGCGGTACTCCCCCGCCGCCATCCGCGACGAGTCGCAGAGCCCCTCCGTGACCGAATCGCCCACGGCGACGAACCGTCGCCAGGAGGGAGGGGACCCGGCCGAGTCCGGCCCGCGCCGAGGCATCCGCTCGTCGCCGTCGACGCCCGGTCCGTCGACGGCGGCGCCGGCATCCATTCCGGCCTCGGGGGGAACGTGCGCCGGCGGGCGGATCCGCTCGACCACGGACGCCGTAGCGCCGACGGGCGCGCCCGCCCGCCCCGCGCGGTGGAGCTCGGCGGCGTGCTCGTAGTGGCCGAGGAGCTCGTCGCCGAGCGCCGACCAGCTCCGACCGGCGACGCCCTCGCGGGCGGCGCGCCCGAACGCGCGCCGCTTGGAGTCGTCGCCGGCGAGGTCGCGGACCCGCGCCGCCAGCTCGTCGAGGTCGCCCGGGCGGTAGAGCCAGCCGTCGCGGCTCGAGCTCACGAGGTCGACCGGACCGCCACGACCCGTGGCGACGACCGGTACGCCGCTCGCGAGCGCCTCCTGCACGGTCTGGCAGAACGTCTCGCTCTCGCCCGGGTGGACGAACACGTCGAGGCTCGCCATCGCCTCGGCGAGTGCGTCGCCGCCGAGGAAGCCCGTGAACGCGGCATCCGGGAGCATCCCCTCGAGCGCCGGCCGCGACGGTCCGTCGCCGATCACGATCAGGCGCACGCCGTCGATGGTCGAGAGTGCCCGCAGGTCCTCGACCTGCTTCTCCGGCGCGAGCCGGCCCACGTACCCGACGAGCACCTCGTCGTCGGCCGCGTACCGGCGCCGCCAGTCGAGCGAGCGCCGCTCGGGCCGGAACCGGTCGGTGTCGACGCCGCGGGCCCAGCGCCGCAGGCGCTCGACGCCGTACCCCTCGAGTTGCGCGATCGCCGCGGAGGACGGCGCGAGGGTGAGGGTCGCGCGACGGTGGAGGCGACCGACGTGGTTCGCGAGCGCGGGGGCCGCGCCGGGGACGCGGTACCGCTCGGCGTACGCCGGGACATCCGTCTGGTAGACCGCGACGCTCGGAACGCCGATGCGCTCGGCGGCCAGGACGCCCTGCCAGCCGAGCACGAACGGCGACGCGAGGTGCACGACGTCGGGTGCGAAGCCGGCGAGCATCGCGGCGAGTCGGCGGGCGCCGGCGAAGGTCATGCGGACTTCCGGGTAGCCGGGCATCGGCACCGACCGGAGGAACTCCGCACGGGCGCCGTGCAGGCCGTGGTCGACGGGACCGGATCGGGGGGCGAGGACGAGCGCCTCGTGGCCCTGCCGCTCGAGGTGCCCGAGCACCTGCAGCAGGGAATGCGTGACGCCGTTCATGTGCGGGAGGAACGACTCGGCGAGCAGTGCGACTCTCACGCGGCCAGCATGGGGCGGCCCGTGCGCGCGACGCGAACCGAGACGCCGTCGTCCGCCGAGGGTTCACCGAGGCGACGGATGCCGTTCGCGCGCCGGTCGCGAACGGGTCAACCCCTCGCGGCGCCCGCGGGGCAGGCGCATGATGGGAGACGGACGCATGCTCCGATGCGTCCGGAATCGTTCGAGGGGGAACGACATGTCATCGGTCGCACGAGTCACCACCATCACGGCCTTCTCCGAGACGAGCTTCGAGGACGCGGTCGCAGTGGGCATCGCCCGGTCCGTCGAGACGCTGCGCGGGGTCAGAGGCGCGTGGGTGAAGGAGCAGAAGGTCAAGGTCGAGGGCGGCAGCGTCGTCGAGTGGTCGGTCACCCTGGAGGTCACGTTCGTGCTCGACGACTGATCCGACGGCCGCATCCGGCGACGAGCCGGGACGGATGGCTGGTGCCTCCGTCCCGGCTCGCGGCGTGCTGAGGATCAGGGCGCGCTGAAGGTGCCCTTCACCGCGATGAAGGCGCCGCTGTCGAGGTCCTCGACGGTCACGTTCGACCAGACGACGGAGAACAGCGTCGCCGTCTGTCCGGGCGGGCAGTCGAGCGCGACGTCGGCGGGCGTCGGCATGAGCGTCAGCGAGCCGACGATGTTGCCGTTCTTGGCGGCCTCGAACTCGCCGCTCTCGGAGATGCGGGAGTCGATGGTCGTCTTCTTGGGATCGGACGGCACGTTGTTGCCGCCGTTGACGCACGAGTACGTGGCGCTGAGGTCCGCGCTCGCGACGACGGTCTCGATGGAGCCGGATTCGAGGCCGGCCTCCTTGAAGTCGACGACGAGGTTGACGCCGTCGAGGTGCGCGGAGGTCGCGTTCTTGATGAAGTGCGGGTTGCCCGCCATGGCGGGTCCGGCCGCACCGGCCAGCACGAGCACGGCGGCCGCGCCCAGCGCGGCGAGTGCGCGACGGATGGACATGATCTCTTCTTCTCTCGGGTTGCGATCGATGGCAGCGGATGCGACCGCGGCTCGCGCGCGTCGGTTGACCCGGTAGGGCGAGAGAAGAGGCGTGTGCGGCCGAAGCCGCGCTCCCGATGTCGACGCTACTCCGCGCGATGCACCGCGTGAACCCCCTGAATGAGGGATTCTCAGCTTTTTCGACGCCAGGAATCGAGCGCTCCTCGGCTCCGAACCGCCTTCATCACGGATCGATGACGAACTCGCCCGACAACCGGAGAGCGTCGTCCGGCAGACCGTAGGATCCGCTGAGACCGACTGGTCGACGAAGATGTCCAGCTCGGCTCGACGCATGCGTCGGGCTCCTGGCGAACACAGTGGAGCACGCATTGATCACACTTTCCAGGCGCACGGCAGCCGCCCTCGTCACGGGACTCACCACCGTCACCGCGGCGGTCACCGCCGGGGCGCTCGCCATGGGACCGGTCGTCGGCACCGAGCGGCCCGACCTCGCGGAGGGGCCGACCACCTCGACCATGCGCGAGTACTCGGATGCCGCCATCGCCGACCTCCAGTCCGAGGCCGTCGCCGCCGAGCAGTCGACGGCGACTGCGGCCGCCGCCGCCGGGTACTTGGGCAACGAGGCGACGACGTTCGTGCCGGTCGCACCGTGCCGCGTCGCGGACACCCGCTCGTCGACCGGCGGCAAGATCGCATCGGGAAGCGTTCGGAACTTCAAGGTCACCGGCTCGTCCAGCCTCAAGAGCCAGGGCGGCTCGTCGACCGGCTGCGGCATCCCCGAGAACGCGGTGGCCGTGCAGGCGGCGCTCAAGGCGGTCGCGCCCGTCGGCAACGGCTTCCTGCGCGCATGGGCGTACAACACGCCGGAGCCTGCGTCGACCGCGCTGACCTTCACGACGGGCACCGACATCGGCGACGCGACGGTGCTGCCGATCGGTGCGCCCGGCGCGTCGTACGAGCTCAAGGCGAGGCCGTACAAGGGCTCGATCCACCTGCTCATCGACGTCACCGGCTACTTCGTGCTGAACGACCACGGCCTGATCACCACCGAGGGCGGGCTCGCCGCCGGCGGTGCGACGCTCTGGGGCATCTGGCGGGGCGACGACACGCCGATCCCGGGCTTCTACGCGCTCGCCGTCGACCACGATCTCGAGTTCTGCTCGTACGACGTCACCCCGTGGGACTCGGACCTCGTCGCGTCGGCGACGATGAGCGACACGTACATCAACGAGTTCTTCGTGTACCTCCAGGATCGCGAGACCGGCGCGCCGAAGGACGGCGCGTTCTACTACTCGGTCACCTGCTGACCGATGGGCCGTGGGGGCCGGCGGACCGCGTCCGCCGGCCCCCGAGCTCGCGCGGCGTGGACACCGTGGTCCACGTCGCATTCCGTTCACCCGGGTCGACTAGACACGCCGGCGTGGACAGCCAGTGGATCGCCGCCGTTGCCGGGTCGCCGTGGTTGTTCCCGGTGCTGTTCGCCCTCGTCGTCGGCGACGCGTTCCTCGTCGTGCTGCCGAGCGAGACGGCGGTCGTCGCGCTCGGGGCGATCGCCGGCGCGACCGGGAACCCGGCGCTGCCCCTCGTGGTCGCGACCGCCGCGGTCGGCGCCCTCGTCGGCGACCTCGCGTGCTATGCGATCGGACGCTGGGCCGGCGTCGATCGCTGGTCCTGGCAGCGACGCCCGCGCGTCGCGGCGGCGATCTCCAGGGTCCGCGCCACCGTCGAGCGCCGCACCGCGGTCCTCGTCTTCACGGCCAGGTACATCCCGTTCGCGCGCATCGCGGTGAACCTCGCCGCCGGCGCGGCGCGCATCCCGCTCGCGCGCTACGCCCCGCTGGCCGCGGCCGCTGGACTCGGCTGGGCGCTCTACAACGTCGCGGTCGGCGGCCTCGTCGGCGCCGCGCTCGGCGACCGGCCGGTGCTCGCGATCGCCGTCTCGGTCGCGGTGGCGATCACGCTCGGGCTCGCGGTCGACACCGCGATCCGCGTCGTCTCCACCCGTCGTCGCCGGTGAACGGGGCGCCCACGACGAAGCGGATGCCGCGTCCGGAACACGTCCGGCCGCGGCATCCGCTCGCCTGGAACCCTGCTGCCTACTCCCCCGCGAGGCCGCCGAGCAGGTGACCCATCGGGCGGTCGAGTGCGAACGGGTCGCTCACCATCTCGCTGCGGTCTGTCCGCTCGACGAGGTCGGCGAACTCGGTCGCGCCGCGGAAGATGCGGTCGGGCAGCGATCGAACGCCGTCGCCGCCGCCGCCCCAGTCGCTCGTCGCGGCGAAGACGCCGGTCGTGACCGGGATGGCGTGCAGGTAGGTGAACAGCGGCCGGATCGCGTAGTCGATCGCGAGCGAATGGCGCGGGGTGCCGCCCGTGGCGCCGATGAGCACCGGGAGATCGGTCAGCGACTGCGGGTCGATCACGTCGATGAACGACTTGAAGAGCCCGGCGTAGCTCGTCGTGAAGATCGGCGTGACGACGATGAGGCCGTCGGCCGACGCGACCGCGTCGAGCGCCTCCTCGAGCTTCGGCGGGGCGAAGCCCATGAGCAGGTGGTTGGTGATGTCGTGCGCGAGGTCGCGCAGCTCGAACACCTGCGCCTCGACCTCGACGCCGCGCTCCTGGAGGAGGTTCGCGCTGTCGGCGAGGAGCCGGTCGGCGAGCTGGCGGCTCGAGCTCGGCGTGGAGAGCCCCGCCGAGATGACGACGATCTTCCTGGTGGTCATCGCGCACCTGCCGTCCGGGTCGCGGCCGGCCCGAAGGCCGAGCCGGAGGGCGCGGGAGCCGCCGGGCCGTCCTGGTAGGGCGAGCCGAGGGTGAGGTTGTCCCCGCGGTTGGCGTTCGGGGTGGCCTGGCGCGGTGCGCCGTCACCGTACTTCGCCGTCACGAGCGAGGCGTGCGTGGGCGCGTCCGGCACGTCGGCCGGGCGGTCCTTCGCGAACTCGCGACGGAGCACCGGCACGACCTCCTCGCCGAGCAGGTCGAGCTGCTCGAGGACGGTCTTCAGCGGCAGGCCCGCGTGGTCGATGAGCCACATCTGGCGCTGGTAGTCGCCGACGTAGTCGCGGAAGCCGAGGGTGCGGTCGATGACCTCCTGCGGGCTGCCGACGGTGAGCGGCGTCTGCTGCGTGAACTCCTCCATGCTCGGGCCGTGGCCGTAGACGGGCGCGTTGTCGAAGTACGGTCGGAACTCGTTCACGGCGTCCTGCGAGTTCTTCCGCATGAACACCTGGCCGCCGAGGCCCACGATCGCCTGCGCGGCGGTGCCGTGGCCGTGGTGCTCGTAGCGCTGGCGGTACAGCGCGATCATGCGCTGCGTGTGGGAGGCCGGCCAGAAGATGTGGTTGGCGAAGAAGCCGTCGCCGTAGAACGCGGCCTGCTCGGCGACCTCGGGGGTGCGGATCGAGCCGTGCCAGACGAACGGCGGCACGCCGTCGAGCGGGCGCGGCGTCGAGGTGAAACCCTGGAGGGGCGTGCGGAACTTGCCCTCCCAGTCGACGACGTCCTCGCGCCAGAGGCGGTGGAGGAGCTCGTAGCTCTCGATCGCGATGGGAAGGCCCTGGCGGATGTCCTTGCCGAACCAGGGGTAGACCGGCCCGGTGTTGCCGCGACCGAGCATGAGGTCGGCGCGACCGTTCGACACGTGCTGGAGCATCGCGTAGTCCTCGGCGAGCTTCACCGGGTCGTTCGTGGTGATGAGGGTCGTGGCGGTCGAGAGCTGCAGGGTGCTCGTCTGCCCGGCGATGTACGCGAGCGTCGTGGTGGGCGAGGACGACCAGAACGGCGGGTTGTGGTGCTCGCCGAGCGCGAAGACGTCGAGACCGACCTCCTCCGCGTGCGTGGCGATGGTCAGCGTCGCCTGGATCCGCTCGGCCTCGCTCGGGGTGCGGCCGGTCGTGGGGTCCTGCGTGATGTCGCTGACGGTGAAGATTCCGAACTGCATGTCGCCCTCCTGGGCTCCTTCTCTCGTTCCATGCTTTTGCATGCAATTGACCAGAACGGATGACCCCGTCGAAGTATTCCCGACGTCATCCGGCCAGGTCCAGCACGGCCTTCGAGGCCTCCGCGAGCGCGATCCCGTAGGTGCGGCCGTGCCCGGCGGCGTGGACAGCGAGCGGATGCAGTTGGTGCAGCGGGATGCGCTCCTCCCATCCGTCGTGCAACGGAGTGAGCCCGTCGTACGCCGCCAGGACCTCGGCGAGGAACGGGCACCCGAAGAGCGCGAGCATCGCGAGGTCGGTCTCGCGATGACCGCCGTGCGCGGCCGGGTCGATGAGGACGACGCCGTCGGCCGACCACAGCACGTTGCCGTTCCAGCGGTCGCCGTGCAGGCGCGCGGGCGGCTCGCCGTCGTCGAACGCGCCCGTCGCGACGGCGTCGCACGCCCGCCGGACGAGCGCGGCCTCGGCGGGCGTCAGGTTCCCGGCGTCCTCGGCGACCGGTACGAACGGCAGCACACGGTCGCGCGCATAGAAGGTCCCCCAGGAGGCCTCGGAGGCGGCGGGCATCGCCCGGCGACCGATGAACAGCCTGCCGTGCCATCCGTCGGGGCGGCCCCCGAACGAGTCGGCACCGGCGGCATGGGTGCGTGCGAGCGCCGCGCCGAACGCGGCCGCCGCCTCGCGGGACGGTCGCACCTCGTCGATGCGCTCGAGCTCGATCCATCCGGGTCCGACCGCCGAGACGCCGGCGACACGCGCGCCACCGGCCTCCGCGAGCCAGGCGAGCCCGGCCGCCTCGGCCTCGAAGAATCCCTCGGGCGCGTCGTCCCGCCGCTTGACGATCGTCTGCACCGCCCCAGTCTGGCGCACGAGCGCGGGGCCCGCCGCTGACGCGACGGGCCCCGCTGGTCGGGTCGAACGAGAGACGACTACTCGGTCTCGTGCGGACCGTGGTGGTGGCCGTCCTCACCCACGAGGTCGGGGTCGAGGCCGCCGGCGTTGCCGCCGATGGTGCCCTCGGGCCCGGCCGGTGCGGGCAGCTTCAGGCCGCCCGGCACCTTCACGCCCGCCACGCCGTTGACCGACTCGGTCGAGTACGAGTACGCGAGCACCGCGAGGGCGATCGCGTCCACGTTCACGTCGAGCGCGTGCTCGTTCACGTTGTCGATCGTGTCGCAGGCCTGGTGGTAGCACGGGTCGTACGACGCACCGGCCGTGCCGCCCCAGATGGACGCCTGCTCCTCGGTCTTCACGACCTCGGCGCCGGTGAAGAGGCCGCCGGCGGGGATGCCGACGCGGATGAACGCGTCGTAGTCGCTGCGACCGCTGAACTGCGCGTCGTCGTACGGCTCACCGACCGAGGTGTAGTAGCTCTCGAAGAGCTTCTCGATCTCGACCGAGCCGTCGGGGATCGGAACGCCCGCGGGCGCCAGCCAACCGGACTCGTCACCGTCGTACACCATGAAGATGTAGTTCGGCGAGGCGACCATGTCGAAGTTCAGGTACAGCGCGATGCGGTCCTGCTCCTCCTGGCTGAGTTCCGCGACGTACTCCTCGGAACCGATCAGGCCCGACTCCTCCGCACCCCACCACGCGAGGCGGATGGTGTTCTGCGGCTCGAGCTTGCTGAGGTTCTCCGCCAGCTCGAGGAGCGACGCGGAGCCGCTGCCGTTGTCGTTGATGCCGGGGCCGGCCTGCACCGAGTCGAGGTGCGCGCCGGCCATCACGACGTTGTCGTCGTTCACACCGGTCTTCTCGGCGATCACGTTCTTCTGCGGACGCGACTCGGGAGCCGGCACGAAGATGTTCGCGGTCGAGCCGGCCTGCGAGAGGGCGACGCCCTGCTCGTAGCTGGCGCCGACGACGGGGATGCCCACGACGTTCGAACCGCCGAGCGTGCCGACGATGAGGCCATTGCGCGCGTCGGACGTGTCGTTGCCCTGGTTGAAGATGATCACGGCCTCCGCGCCCGCGGCCTCCGCGTTCAGCGCCTTGTCCGCGAACGGGCAGGTGCCGCGCTGGATCAGGGCGATGTCGGCCGGACCGGAGAAGTCGAGGCCCGCGAAGTCGTCGGCCGTGCAGCCGCTCGTGCTGGCGTTGCCGACACCGAGCTGCAGGTCGACCGGGATGATCGTGCCGGTCACGTCGCCCGCGCCGCTGCCGGTGTACGGCCCGGTCGCGTACTCGGCGGAGATCGGCGTCAGCTGCGTCAGCGTCGACGGGCCCACGTAGGTGTACGGGAACTCGTCGATCGAGACGTCCCAGCCGGCGGCCTCGAGCGTGTCGACCACGTACTCGACGCTCTCCTCGTAGCCGCTCGTGCCGGCGGCGCGGTTGCCGTCGTTGGCATCCGCGATCGCCTGCAGTGCCGCGAGGTGCTCCATTGCACCGTCCGCGTCGACGCACTGGAGCAGCTTCGCGATCGTGTTGTTGTTCTGGTTGGCACAGGAGTTGCCCCCGGGCGCACCCAAGGCGGCCCCGGCGGGCACCAGGGCCAGCGCCGCGACCGTCGTCGCGCTGGTCGCGAGCACGGCGGCGCGGCGGGAAAGCCTCGTAGATCGATACATCGTCTCTCCTTGTCGGAGGGCGCCCTCGGCGGCGCCCTTCCGGCGAGACTACGTGGAGGGTCTCCCCCGGTAACAGTCTTGACTTCACCGGTTCGGCCGACTATGAGCGCGATGATTCCTCAGGAATCCGCGAGCGCGGACGGTGCATCGCCGCCACCGACGACCGCGCCGAGCCCGCTCAGGTCGACGTCGACCCGGTACGGGCGGGCGGACCCTTCGATGACCGCCGGAACCCCGACGTACGCTCCGCGCGACGAGCGCAGCGCGTCCAGCGCGTCGCGCCAGCGGGCCTCCGCCGCCTCGCCGAGGAACCCCGCGTGCCGCGGCCGGTCGCCGCCGACGAGCTGCACCCCGATCCGGTACCTCGGGGAGAGCCAGCGGCGCGCCCGCGGCACGAGGACCGCGGACTGCGTCGCTCCGCCGTGGAGGCGGGCGAGGTCGATGGCGGGCTGGTGCCGGTGCACGTCGACGACCGGCACGACGCTGCGCACCCCGGCCGCGACGGGCGCCGCGTCGACGACCTCGATCCCGTCGAGGCTCGTGAGGTCGCCCATCGGGTCGGGATTGCGCATGCGCCGCTCGCGCACGAACGCGACGACGCCCCACGCCGCCGTCAGCGCGATCGCGACGAGGAGCACGACCAGCCACACTCCGCTGTCGGGGCGGACGAGACCGGTCAAGAGCAGGAGCGCCACCAGGACGAGGTAGGGAAGCGGCTCCCAGCGGAGCGGGGAGACGAAGCGGGGCGCGGACACCACGACAGGCTACCCGGCGGATCCGACCGTGCGCGGCGGGGCACCGGCGGGCTCAGCGGAGCGATGGCAACCGGGTCGCGATGTCCTCGAGCACCGCCTCGCTGCCGGCGTACAGTCCGTGCTCGCGCGGCCGGTGCGAGACGACGTCGGTGAACCCGAGCTCGCGGGCGCGGCCGACGGCATCCTCGAACGCGCCGAGGCTCGCCATCGAGTACCGGGTGTCGCCGTCGAGCGAGAGCACGCGGTCGAACTCCCCGGGCGCTCGGTCCTCGGCCGCGAGGGCGCCGTCGAGGCGCGCGGACAGCTCGGCGAGGTGGTCCCACCACGCGGCATCCGAGTCGAGGTCTCCGCCGCCGGTGGTCACCCAGCCGGACCCGTAGCGCGCGGCGAGTCGCATCGCGCGCGGGCCGTTCGCGGCCATGAGGAAGGGCATGCGCGGCTCCTGGGCCGGCTCGCCGACCATGCGCGCCGCGACCGCCGAGTAGTGGTCGCCCGAGTACGAGATGCCCTCGCCCGAGCCGCGCTCGAAGCGCAGCAGCACGTCGAGCGCCTCGGTGAACTCGCGGAACCGCTCATGGCGTTCGCGCGCGGAGAGCTCGGACTGGCCGAGCACGTAGGCGTCGAAGCCCGTGCCGCCCGAGCCGAGGCCGAGGATCAGGCGCCCACCCGAGACCTGGTCGAGCGTCGCGGCGTCCTTCGCGAAGGGCACGGGATGGCGGTAGTTGGGGCTCGCGACGAAGGTGCCGAGCCGGATCCGCTCGGTGACCATGGCCGCGGCCGTGAGCGTCGGGACCGTGGCGTGCCACCGCTCCCCAGCCAGCCCCCGCCAGGAGAGGTGGTCGTAGGTCCACGCATGGTCGAACCCGAGGTCCTCGGCCTGACGCCACCGTCGCGCGGCCTCCGGCCAGTCGTACTGCGGGAGGATGACGAGGCCGAATCGCATGGGCCCGAGCCTACGCCGAGGTGGAGACCGGGCCGGTCGGCAGCGCCGCGCGCGATTCGACGGACGGCTCGGCGGGCGGGTCCACGGGCGGGTCGATCGTCGCGTCGGCCGGGACCGGCAGGACCTCCGGGTCCGCCACCAGCGTGGCGGCATCCCGTGGCGAGCGCTCGAGCTTGACGAGGACGATCCCGCCGAGGATCAGGACCCCGCCGAGGACCTGCAGCGGTCCGAGCGCCTCGCCGAGGAGGATCCACCCGACGATCGCGGCGAAGATGACCTCGGAGAGCCCGAGGAAGGACGAGACGCGCGACCCGAGCAGGCGGATGGCGGCGATGCCCGCCGAGTACGCGAATGCCGTGGAGACGGCGCCGACCGTGAGCAGCGGGACCCACCACGGGGCGCTGCCGCCGAGGAACGCGACGTCGACGAGCGCCGCCTCCATGGGCATGAGCCCGAGGAGCCCCGCGATGCCGAGGGCCATCGCGCCGACGACGAAGCCGGCCGCGATGAGCGCGACGGGGGGCAGCTGCTCGGTGGCCCGCTCGCCGATCGCGTAGTAGACGCACACGCCGATCATGGCGATCGCGGCGAACGCGAGGCCGAGCGGGTCGAGGTCGCCGCCGCCGGGGCCGATCACGAGCCAGAGCCCGGCCAGCGCGAGCGCGGAGCCGCCGAGGACGATGAGCTGCGGCCTGCGCCTCGAACTCACCCACGCGAACAGGACGAGCGCGATCGGCGCGAGGTACTCGATGAGCAGCGTCATCGACACCGGGATGCGTTCGAGGGACGCGTAGAACGCGAACTGGACGCCTGCGACCGCGACCACGCCGTAGAGCAGCACGGTCCAGCGGGCGCGCCAGAGCGGCCTGAGGTCGAACCGCAGGGAGATCAGTGCGGGGACGACGAGCAGCGCGGCCGCGATCGAGATGCGCGCGAGCACCGCCGCTCCGGGCGACCAGCCCGCCTCGAGCAGCGGCTTGACGAATACGCCGCCCACGCCGAACGCCAGCCCGGCACCGAGCCCGAGCGCGATGCCGACGATCCCCCGTGATGCACGCACGGCCGCCCTCCTCCACAGTCCGCACGCCGTCGGCCCGGTGAGGACCGAACGTCGTTATGCTCGTGACAGTAGCCGAGCGAATGTCAGGAGTCAAATGATTTTCACCGATGACACGGTCGCAGCCCTCGGGTTCATGGCCGCAGTCGCCGACACGGTGCCCGGCGCGTCCGAATCCGGTGACGACGAGCTCGCCACGACCGACCAGCTGGCCGGCCTGCTCGACGTCTGGGGCTTCTCCGGTCGACGCGACGGCGACGAGCGCGAGCTCGGCGAGGTCCGCGCCGTCCGCGACCGCCTCCGCGAGGTCTGGACGCTCGAACGCGACCCCATGGCGAGCGCCGTCAACGCCATCCTCGAGGAGTCGCACGCGATCCCCCGACTCGTGCGACACGACGAGCTCGACTGGCACATCCACGCGGTCTCGCAGGATCGCCCGCTCGCCGAGCGCATGCTCGTCGAGGCCGCGATGGCGCTCGTCGACGTCATCCGCGCCGACGGGATCGGCCGACTCGCGCGATGCCAGGCCGACGACTGCACCGGGGTGTTCGTCGACCTCTCGAAGAACGCGTCGAAGCGGTACTGCAGCACGCGGTGCGGAAACCGCATGGCGACCAGGGCGTATCGCGCGCGCAGCGCCGACTGAGGTGCGACGACGGATGCCCCGCGGTGCACGCCGCGCCGCGGCATCCGTCGCCCACGACCGCTCGGCTCAGCGCACGATGGCCATCTCGTGCGGCGTCGTGTTCAGCCGACGTCCGCCGTCGGCGGTGACCGTGACGATGTCCTCGATGCGGACGCCGAAGCGACCGGGCAGGTACACGCCCGGCTCGATCGAGAAGCACATGCCGGGCTCGAGCGGGGTCACCTCGCCCTCGACCATGTAGGGCGGCTCGTGCGTCGTCATCCCGATGCCGTGGCCGACGCGATGGATGAAGTACTCCCCGTATCCGGCGTCCGCGATCACCGCGCGTGCGACGCGGTCGATCTCCTGGCACGGCACGCCGGGGCGGACCGCCTCGAACCCCGACTGCTGGGCGCGGACGACGAGTTCGTGCACGGCGCGTTCCTCGTCGGTCGGCTCGCCGACGTGGACCGTGCGGGTCGTGTCGGAACCGTAGCCGTGCTTCAGCCCTCCGAAGTCGAGCACGACCATGTCGCCGACCTCGATGACGCGATCGCCCCGTTCGTGGTGCGGGTTCGCCCCGTTCGGCCCGGAGCCGACGACCGTGAAGTCGACCTGCGAGTGGCCGTGCGCCCGCAGGGCTGCGGCGAGGTCGGCGGCGACGTCGGCCTCGGCGCGACCGGCGAAGCGGACACCGAGGATGTCGCGGTACGCGGCGTCCGCGGCCGCGGCCGCGGCCGCGAGCCGCACGAGCTCGTCGGCCCCCTTCACCGCGCGGAGCATCGGCAGCGCCGACGTCATGGACGCGAACGAGGTCGTGGCCAGACGGTCCTGCAGCCCGAGCAGGTGCATCGCCCACGCGGCGTCCGATATCGCGTAGCGCCCGGGCGCGAGCAGCGGCGCCGCCGCCTCGTAGGGGTCGTCGCCGTCCATCCAGTCGACGAGCCGCAGGATCGGCGCGGCGACGGCACGTTCGGCGTCGGGCCGCTCGAGCTTCGGCACGATGAGCGACGGTTCGCCGTCGGCGGGGATCACGAGCATCGTCAGGCGCTCGGTGGTGACCGGCACGTACCCCGTGAGGTACTCGAGGTCGGGACCGGGTGCCACGACGACGCCGGCCAGGTCGGCGTCGGCCGCGGAGCGCGCGGCTCGGCGGATGCGGGCGGCGAAGTCGTCGGCCGTGAAGGGGGCGGGCGTCGCGTCGGTCATCACGATCCTCCTCGGGCCGCGGGCTGCCCTGCGCACGGTCGGTCGGAGGCTAGCAGCGTGGCGGCCGAGCGGTGGGGCATTCCGACCCGTGGGGGCGCGGCATCCGCTCGTGCGTTCGCAGCGCCTGCATGACGAAGGCCCCCGACCGCTCGTGGTGAGCGGGGCGGGGGCCTTCGCAAGAAGTTCGCGGTGTCATCGAGAGCCGCGCGGGGATGCGCTCAGCGACGCAGCCCGAGACGCTCGATGAGCGAGCGGTAGCGGTTGATGTCGACGTCGGCGAGGTAGCCGAGCAGACGACGACGCTGACCGACGAGGAGGAGCAGGCCACGACGCGAGTGGTGGTCGTGCTTGTGCTCCTTCAGGTGCTCGGTGAGGTCCTTGATCCGCTTGGTGAGGATCGCGATCTGGACCTCGGGGGATCCAGTGTCACCGGGGTGAGTCGCGTACTCTTCGATGATCGCCTTCTTGATGTCTGCATCCAGTGCCATAGATGGGATCCCTTCTTCTCGTTGCGCGCTGCCCGGGGCCTGATGCCTGGGCTCTCTTGATGCGCGGCCGATTCACGGCAACCTCAAGAGTCTAGCAGAGCGGATGCCCCGGGGCTGACGGTGCGGGCACTCCCCCGAGTGCTGGGGCCGGGCGTCACGCGCGTGGGATCACCCCCGTCGGCGGGATACCTCGGCACGCGTCGCGCGAGTATCGTGCTGCCCGGATCGGATCGGTCATGGCGTCGGACGACGAACGGCGGAACCAGCTGCTGGCGCGGGTGTACTCCCGCACCGGACAGGACGAGCCGCGCACCGAGCACGTGGATCCGTCGACGGGAGAACCTCGCTGGGCGAGCGACAGCGAGTGGGAGCTGTTCGAACTCGAGGGTCGCGCGGCGGTCCCGGAGCATGGCGGCGATGCGACATCCGCTCGGACGGGCCCGCGTGCCGCCCCCGCCGCGGTCGCCGACCCGGTCGGCCCCGCCGCATCCGCCGCGCCGCTGGGCGATCGGCATCGCCGACGTCGCCCCGCGGTCGTCGCGTCGATCGCCGCCGCCCTGACCGTCGCTGCGATTCCGGCCGCCTGGGCCTCGTGGTCATCTCGCTCGGCGACGGTGCCGGCGGACACGGTGGTCGAGCTCTCGATCGCTCCGCGCGCCCCGGTGCCGGCCCAGGCCGCCGCCCGCATCGGGGCCGGCGAGCCCGCGCGCGGACGGGGCGCGATGGCGGTGTTCCAGGACCCGGAGCGGAGCCGCGGCTCGTTGCCGGGCTGGCTCGAGGCGACGTTCCCCTCGTCCAGGGTCGCGCAGGTGCTCGGACCGGACGGACCGATCCCGGGCGTCGGCGTGTACGCCGTCACGACGGCCGACCGGGTCGGCTGCCTGATCGTGCGGATCGAGGCGAAGCGGATGGTGTGGGACTGCACGGCCGTGGGCACGCTCGTATCCGACGGACTGGTGATGCGGACCGCGATCCCGGCGGGCCTCGGGTCGGGCGACGATCCGGACGGCGACGGGATCTCCGGCGACGCGGCGGTCACCGACGTCCTGGTGGCCGAATGGCATACCGACGGGACCTTCCGCATCGCTCGCGAAGCCGGGTGACGCGGACCGGCGACCCGCGTCGACCGACCTGGTGGCGTGCCCGCCCGAACGACCCTGCCGCGCTGGCATGCTCGTCCTCCGGCATCGAGCCATCCTCAGGTCTAGGGTGAAGGTGACGGGAAGCTCCAGCATGGCCAGCCAGGACGAACGCGCAGCGCTCGAGGCGCGGGTCTACTCCCGCGCCGGAGCGGCCGACCCGCGAGTGGAGCGCGTCGACCCGGTGAGCGGGCGGACGGTGCTCGTCAGCGAGAGCGAGTGGCGACTCCTCGAGCTCGATCGCTCATCCGGCCCGGCAACGCCGTCCAGCGCCGCCCACGTGGGCGGCGCGGAATCCGGATCGAGGGCTGGGGCGTCGAGCGAGGCGGGGTCGAACACGCCGGCGCCGGTCGGCCGGACGCCACCGCGCGACGACCGCTCCGACCTCGATCGGCGTCGTCGCGCGTGGGTCGCGACCGGCATCGTCGTGGGATCGCTCGCCGCAGTCGGTGCCATCGCGCTCGCGCTCGCTCCGGCTCCGACGACGTCCGACGAGCACGCACCGCCACGGGCGGGCGAACCCTCGGCGACGGTGCGCGTGGTTCCGGCGGCACCTCCCGCCGGTGGCGCGATCGCCGGGACGGCCGACCGCGTCCGCGGCCTCGGCACCATGGCCGCCTTCCGCGATCCGGACCTCGTGCCGAAGATGCGCGACGGCCTGCTCGACGCGGCCTACCCGTCCGCTCGCGCGGCCCTCGTCCTCGACGCGGACGGACCGATCGAGGGCGTCGCCGTGTACGCGGTCTCCACGCCGGATCGGGTCGGCTGCCTCGTCGCCCGCATCGGAAGCGCCGGCATGGCGGCGAAGTGCTCGGGACTCCGCATGCTCGCCACCGACGGACTCGTGCTCCGGACGCGGGTCCCGATCGCGCTCGTCGACGGCGCCGTGCCCGGCGACGGCATCGCCGCGGACGGCGTCGACACCGACCTGCTCGTCGCCGAGTGGCACGCGGACGGGACGTTCCTGGTCGAGCGCGCCCCGGACTGAGCAGGTTCGCAGCGCACGGCGCCCGCCCGACGCGGCGGAATACGCGGGCGCATCGCGTGGTTCCGGCTTGCGTGGATGCAGTGCCCGTGGACGTCGCCGTGATCGGCGCCGGGCAGGCCGGTCTCTCGGCCGCCCATCACCTCCGTCGGCGCGGCTTCGTGCCCGCCGGGCTCGACCCCGCCGCCGCCGACACGTTCGTCGTGCTCGACGCGAACCCCGCTCCCGGCGGGGCGTGGCAGCATCGCTGGGCGTCGCTGCGGATGGGGACCGTGAACGGCATCCACGAGCTGCCCGGTCACCCCGTCCCGCCCGCGGACCCGGCGGCGGCGAGCCGCGACGTGCTCCCGCCGTACTTCGCCGAGTACGAGCGTCGGTTCGACCTCGACGTGCAGCGCCCGCTCGGCGTGCGCGCCGTGCGCCGCGACGACGACGACCCGCACGGCCACCTGATCGTCGAGACCGATCGCGGCACCTGGGCTGCCCGGTACGTCATCAATGCGACCGGGACGTGGACGCGTCCGTTCCGGCCGTACTACCCCGGAATCGAGCGCTTCCGCGGCCGCCAGCTGCATGTCGCCGACTACGTCTCGGCCGACGAGTTCGCCGGTCGACGCGTGATCATCGTTGGCGCGGGCGTCTCGGCCGTGCAACTGCTCGACGAGATCTCGCACGTCGCGGAGACGACGTGGATGACCCGGCGCGAGCCGAATTGGATCGACGACGACTTCGACCTGCCCGCCCGCACCGCGGCGATCGCCGGCGTCGAGGCGCGGGTCCGCGAGGGCCTGCCGCCCGGGAGCGTGATCGCGGTGACCGGCATGCACTGGACGCCGTGGGCGCGCGCCGCCGAGGCGCGCGGCGTGCTGGTGCGGCATCCGATGTTCGCCTCGATCGAGGAGGACGGCGTGCGCATGCCCGACGGATCGTTCCGCCCGGCGGACGTCATCCTCTGGGCGACCGGGTTCCGCCCGGCGCTCGACCACCTCGCGCCGCTCGGCCTTCGGACCCGCGACGGCGGCTTCCGCGTCGCCGACACCCGATCGCTCGACGACCCGCGGCTCTTCCTCATCGGGTACGGACCGTCCCAGTCGACCGTCGGCGCGAACCGCGCGGGGCGGGCGGCCGTCCAGCAGATCGTGCTGGAGCGCAGGGCGGCGGTCGCGGCGTAGTCGGCGCGTGCCCGCCGTTGCCCACATGTCCGCGCGGGAGGACACTGGCCGCATGGCCATCGTGATCAAGCGCATCCACGACGCCCCCGAGGCATCCGACGGCGTCAGGGTCCTCGTCGACCGACTGTGGCCGCGCGGCATCTCGAAGGAGCGCGCCGAGCTCGACGACTGGGCGAAGGATGCCGCGCCCTCCCCCGAACTGCGCACCGAGTGGCATCGCGCCGACGCCGATCGGTTCGACGAGTTCGCCTCGCGCTACCGGGCCGAGCTCGACGGGAACCCGTCGGCGCACGCGCTGCTGGGACTGGCGGGCCGGCACGGGCGCGTGACGCTGCTGTACGGCGCGCGGGATGCGGTGCGCAACCACGCCGCGGTGCTCCGCGACTGGCTCGGCGAGCACGGAGCCGACATCGAGCGCTGAGGCGGATGGCTCCGAGGCCGCGCCGGGCGATCGGTCGGGTGGTCGTGCCGCCCCGAACTCCGAATGCAGCGCAGGAATGCATGTATGACCAGCGTTTTCGGTGCAGGACCGATGTCGGTGGGACCTGATTGCCTGGACCCATGCCGGCGATCCTCGCCCTCCCCGTCGAACAGGCGCTCGAGTTCGAGCTGGCCGCGATCGCGAGCGTCGAGCGGCTGATCCGGCGATTGCACGCCGATCGGTACCGGAGCATCCAGCGGGCTCGCGAATTCGCCACCGAAGCCGTCGGCGTCACCGCGTCGAGCACCGCGCGGGATCGCGACATGGCGACCCGATCGTTCGTCGCCGAGCTCGCGACCACGGTCGGCCAGCACGAGGCCTCGGCGTCTCGCCTCGTCGCCGTGGCCGAGGGCGTCACCTCGACGAACGCCGCGCTGAGCTACGGACGCGAGCGCTCGGGCGCCCGCCGACCTCGACCACACCCGTCTCCGAGCGCATGGCGGCGAGACCTGCGCACCGAACCTCGCTGCGCTCTGCCGCCACCACCATCGGCTGAAGCATGAAGCCGGATGGCGCGTGCTGTAGGAGCCCGGCGGCGTGATGCGCTGGACCTCGCCCGTCGGCCACGTCTTGCGGACCCATCCCGAGCGCCGGTACGAACCGATCGGAGCACGCGAGGGGGTCGGGCCGCCCCTGCCGACCCCACCCGAACCACCATCCGACGCCGAGCCCGAACTCGCCCTCGGGCAGGAACCGACTCGATTCGAGCACGACCATGCGGCCGCGCCGTTCTGAACGCCGCTCCGTCGGCGGTCGACGTCGGCTCCGCGGGTCGCGGCGCGCCATCGCGCGCGCCGGGCTACGGCGCGATCACGAGCTTGCCCCGCACCGTCCCCGCCCCGATGCGCGCGAGCGCCTCGGGCACGCGCCCGAGCGGCAGCACCTCCTCGATCACGGGGGCGAGCGCACCGGATGCCACGAGCTCGCCGAGTTCGTCGAGGCCGCCGTTCGGCGTCGCCGCGAGCAGGCGGAAGGTGCGGCCCTCGGCGTCGGGACGCCCGGCCGTCGCCGCGATCCGGGCGATCGCCCGCAGGCGCCCGCCGACGATGACGAACCGGCCGCCGGGACGCAGCGCCCGACGGTACTCGGCCAGCGGACGACCCGCGATGAGGTCGACGATCACGTCGAACCGTCCTGAGGCGGGGTCCACCCCCTCGGCGAACAGTCCGTCCGCGTCATCCGCCTCGACCGCCTCGGTCGCGCCGACCGCGCGAAGCAGGTCGAGCTTCGCGCCCCGATCGACCGCGGCGATCCGGCCCGCCCCGAGGTGCCGAGCGACTTGCACGGCGATCGTACCCGCACCTCCCCCGGCCCCGATGATGAGCACGCGCTCGCCCGCACGCAGCGCCGCCACGTCGACGAGCGCCTGCCAGGCGAGCCCGCCCGCCTGCGGGATCGCCGCCGCAGCGACCGGATCGATGCCGGCGGGTCGGTGGCGGAGCGCCGCGGCATCCGTCGCGACGTACTCGGCGAACGCGCCCCATCCCGCCGCCGAGAGGTCGCCCCAGACCGCGTCGCCGACGGCGAACCCGGCATCCCCGTCGCCGCCGCGGCCGCCCGGGCCACCGGGCCCGACCGCGACGACCTCGCCCGAGACATCCGCCCCCAGCACCGGATGCGCCGGCCGCCAGGGCGCGACGATGCGCGACAGCACCCCGCCCCGGAGCAGGTCCCAGTCCCACGAGTTGACCGACGAGGCGACGACCTTCACGAGCACCTGCCCGGGCCCGGGTACCGGCGCGGGCGCGTCGACCAGGCGCAGCCGGCCGGGCCCGCCGTACCGCTCGTACCGCACTGCGCGCATGGCGGGAGCCTATCCACCGCCAGACCGCCGTGACGACGAGGGGCCGGATGACCGAGACGGTCACGGCGACGGTGGGAAGCGGGCGTGCGACCATGGAATTCGAGTGGTCCGGAGCGAGCCGGAGGTCGCGATCCGATGGCGGACATCCCACGACGAAGCGACGAGCGCGCGGGCGTTCCCCCGCGCCGGCTCACCGCGGCCGTGCTCGCGATCGGTGCGGTCGCGCTCGCGATCGCCGCGATCGTCGCCATCGGCGAGACCACGTCGCGCGCGATCACCTCGACCTCGCCGGTCGCGGCGACCGTGGTCGGCGAGTACACGGAGGAGCGTCTCGTCGCCGACCGCAGGGGAAGCCGCTTCGCGCCCTTCCGGTACGTCGTCGTCGAACTGCCCGACGGGACCACCGCCGACGTCCGCAGCGACGACCTCGCCGTCGGGACGGATGCCGCGGTCTACCGCAGCGGTAGCGGTGAAGTGTTCGAGACGCCGCCCGACGCACCCGGACCGCTCGAGTGGGCGGTGTGCGCGTCCGCCGTCGCCGGCGCGATCGCGCTCGGAGCGGGCTCGGTGCGCGCCATCCCACCGTCGCGGCGGCGGGCATGAGCCGGTTCGGGCAGCCTCCCCGGGGCGTCCGTCATCGCCGCCCCGGCCGGAACCGGCACGCGCGCTACCCCGCCGGAACCAGCGGGAAGATCGCCGGCCACCCGTTGTGCGCGTAGACGATCACGCAGAACACGATCGCGTCGAAGAGCAGGTGCACGACCAGCACGTACGTCAGGGACTTGGTGAGCTTGAATGTGTAGCCCTGGATCAGGGCGAACGGGATCGTCAGCAGGGGCCCCCACGACTGGTAGCCGAGTTCCCAGAGGAACGAGACGAACACGATCGCCTGCAGGAGGTTCGCCTGCCACGTCGGGAAGTGGCGGCGCAGGAGCGCGAACACCGTGCAGATGAAGAAGAGCTCGTCCCACGTGCCGACGGCGTTCACTCCGACGAACAGGCGCGCGATCTCGTTCGGCTCGGTCACGGTCGGCCAGTTCTGGTAGACGCCCGAGGTGATGAAGTAGAACGGCAGGATGAGCCAGCCGGCGAAGGTCACGAAGATCAGGTAGAGCCACTGCGTGCGCGTCCACCTCCGGCCCGTTCGCCACGGGAACCGGATCGTGCGCTCGCGGTAGAGGAAGCGCGAGATCAGGAACGGCACCGCCACTGCGGCGCCGAGGACGACCGCGAACCGCACCATCGCCTCGTTCGAGAGCTCGGCCTCGAGCGAGATGGTCGAGATGATCGCCTGGCCGATCGCGATGAGCGCGAGGTCGGGCAGCAGTCGCTCGGTGCGACCCGACCGGTCGACGAGCCACGCGACGGCGAGTCCGACGACGAGCATCGCGTACCCCGGCAGGCGCAGCTGGAACCCGAAGAGCAGCACCGCGGCCGAGCAGACGAGCGCGGCCGGGACGAGGGCGATCGGGTGGGTGCGCACCTCGGAGGGGGCGGCGGCGACGGCGGTCACCCCTCCAGCTTCGCACGGGGCGCCGACGAGGACACGGCGGATGCCCCGCTCCCGCGGTCCTCGGCGGGGCTTCGCGCCCTGTCGGCGGCGCGTGCCAGCATCGACGCATGACCCGGATGCCGCAGCCGCCCGCTCCCCGCGACCCCCGCGCCACCGTGTTCGCCCGCGCACGAGCCCGCGCGGGCATCGTGCCGCCGTACCTCCTGCTCCGGATCGCAGCGGCCGAGGAGCACTACGACGTCGCGGCCGACGCCGCCCGCCGATCGCTGCTCCGCGACGAGCCGATGCGCGAACTGCGCGTCGAGGGCGGTCACCCGGGCCTGCTCCCGCACGAGCACCCGCGGTCGACGACGCTCGAGCACGAGGGCGAGGCCGAGGCCGAGATGGCACCGGGCGGGCACGCCGAGGGCGCGGTCGCCGAGCCCGCCCCCGACCGCCGCATCTCCGACGCCGAGGGCGCCGAATCGCTCCCGGGTCGCCTCGTGCGCACCGAGGGTCGGCCCCCGACGGGCGACGCCGCCGTCGACCAGGCCTACGACGGCCTCGGCGAGGTCTGGGCGCTCTTCGAGCGCGTCTACGGTCGCGACGCGATCGACGGCGAGGGTGCGCCGCTCGAGGCGACCGTGCACTTCGGCGACCACTACGACAACGCCTTCTGGGACGGCGAGCGGATGGTGTTCGGCGACGGCGACGGCGAGGTGTTCCGCGGATTCACCCAGTCGATCTCCGTCATCGGGCACGAACTCGCCCACGGCGTCACCGAGATGACCGCCCGGCTGCGGTACCGGGACCAGTCGGGCGCGCTCAACGAGCACGTCTCCGACGTCTTCGGCGCGCTCACCGAGCAGTACGCCATGGGACAGGATGCCGAGGCCGCCACCTGGCTCATCGGCGAGGGCATCTTCACCGACCTCGTCGAGGGTCGCGCGCTCCGCTCGATGCTCGAGCCCGGAACGGCGTACGACGACGACGTGCTCGGCCGCGACCCGCAGCCCGCCCACATGCGCGACTACATCGAGACCGACGTCGACAACGGGGGCGTGCACCTGAACTCCGGCATCCCCAACCGGGCATTCGCGATCGCCGCCGTCGAGCTCGGCGGGTTCGCGTGGGAGCACGTCGGCCGCATCTGGTACGACACGCTCACGGGCGGCACGCTGAAGCCGAACGACGGGTTCGCGGTGTTCGCGGCGGCGACGGTCGCCGCGGCACGGGCCCGCTTCGGCGAGGGGTCGCCCGAGGCCCTCGCCGTCGCCGACGGCTGGAGCACCGTCGGCGTCGATCCGGAGTAGCATCCGGAGCATGGAGGTCGAGGTCTCGCGCAGCGGGGGGCTCGCCGGGCTGCGGCTCACGTGGACCGTCGAGGTCGAGGACCAGCCCGACCCCGAGGAGTGGGTGCTCCTCGTCGAGCGACTGCCCTGGAGCGAGACGCCGCCCGCCCCACCCGAACCCGACCGCTACACCTACCGCATCCGGTGCGAGCCGCACGAGGCGACGCTCGCGGAGCGCCAGGTGACCGGCCCGTGGCGCGACCTGGTCGACCGCGTGCGGGATGTCGCCGAACCCTCGCGAGGGCGGCCGAGCGCCGACGGGCGTGCCGCGCCGAGCCCCGGGCAGAGCCCCGCCCCGGAGGCCCCGACGCCGTCGAGCCGCGTCACCGAGCCGGGCGCGCCGCCCCACGAGTGAGCACGCCGAACGCGATGAGCCCCTGCGCGGCCAGGTAGGTCGACATGACCACGAGGTCGTGTGCGGCGAACTCGTAGCCCGGCAGGAACCGGCCCAGCGCGAGCACCGAATCGGAGACGACGAACAGTGCGCCGCCGAGCGCCACGAGCCCGCCGAGGCCCCCCGCGAGCGCCGCCATCGTGCCGAGCACCGCTCCGTACACGGCGACCGGGACGAACAGGCCTCCGAGGCCCGGGGCGAGGAGGGCGAGGAAGGCCGCGAACCACGCGACGTAGGCGAGCGTCCACCACGGGAGCCGGCGACCGGCGGCGGGCTGCCGCAGGAACAGGACGACGTACGCGACGTGCGCGGCGAGGAACGACAGCAGGCCGACCACGAACCATCCGTCCCCCGAGCCGGTGAGCAGCGCGTCGCCGCCCCACGACAGGATGATCGCCGTCACGAGCAGCCACGACGTCGCGGACGCGCGCGGCCGGGCGAGCGCCACCGCGACGACGAGAGCGGGCATCAGGACGAGCTTGGTCGCCGTGACGGCCGCGCCGTCGGCGCCGCCGACGAGCATGGCGAGGTGCAGCAGGCTCAGCGCGACGTACGGCGCGAAGGCGATGACGCGCCGTCGGCGATCCGCGCGAGCGAGCGGCTCGGACCGGAAGGCATCGGTCTCGTGCGGGGACGTCGGGGCAGGGCTGGAGGGGATCACGACATCGTGCCTCTCGGGAGCGGGGATCGGGTCCCACGCAATCTACCGGTCCCCGCCGCCGTGAGCGTCTCAGGCCGCGCTCAGCTCGCCCCGGACGATCGAGTCGCCGGAGTGCGCGGGATCGCCGTCGACCGGTTCGGCCGAGACGTCGACCAGGGGGTACTCGTCGAGGTCGATGCCGGCCGGCACGACGAGCCGCGCCGAGTCGCCCTCCATCAGGCCGAGGCTGACGAGACCCGACGCGTCGGCGCGGATCAGCCACACCTCGCGCACCTCCCCCTCCGGCACGTCGGCCTCGAGGTCGACGAGGATGGTCCGCGCTCCCGCTGCGTCCTGCTCGACCGTGGCGCTGCCGATCGCGTCCCAGCCGGGGAACGCGTCGAGTTCGGCGCTCGCGAGCACCGTCGTCGCCTCGGGGCCCGCGCCGCGCCCGCCGATCGCGACGCCGATGCCCACGCCGGCGAGGAGCCCGACGACCGCGGCGGCCGCGGCGACCGGCCACCACCGGCGCCCTCGCGTCCGCGTCATGGGCGCTGCGATCGATGGCACGCGCGGCCGGCTCGGCGGGACGTGGCCGCCGGCGGCCGGCGCAGGCGCCACCGGCTCGGCCGTGGCCGGCTCGCCCACCGGCTCGGCCGCCGCCGGCTCCGCCTGCGCGCGCGCCGCCTCCGCGAGCGGGTCGGCCGCGAGCTCGGGCGCGAGTCCCAGTTCGCCGTGGATGCGCGTCCAGACCGATGCCGGCGGGGCCTCGAGCCCCTCGGCGGTCGCCTCACGCCCGAGGTCGACGGTTCGCGCGAGCGCCGCGTACTCGGCGGCGCACGATCCGCAGGCGTCGAGGTGGGCGCGGACCGTGCCGTCGGGCTCGCGTCCGTCGAGCGCCAGCACGGCCAGCTCGTCAGGCTCGATGTGGTCCATCCCCCACCTCCCATCGTGATCTCAGCCGGTTCAGGCTGCGTCGGACATGGCTCTTGACGGTGCCGATCGGCAGGTCCATCGCCTCGGCGATCTGCGAATGGCTGAGCTGGTCGTAGAACGCCAACTGCATCACGCGACGCGGCACGGGCTCCAATCGGTCCAGTTCCTCAGCCACCATGGCCCGCTCGGCGAAGTCGTCCTCGACGGCGGTCGCAGCGACGGACGCCTCGGCCACGAGACTCTCCTCCAGGCGCCTGGCGCGTGCGCGCGCCTCGTGCGCGTCGGCGATGCGGTGCTTGGTGATGCCCACGATCCAGGCGCTCAGGTTCGACCGGGAGACGTCGAAGGTGCCGCGTCCGCGCCACGCGGCGAGGTAGACCTGCTGGGTCACGTCCTCGGCGTCCGTCCGATCGCCGAGCGACCGGAGCGCGAGGCGGAACACCAGCGGCGACCAGCGTGCGTAGGCCTCGCGCAGGGCGCGCTCGTCGCCCGCGGAGAACTGCTCCGCGAGGGCTCGGTCGTCGAGGGTGTCGAAGGCGATCGGGCTCACCGTGCGGCGGTCATCCCTTCGTCGGCTCTGGCGGGACCGCACGTCGACCATGACGAGCGGCGGCGCCGCGATCGTCGACTGCGGCGTGGGCATCAGCATATCGAGCACTCCCTCCCGTCCGGGTCGCATCCACGGTCACCTCGGCGCGGCGGTCACGACGAGGTTGCTGAGGTAGCGACGCGCGTCGTAGTCGAACACGCCGCCGCACGTGACGAGCGTGAGCCGCGGCGCACCCGAGCGGTCGAACGCGGCGTCCCAGTCGACGTCGGCCTTCTCGATGACCTCGAGCGACTCGACGGCGTACGCGTGACGCGTGCCCGCGGCATCCGTCACGAACACCGTCGTGCCCGGCGCCGCGTCCTTCAACCGTGCGAACGGCAGGACGGCGTACTCGAGGGAGTCGACGTGGGCGGCGATGACGGTCGATCCGGCCTCCGACCCCGGTGCCGGTCCCCACCGGTACCAGGCCGCGAGCGCCGGGTCGTCGAAGAGCCCCATGCGCCCGTCGGCGTCGAGGCCGACCGGCTCGACGCGCATGTCGACGTCGAGGTCGGGCACTTCGATCCGGACCGGCGCGGGCGGAGCGACCGCGCGGTTCGCCTCGAGCGACGCCGAGCGGCGCGGGATGTCGGGGACCGCCGCGGCCGGGCCCGCCGCGGCCGGCCGGGCTGCCGGAGCCGTGGACGGGGGCGTTCCCGGTATCGCCGTCGCGGACGCGGCGGGGGCGGACTCGGACCCCTCGCCGGGCGCGACCGTGCACCCGAGGAGGAGCGCGACCACGGCGACGGCCGCGACCGGGAGCCCGAACACCCCGGCCGCGACCGCCCTCCCCCGCATGGTGATCAGCGCTCGACCTTGGCCGTCGCCGCCGTGCGGACCGCGACCGCGGCGATCGCGATCACCGAGAGGACCGCGATTCCCCCCGCGGTCCACAGGCCGAACACGCGCTCCGGCGAGTTCGTCGCGACGAGACCGGCGGCCCCCGCCGGAACGCCGTCGGGGCTCGAGTGCATGCCCGTCACGGTCTGCACCGCGAGTGCGAGCGTGTCGTCCTCGAGGCTGCCCCAGGCGTAGGCGATGGTCAGCGTGCCTTCGGCGACGTCGACGGGTGCCGGCCCGAGGACCGGGTCGGTCGTGCCGGCGGCGGCGACCGACGCCTCGACGGTGCCCGCGGGCAGGTCGAGCGACTGCTCGTCCGGGTTCTCGAGTCCGGTGATCACGGCCTCGCCCCCGGCGAGCACGTCGACCGCCGGGGCCGCGGCCACGTGCCGGACCGTGAGACGGCCCTCGCCGGCCGCGATCTCCGACACGTCGTTGGTGAAGAGGTTCGCGGTCGGGTTGCCCTCGGCGTCGAGGTTCGCGACCGCGGTGTAGTTCCCGCCCGCCTCGAGCGGCAGGTCGACCGGCCCGATCACGGGCTCGGAGGCATCGGCGGCGTCGGCCGCGGTGATGGCCACCGAGTACGTGCCCGCGGCGAGCTCGAGCGGCCCGGCGAGGTCGCCCGGCTCGAAGTCGTCGAGGGTGAGTTCGTCGTTCACGTACACGTCCACGGTGAGGCCGGGGACTCCGTGCAGCACGGAGAGCATGGCCGCGTCCTCGGCGGCGCTGGCCGGCGCGAGTCCGCCGAGCGCGACGAGCGCTCCGGCGCCGATTCCGGCGGCGATGATCTTCTTCATGGTGTCCTCCCGGTCGTTCCCGCGATTCGCGGGGCGGATCTTGCCTGACACCACTTCCTTCCGATCGAACGCGCCGATCGGATGCACACGCATGGAGTTTCGATCGACGAGGACACGACGACGGCCGGCGACCCGTTCGGGTGCGCCGGCCGTCGTGCCGTTCGATGCCGTGGCTCGGGTCAGCTGACTCCGAGGAGGTCGATCACGAAGATCAGGGTCTTGCCCGAGAGCGGGTGACCGCCGCCGGCGGGGCCGTAGGCCTGCTGCGGCGGGACGGTGAGCTTGCGGCGTCCGCCGACCTTCATGCCGGGGATGCCCTCCTGCCAGCCGGCGATGAGCGCCTGCAGCGGGAAGTTGATCGACTGGCCGCGGCTCCACGACGAGTCGAACTCCTCGCCCGAGTCGTACTCGACGCCCAGGTAGTGCACGTCGACCGTCGAGCCGGGCGCCGCCTCGGGGCCGTCGCCCACGACGATGTCCTCGATGACGAGCTCGACGGGAGCCGGACCCACGGGAGCCTCGACCTCGGGCTTGCTGTTCGTATCAGTCATGGGTCCATCCAAACGGATGGCGCTCGTCGGTTCAATCGCGGACACCCGTCCACCGCGCTCTTGCGCGGATGGCGAACACGTTGCAGTCTGTAGCCCTAAAGAGCTCGTCGCCCCGGAGCGCTGTCGGCTGAGGCCACACCGCGGGGCGACGAGTTTCTTCGTGTACGGCGGCCCTGGGCCGTCGCGACGAGGAAGGGGCAGGCGGCGGAAACGCCGCCCCGCGGTGCGGAGTCTGGCTCGGTGCGGCTCACTCCATGAGCCGGGAGCGGATCAGGAAGCGGACGCCCTCCGGCGCCTCGAGTGAGAAGCCGCTCCCCCGGCCCGACACCACGTCGACCGTGAGGTGCGTGTGGCGCCAGTACTGGAACTGCTCCGCCGACATCCAGAACGGTACGACGCGCCCCGAGCCGAGATCGAGTTCGCCGAGGAGCACGTCGGCTGCGCTCGTGATGAAGTCGCCCGCCGGGTAGCACATCGGGGCGCTGCCGTCGCAGCACCCGCCCGACTGGTGGAACATGAGCGGGCCGTGCTTCGCCCACAGCGTCGCGAGCAGGACGCTCGCCGCGGGCGTGAGCTCCACCCGCGGCGAGACGTCGCCCTCGACCGTGACCGACGCGACCACGCGTGCGGCGAGCGCCGCGACATCCGTCGTCTCGATCGTCATGGCCGGCTCCCGATCAGAAGTACCCGAGCGGGTTCTCGCTGTAGCTGACGAGGAGGTTCTTCGTCTGCTGGTAGTGCGACAGGGCCTCCTTGTTGTTCTCCCGCCCGATGCCGGAGGACTTGTAGCCGCCGAACGCCGCGCCGGCGGGATACGCGTGGTAGTTGTTCACCCAGACGCGACCCGCCTGGATGTCGCGGCCGGCCCGGTACGCCTCGTTGCCGTTACGGCTCCAGACGCCCGCGCCGAGCCCGTAGAGCGTGTCGTTCGCGATGCGGATCGCGTCGTCGTAGTCCTGGAAGCTCGTGACCGCGACGACCGGCCCGAAGATCTCCTCCTGGAAGAGCCGCATGCGGTTCTGGCCCTCGAAGATCGTCGGCGCGACGTAGTAGCCCTCGCTGAGGTCACCGCCGAGGTCGACGCGCTCGCCGCCCAGCAGCAGCTTCGCGCCCTCCTTCTTGCCGATGTCGATGTAGCTCAGGATCTTCTCGAGCTGGTCGTTCGACGCCTGCGCGCCGACCTGCGTCTCGGTGTCGAGCGGGTTGCCCTGGCGGGCCAGCTTCGTGCGCTCGATCGCGTCGTCGAGGAAGGTGTCGTAGATCGACTTCTGGATGAGCGACCGGCTCGGGCACGTGCACACCTCGCCCTGGTTGAACGCGAAGAGGCTGAAGCCCTCGAGGGCCTTCTCGTAGAACGAGTCGCGGCGGTCCGCGACCGATTCGAAGACGATGTTCGGGCTCTTGCCGCCGAGCTCCACGGTCGAGGGGATGATGTTCGCCGAGGCGTACTGCAGGATGAGCCGGCCGGTCGTGGTCTCGCCCGTGAACGCGATCTTCCGGATGCGGTTCGACGACGCGAGCGGCTTGCCCGCCTCGACGCCGAAGCCGTTGACGACGTTGAGCACGCCGGCCGGCAGCAGGTCGGCGATGAGCTCGACGAGCACCAGGATCGAGACGGGCGTCTGCTCGGCGGGCTTCAGCACGACCGCGTTGCCCGCGGCCAGGGCCGGGGCGAGCTTCCACACGGCCATGAGCAGCGGGAAGTTCCACGGGATGATCTGGCCGACCACGCCGAGCGGCTCGTCGAAGTGGTAGGCGACGTTGTCCTCGTCGAGCTGCGTGAAGCTGCCCTCCTGCGCGCGGATGAGACTCGCGAAGTAGCGGAAGTGGTCGCTCGCGAGCGGCAGGTCGGCGTTGAGGGGCTCGCGGATCGACTTGCCGTTGTCCCAGGTCTCGGCGACCGCGAGCAGCTCGAGGTTGGCGTCGATGCGGTCGGCGATGGCGTTCAGGATGGCCGCGCGGTGCGCGGTGCTCGTGCGACCCCACGCCGGCGCGGCCTTGTGCGCCGCGTCGAGCGCGGCCTCGATGTCGGCGGCCGTGCCGCGCGCGACCTCGGCGAACGGCCTCCCGTTCACCGGCGAGATGTCGTCGAAGTAGGCGCCCTCGACGGGCTTCACCCACTCGCCGCCGATGAAGTGCTCGTAGCGCGGCTTGAACTGGATCAGTGCGCCGGCGGTGCCGGGCGCGGCGTACACGGTCATCGTGTCTCCTCGTGACGTCGTCGTCATGCCCTCGGAGTGGGGCGATCGTCACGGTACGGGCTCACGCGTTGCTTCCCCGTTGCCCGAGGGTTGCAACCACGTTGCAGCGCGGGCCGGCGGATGCCGCAGGTCGGCGGATGCCGCAGCCTCGCGCGTCAGCGGAGTGCCGCGTCGACCCGCTCGAGGTGGGCGACGACCGACGCCCGCTTCGGAGAGCGGGCGGGCAGCACCTCGAGGAGCGCGCGCCAGATCCCCGCGTCGTAGCGGTGCTCGTCGCGTTCGGCGAACGCCAGCAGGACCTCGGGCGAGGCGTCGGCGAGCATGGACTCGCGCAGCCGGCTCGTGAGCTCGTCGCGGAGCTCGACGACGCCCGGCGCGGTCGACGCCGGCAGGATCGGACCGTGGTACTGCTCGAGGGCCCGGCGGAGCGACCCCTGCCCGAGGAGCCGGGAGACGCGCGCGGCGTCGACGTCGAGTTCGCGCCCGAGGCGGTAGGGGCGCGACTCCAGCGGCGGCTCGCCGGCCGCCTCGAGCACGCGGCGCAGGCGCGTCATCTCCGCCCGCAGCGTGACCGGGGACGGGTCGCCCTCGTACACGAGCGCGGCCAGCTTCTCGGCGCCGAGGCCGCGCGGATGCCACGCGAGCAGCGTGAGGATCTCGGCGTGCCGTCGGCTGAGCTCGTGGGTGCCGAGGCGGGGGCGCCGCTCGCCGAGCACCTCGAGCGACGTGCGCTCGACGGGCAGCGCACGCATGCGGGAGCGGCGGATGGTGCTGCGCACCGTCGACTCGAGGCCGGCGATGCGCAGCTCGGCCTCGACCGCCGCCACGGTCGCCGACACGAGCGACAGGGCGTGCGGCGCAACGGCGAGGTCGGTCCCCGTGATGTCGATGACGCCGAGGAGCGCCCCCGTCTCGGGGTCGTGCACCGGCGCCGCCGTGCAGCTCCAGGGGTGCACGATGCGGTTGAAGTGCTCAGCGCCGCGGATCTGCACCGCGCGGTCGAGCGCGAGCGCCGTGCCCGGCGCGCTGGTGCCGATGGTGCCCTCCGACCAGTCGGCGCCGGCGACGAAGAGCATGTCCTCGGCCCGTCGACGCAGGTACGGATCGCCCTCGACCCAGAGCAGTCGGCCGTCGGCGTCGCCGACCGCGACGACGAGCCCGCTCTCGTCCGCGCCGTCGACGAGCAGGCGGCGGATCACGGGCATGACCGGGGCGAGCGCGTGGGACGCGCGGTACTCCCTGAAGGCGTCCTCGTCGAGGCCCATGCCGGGCAGCGCGCGGTCGGGGTCGATCGAACCGCGGATGGCCCGCTCCCACGAGGCTCGGACGACCGGTCTCAGGCTGAGCGGCACGACTCCGGTCGCGAGCGCGTCCTCCTGGGCGCGCACCAGTCGATCGCGCAGGGAGCCGTCACCGCTCCCCCGCGGATCGTGCTGCGGCACGGGCATGCCGTCTCCGATCGCCGTCAATGCGGAACGGGGCCATCATAGTCGTCCGCTCCGGGCGGGCGCTCGGCGCGACACCGAGGACGGTGGGGGTCAGTCGACCGCCACGAGCGCGCCGCCGGCGATTGCGGCGTACGCCCGCGACTTCTCGGCGGCGACGCCGAGGGCCGCCGATCCCGACCCGACATCGGTGACCCACCACAGGGCTCCGGTCGCGCCGTCCATGGCCGTCACCTCACCCGTCGAGGTGCCCGCGACCACCACGTCCTTCCCGAACGCCACGCCCGACACCTCCACCGGCGATCCCGCTCCCCCCGTGAGATCGCTCGCCCAGAGCAGCAGGCCCGTGGCGGCGTCGAACGCGACGACCACGCCCGTCGAGGTCCCCGCCGCGACCGCCGACTTCCCGGCCGCGACCGAG
>NZ_JBEPKB010000011.1:0-130386 GCF_040496055.1 Agromyces zhanjiangensis | reverse complement strand
GGGGCTCGGCGTCGAGCTGAATCTCGACGACGCCGGGAAGTACCCGTACGAGCAGGCGTACCTGCCGTACAACCGTCTCCTCGACGGAACCGTGCACGATTGGTGACACGATGATCCACCCCGAGGGACGCGCTTCGGCTGCCGCTCCCGCCGTTGTCGTGATGGGTGTCTCGGCCGCCGGGAAATCGACGATCGCCGAAGCCCTCTCACGGCGATTGGCCGTGCCATGGATCGACGCCGACGATCTCCACCCCTCGGCGAATCGACAGAAGATGATGGCCGGGATTCCCTTGGACGACGATGACCGCCGTCCTTGGCTGGACGCGGTCGGCGAGAAGCTCGCCGCGGGTGAAGCCGCAGAGGGGATCGTCGTGGCATGCTCCGCGCTGCGGCGGAACTATCGCGATCGACTTCGAGCGGCCTGCCCTACCGCGGTGTTCGTCCACCTGCACGGATCCCGTGAGCTTCTCGCTCATCGCGCTTCGGACCGTGTGGAGCACTTCATGCCCGCATCATTGTTGGATTCGCAGCTTGCTACTCTCGAACCGCTAGATGCAGAAGAACGGGGAGTGACCCTGGACGTGTCAGACGCTCCTGCGGTCATCGCCCAGCGAGCAGCTGAGTGGGTGACTTCGAATGGTTGACGGACGAGCCGAGGAACCGAACTCGGGGACTGACGAGATTCCGGTCGAGATGGCGGACCGAATCCGCGGCCGCGGGGGAAACGCCACGATCTACGACATCGCAGAACTCGCGAAGGTCAACCCCTCTACCGTGTCGCGCGCGCTGTCCAAGCCCGGCCGCATCAGCGCGAAGACCGAGGCTCGTATTCGCGACGCTGCGGCGCAACTGAACTTCCGCATCAATCCCATCGCGCGTGCCTTGTACACCGGCCGCAGTCGCACGTTCGCGCTCGTCGTGGCAGATATCACCAACCCGGTCGTCTTCGGCATCGTGCGTGGCGCCGAGCAGGAGGCGGCCGCGGCCGGCTACACATTGGTGATCGCCGAATCGCAGGAGTCTGGTGAGACGGAAGCCGAGACCGTGGAGCGGCTGATGCCCACCGTCGATGGCATCGTTCTCGCGACGACGCGCCTCGGCGACGAGTCCATCCGGTCGATCGCGGCGCGACGCCCGGTTGTGCTGATCAACCGGGCCGTAGCGGGCATCGACAGCATCCTTCCCGACGTGGATCGTGGGGTGAAGGACCTGATGGACCATCTCTACGGCCTCGGTCACCGATCTGTCGTCTACCTCGCTGGGCCCGAGACCTCTTGGGTGAGCGCACGTCGATGGGAGAAGCTGCTCGAGACGTCGGAGTCGCTGGGCGTCGCGCTCGTCGAGATCGGCCCGAATCCGCCGACGATCCAAGGGGGCAGGGACGCGCTGCGACGTGTGCTCGCGGCCCGCCCGACTGCCGTGATCGCGTTCAACGACCTGATCGCGATCGGCCTGATGCAGGGCGCGGCCGCACGCGGCGTGGGGATTCCCGACGAACTGAGCGTCGCCGGCTTCGACGACATCTTCGGGAGCGAACTGATCACGCCCTCTCTGACCACGGTGCGCTCCGAACTCGAGACCGCCGGCAGGCGCTCCGTCCGGAACCTGCTCGCACGGACGGAGGGCGAGGAACGTGTCGCGGACCCAGCCCTCCTTGCGACGAAGTTGATCGTTCGCGAGTCGACCGGGCCACGTCGCGAGGCCTGACCGGATGCCGGCGGTGCATACCGTCGAGGGCTCTGGATACGCGTTGTCGGCCCAGTACGGACGGGCGGCTGCCCGAACGAGAGTCCGCCCACGCTGCCGGAGGTTTCGCCGCGTCCGCCCGGCAGCGATTGTCAGGGGAGTAGGACGATCTTGCCCACCGTCGAACGGGACTCGAGCGCGTCATGGGCTCGGGCGGCATCCTCGAGGCGGTAGCGTGCACCGACGTGCAGCCGAAGCGAGCCGTCGGCTGCTGATGCCAGTACCTCCGAGCCGCGCGCGACGAGGTCCGCGCGCGATCCGGCGTAGTGGGCGAGCGTCGGCCGGGTGAGGGAAAGGGAGTTCTCGGCGAGTCGCTGCACGTCGACCGGGGGAATCGGGCCGCTGGTCGAGCCGTACGCGACCAGTGTTCCACGTGGCGCCAACGAGGCCAGGCTCTCCTCGAACGTGGCCTCGCCGACGCCGTCGTAGACCACGGGGGGCGAAACGCCCCAGCCCCTGACGCTGGTAGACGTCCATGTAGTTCACGCCGATCGCGGCGACGTCCACGACGAGTTCGCCCGGGCCGGCGCTGGGCTCGGGGCGCTCGACGACGCGAAGCACGTCGGACGCCCCGAGGGCGGCCACCTCTCCCGATCGCATGCGATGCCCGTCACCGCACGCCGCGGACCCGGAAGACGACCACGCCGCCGATGACGACGATCACCGCCGCGACGGGGAAGAGCGGCGCGAACGATCCGGTCACGATGACGATCACGCCGGCAAGTGCCGGTGCAAGGATCTGCGGCGCGATCGCAGCGACGTTCGTGACCCCGAGGTCCTGTGCGAACGAGTTCGACCGCGGCAGTACCTGCGTGACGAGCGCCGTGTCGACGGCCTCGAACGTACCGAAGGCGAGCGCGACGACGACCATCATGGTCAGGTAGCCCTCCACCGTGGGCGCTGCGAGCGGGATGAGCAGGCCCAGGGCCATGACGATGCTCGCCACCGTCACGAAGACCTTGCGCCGGCCGAGTCGGTCGGACAACAGTCCGGCGGGGACGGCGGTCAGGCTGATGCACACCGCTGCGATCGCGGCGGCGATGCCGACGTAGTCGACGGCGGCTTCACCGGCACCGATGTAGTCGCTGAGGATGTACAGCGCGTAGCCCTGGATGATGAAGAAGCCGGTGTAGACGAAGGTCCGGCTGCCGACCGCCCACCAGAAGTCGGGGTGCGTCCGCGGGTTCACGAAGAAGGTGCGCCACCAACGGGCGGAGTCCGAGGCGGGCGTCGGGGCGGACTCGCGATTGTCCGAATCCCTCGCGATGAACAGCCGGGTGGCGGTGAACGCCAACGGCAGGACGCTGAGCACCATGTAGGCGACGACGAGGTCGTCGGCGAGGACGGAGCCGAGGATGGTTCCGCCGACCGAGCCGAGCATGATCCCGAGTCCGAGCCCTGCGCTGAACCGGCCGCGTCGGTTCTCGGGAACCCGGTCGGGGAGGATCGCCGCGAGCGGGCCCTGCGAGGCGCTCAGCACGAACTCCGATGCGACGTAGAGCACGCCGAGCACTGCGAGCGACTCGATGAAGCCCATCGAGAACAGGATCGGGGCCACCACGATCGTTCCTCCGAGCACGTACGGGGTCCGGCTGCCCCAGCGGGTGCGCGTGCGGTCCGAGAGCATGCCCGCGAGCGGTTGGGCCAGGAGCGCCGCGATGGCGCCGAGGAACGTGAAGATGCTGAGGACGGCGACCTTGTCGTCACCGGCCAGGTCCTCGATCTGCAGCGCCAGCAGCACACCGGGAACGGCGCCGTAGACGAGTGAGATGCCGAACTGCGAGCTCCAGATCGAGAACAGCAGGGAACCGGACGCGGCGACCTGCCTCGTCACGGGCATGGTCTCGGGTGTCGACACGGTCACACCTCCCGCTGGGGATCGAGGGCGCACGGCGGAGCCGGGTCGTGGGGGCGGGGGGCCTGGGATGGCATCGCAACTCCTTTGTCGCTGGGAATTCGGATATTCCGTAGCCATTACTAGCACATTGCGGATACAGTGTGGCCGTAAGCCTCATCGCGAACGGTGATCGGGGCGGAGTGACTTCAGAGGTGTGTTCCATGGTGAGAGACGACGAGGTCGAGGTGCTGATCGTCGGTGCCGGCGCGACCGGGCTGACGCTGGCGTGCGACCTGCAGCGGCGAGGCGTGAGCCATCGGCTGATCGACGCGGCGCCGCACGGGTTCGAGGGGTCGCGCGCGAAGGGTGTCCAGCCGCGCTCGGCCGAGGTCTTCGACGATCTCGGCGTGCTCGCCCGCCTCGAGTCGCGGTCGACGCTCTACCCGCCGCTCGGCATCCACCTCGGCCCGGTGACCCTCAAGCGGACGATGATCGCGCTGCACGACGCGACGCCGGACGTACCCCACGCGAACACGCTGCTCGCGCCCCAGTACGCGACCGACCAGAGCCTGCGCGAGCGCCTCGAGGAACTCGGCGGCTCGGTGGAGTACGCCACCCGCCTGGGGGCGTTCGAGCAGGACGCCGACGGGGTCGTCGCGAGCCTCGAGTCCGGCGCGGGGACCGAGACGGTCCGCGCGCGGTACCTCGTCGGCGCGGACGGCGGTGGCAGCACGGTTCGGCGGGGACTCGGCATCGCGTTCGAGGGGACGACCGACGAGAGCGACCGGATGATCGTCGCCGACGTCACCGTGTCGGGGCTCGGTCGGGATCGCTGGCATATCTGGCCCCGCTCCAAGGGGCGCTTCGTCGCGCTGTGCCCGCTGCCCGGAGACACCTTCCAGCTGATGCTGAAGCTCCGACCGAATGACCCCGCCGACCTCGACACCGCGGCCGTCGATCGCATGGTCCGCGACGTCGTCGGCGGATCGAAGGTCCGCGTCCACGACATCCACTGGTCGTCGGTCTGGCGGCCGAACATCCGGCTCGCCGAGCGCTATCGGCGCGGCCGGGTGTTCCTCGCCGGAGACGCGGCACACGTGCATCCGCCGACCGGTGCACAGGGCCTCAACACCGGCGTCCAGGATGCCTACAACCTCGGCTGGAAGCTCGGCCAGGTGCTCGCGGGCGCCCCGGATGCGCTCCTCGACACGTACGAGTCGGAGCGGCAGCCCGTCGCAGCGCGAGTGCTCGGCCTCGCGTCAGGGCTGTACGCGCACCTCGGGGACCGCCCGCTGGCGGCGACCAAGCGCGGTGACGAGGAGCGGCAGCTCTCCCTGACGTACCGCGGCGGTCCGCTCGCCCCCGGCGACCTCGACGCTCCCGGCCTGCAGCCCGGCGACCGGGCGCCCGACTCTCCCGTCGTCCTCGATGACGGTGCTCGAACGACGCTCTTCGACGAGTTCCGCGGCCCGTCGTTCTCGCTGGTCGCCATCGGGGACCGCGCAGCGGAGGCCTGCCGCGACCTCTCCTGGACGTCCGCCGGTGCGCCCGTGCGAATGATCGCCCTCGACGGCTCGTCCAACGAGCCGTTCCGCCGATTCACCGGGATCCCCGGCGACGGCGCGGTGCTCGTGCGGCCCGACGGCTACGTCGCCGCCATCGCACGCGCCTCGCTCGACGACGTGCGCGACTGGCCGGCTCTCCCGCTCTTCCCGTCCTCCTGACCGATCCCGAGCCCGAACCACCCCCAACACGAAGGCGTGTCACACCATGGTCGATGTCGAATCCATGCCCGCAGCCCGCGACGACGTTCGCACCCTGACGTTCGAACCCCCCGCGGCTCGCGCCGACCCCCGCACCGAGACGCTCACGCCGGAGTCCCAGGCGGCGCTGCGCCAGTTCTCCGAAGACCGCCTGATCGGCTACGGCGTGGACCGCAGCGATGCGATCGAACTGACGGCGCGGGTCCTGGCGGGGGAGGGCTGGCTGGACGCGGCGACCCGGCTCGCCGAGCGCTGCCTCGCCAACCTCGACGCCGCGGCCGAGGCCGGCACGCAGACCCGGATCACCGCCCTCCGCCGGGCATCGGCGCTGCTGCGGATGAGCCAGGTGATGATGCTCGAGGACGGCCCGGCGCGGACCGCGATCTACGCCCGTGCGGGCGACCTCTACCTCCGCGCCGCCGAAATCGCCTGCGATCGCATCCGGGTCACCCTCGACACGCCGGAAGGCGCCGTCGTCGGATGGCAGGTGCCCGCGACAGGCCCGCGCGTCGGCGCCGCGATCGTCATCGGCGGGGTCGAGGGGTATGCCATGGACTTCGACTGCATCGGCGACGCCCTCGCCGCCCGCGGCATCGAGACCCTCCTGCTCGACGGGCCGGGACAGGGCGAGAGCCGGTTCACGCACGGTGTCTACCTCACCCCGACCTGGCGCGACGCGTACACCGCGGCGCTCGACCACCTCGCGACCTCGGTGCCCGGCCTCCCGATCGGAGTCGTCGGCAACAGCATGGGCGGCAGCTTCGCGATGGCAGTGGCCAACGAGGACCCACGTGTCCGGGCGTGCGTCGACAACGGCGGCATCCCTGCACCCTGGATGGTGCCCCCGAGCATCGGCACGTTCTTCACGAAGATGGCCGCCTTCTGCGACGTCGACGACCCGGACCAGGCGACCGCCGTCTGGTCGACGGTGACCCCGCTGGCACCGGGCGGCAACGCCGACTACGACCTCCTCGTGATCCAGGGCGGCGCCGACCCGATGGTGTCGTCCGAGATGGCGCAGGCGGTCTTCGCCCACGCGCCCGCCAAGTCGAAGCAGATGGTGCTCTTCTCCGACGGCATCCACTGCATCTACAACCACAGGACGGACCGCGACGACCTCATCGCGGACTGGGTGCACGCCCGCCTCGCGGCGGACTCGCACTCCGACTTCGATTCCGACTCCGAGTGAAGGGAACCGCGATGCAGATCACGGACGCGCAGATCCACCTCTGGACCGGAGCAGGCGCGCCGCCGTACCACCACCGCGCGCCGTACACGATCGAGCGCGCCCTGCGCGAGATGGACGAGGCCGGCATCGACCGCGCCGTGAACTGCCCGGCGATCTGGGACCCCGACGCAAACGACTACGCGGTCGAGGCGGCGCAGGCCCACCCAGACCGGTTCGCCACCATGGGATGGTTCCCCCTCGACGCCAGCGCCGGCCCGCACCGCGTCGACGAGTGGATGTCGAAGCCGGGAATGCTCGGCCTGCGCTTCGTCCTCTACGCACCGGAGGCAGAAGGCATCCTCCGATCCGGCGCGCTGGACTGGCTCTGGACCCGAGCCGACGAACTGGAGCTCCCGGTTGCGTTGATGGTCATGCCCGACCACCTCCCACTCATCGGCGACATCGCCCCCCGCTTCCCGAGAATGCGGCTCCTGCTCGATCACCTCGCGATCGGCCCGTTCGACACGCTGCCCGGGGCGGCGTCCCACCTCGACGCGCTGCTCGCCCTGGCCGCGCACCCGAACGTCGCCGTGAAGGCGAGCGGCATCACCGGTGCCGCGACCGACGGCTACCCGTTCGCCAGCGCCCACGAGGTGCTTCGACGCACGTTCGACGCATTCGGCCCCGACCGCATGTTCTGGGGGACCGACATCACCCGCCAAACCGCGACCTGGGGGGAGTGCGTCTCGATGTTCACCGACCACCTCCCGTGGCTCGCCGGCGCGGACCTCGAGCGGGTGATGGGCGCCGGGATCTCGGACTGGATCGGCTGGCACTGACCGGTCGCACCCGGGTCATGGGGGCCGGGCGGTAGCGTAGGGACCACAGCGTCCACCCCGCGAGACACCCCTGGCACCCATGACCCTCACCGAGAAGCGCAAGCCCGGCCGGCCCCGGATCCCCCGGGAACGCATCGTCGACGCCGCCCTGCAGATCGTCGACGAACAGGGGGCCGACGCGCTCACCCTTCGTGCCGTCGCCGAGCGGATCTCGTCGAGCACCGCGACGCTGTACCGGCACGTGAGCGGCCGGTCCGAGCTGATCGGCCTCGTGATCGACCGCATGCTGGGGGAGGTCGAACTTCCCGCCGTCGAGGACGACGACGAGCAGCCGTGGGAGGTCGTCTGCCACCGCACCGCGACCGCGATCTTCACCACCATCGCGCAGCACCGGAGCGTCGCGACCCTGCTGATCGAACGGTTCCCCACCGGCCCGCACGCCATCGCACTGCGCGAGCGCATCGCGCGAGCCCTGCTGCGCGGTGGCCTGCCCCCGGAGGTCGCGGCCGCCGCGGTCGCGACCTTGGGCCGCTACATCCTCGGCTTCGCGATGCAGTCCGCCGCGGACGACGGTGCGCAGCGGCCATCGTTCACGGTCGACCCGATGGCGTACCCGCACCTCGTCGAGCTCGCACCGCTCCTGCCGAAGCCGCTCGCCGAGGAGTTCGAGTTCGGCCTCACCCACCTGCTGAGCGGCCTGGCGCACGACCAGCGCGCCTGACCGCGGCGGCCCCGGCCCATAGGCGGCGGGTATGGAGTCCGCAGCCGATTGGTATTGGCGGCGGACGGCTCCAGTGCGCTTCGATGAGCAGACACCGGCCTCCGGATGGGGCCGCTCTCATCTCACTGACGAACGCGCACGAGAGTGATCCACCTACGATTCGCATCGACCTCCGCGGAGCAACCGTCACCGATGTGGTCGGGCGTGTGCTCACCGCACCGAGTCTCGACGCGCACAACACGCCTGAGAATCCGGCGGCTGTCGCGCCTCGGTCGCTCGACGACGTGCGGGTCGTCGGCGGCATGCTCGAGGCCACACTGCCGCCTGCTTCCTGTTCGACAGTTCAGGTCGTTCTGGAGGCATGACCCGGGCGTCGGTCGGTCAGGCCTACCTCTACTGGGGCCAGTTCTCAGCGAACGTTGCTGGACTGAATCGCGACATGATCTCCATCGAGGAGGATTCCATCGTCAATGGGGTCGTGACCGAGGCACAGCATCATTTCCACGAGGGATGCTCGATGCGCAAGCGCGACGGGATCTACTACCTCGGTCGACCGACTCGCGGGCGGTCCGGGAGGAGGTCGTTCAGGACTGGTTCGCCGGGCCGGTCGACTCCCGCACCATCAATTGCGGCGATGCCGGTGGGGATGGCTCCGTGACGTCGGGCTCGATCCGAGAAAGCAAGGCCCGAACGGCGGCGCGCCCCTGAGCCTCGAAGTCGAGGCGGAGCGTCGTCAGCGGTGGGTCGAAGTAGGCCGCCTCCGGGGTGTCGTCGACCCCTGCGACGCTGACGTCGTCCGGGATGTGCAGTCCTCGCTGCTTGAGCGCGAGCATGGCCCCGAGTGCCATCTGGTCGTTGGCGGCCACATAGGCGGTCGCCTCAGGCAGCTCCTCGAGGGCAGCGATCGCGTCGTATCCGGACTTCGCGGACCAGTCGCCGCGGAGCACCGCTCGTGACCGGAGGCCGGCATGTTCGATTGCCGCCGTGTAGGCGCGGAGCCGGTTCCGAGCGGCCGACCACGTCTGCGGACCGGCGATGTGGACGACGTCACGATGGCCGAGCAGGGCGAGGTGCCCGATCAGTGCCGGCATTCCCGCTCCGGTCGACCCGGCCGGCTCCGCGTCGGTGAGGATGTCGGACTCCGCCGCGATGAAGGCCGGAACCCGAAAGGCGGTCGTCTCGAACGCTCTCTTCATCTCATCCGTGGAGGCGAGGGCGAGGATCCCGGCGAGATTGTGCTGGGTGATCAGCTCGAGCGATTCCTCGATCGCCCTCGGGTTGTGCGCATCGAGCGAGACCAGGTCGAGGACGTACCCTGCTTCGCGCGCGGCCGCACTCGCGCCCTCGGCGATGCGGCTCGGTCCATACTGCGAGATCTCGTGCGTCAGCGCGCCGATGCGATGGGAGCGTCCGGACTTGAGCGAGCGCGCGGTCAGGTTCGGGCGATACCCGAGTTCGTCGAGTGCCTTCACCACCTTCGCACGCGTCTCGGGCCGAATGCCCTCGAAGCCCTTGAGGAACCGGCTCACCGTCTGGTGCGATACGCCGGCGGCGGTCGCGACGTCGTAGATCGTCGCGGCCCGTGCGGGCGCTTCCCGGGGCGCGTTCGGGTCAGGGGGCGGCGTCGCGACCGCCGGGTCGGCGTCGATCGATTCCGTGGATTCGCCCATGTCGCGGGTCCTTCTGCGCTGGAGTGAGCCCTGCGGCAACGGCGCGGAACGGGTTGCGCAGCTTCACACAAATGTGACTTGACAGATCGATGTTATCGACCACATTCTTGTGTCGTAAAGATGTTTCCGACAACATTGACGAGATCGCCAAGGTTTGACACGACCTGATCGAATCGCCCGAACTACAACGGAGTAGCACCGATGACATCCCGTACCCCCGTCCAGCCGATGAGCGGTCTGCTCTTCGGCGTCGCGTATTACGCCGAGTACCACCGTGGCGAGCGGACGGAGATCGACCTCGACCTGATGGTGGAGGCGGGCATCAACGTCATCCGCGTCGGCGAGTCGGTCTGGTCCACGTGGGAGCCGCGCGACGGCGAGTTCGACCTCGAGTGGCTGGAGCCGGTGCTCGACGGCGCTCATCGGCGTGGCATCCGGGTGATCCTCGGGACGCCGACCTACGCCGTGCCGCCCTGGCTGCAGGTCGCGCACCCGGAGATCGCGGCCGAGCGCCGCACCGGCGAGCCGATCCCGTGGGGGGCACGCCAGGAAGTCGACTACTCGCACCCCGTGTTCCGCCAGTACGCCGAGCGCATCATCCGGGCCGTCGTCGGTCGGTACGCCGGCCATCCCGCCGTCATCGGCTTCCAAGTGGACAACGAGCCCGGACTCGAGATCTTCCACAACGACCACGTGTTCGAGGAGTTCGTGAACCGGCTGCGGACGGAATACGGCGACGTCGAGACGCTCAACCGCGAATGGGGCCTCACCTACTGGTCGCACCGCCTCAGCGACTGGAGCGAGCTCTGGCGACCGGACGGGAACACGTTCCCCCAGTACGACCTCGCGTGGCGCCGCTACCAGGCACAGCTGACGACCGAGTTCATCGCGTGGCAGGCCGACCTCGTGCGGGAGTACCGCCGACCCGGGCAGTTCGTCACGACCTGCCTGCAGTACGGCCGCCCCGCGCTCGACGACGAGCGGCTCGCCCGGGACCTCGACGTCATCGCGGGAAACCCCTATTACGGCATGCAGGACCACCTCGACGCATCGCGCGAGCTCCCGCAGCTCAGCCACTGGACGACGACCGGCGTTCCCGGCCTCTTCCGGCAGGCCGATCGCATGTACGCCTCGAAGCAGGGGCGGTACCTCGTCACCGAGACCAACGCGCAGTCCATCGGCACCCCCGACACGAACTTCCCCCCGTACCCCGGCCAGCTCAAGCAGGCGGCGTTCACGTTCATCTCGCGCGGCGCCGCGATGATCGAGTACTGGCACTGGCACACCCTCCCGTACGGCTTCGAGACCTACTGGGGAGGCGTGCTCCCGCACAGCCTCGTCCCCGGTCGGGTCTACCGCGAGGTTTCGGAGCTCGGCGCCGAATTGGCGAAGCTGGGTGACGTACTCGACGGGTTCGAGCCCGACGCGGACGTCGCGATCCTCTGGTCCAACCCGAGCCGGTTCGCGCTGCAGTTCATGCCGCCGCTGCGCCTCGACGGCGAGCCGGACGTACAGTCGTACGAGCGGATCGTGGACTCATTCCATCGGGGGACGATCGAGTCGGGGCGGCAGTCGCGGCTCCTGCACCTCGACCAGGCCGTCGACCTCGGCGCGGCCGAGCTGGCGCGGCAGTTCCCCGTGCTCATCGCGGCGGGGGCCTACGTGACCTCCGACGCAGAGCTCGAGCTGCTCCGCGACTACGTCTCGAGCGGTGGTCACCTCGTGCTCGGCCCGAGGACCGCGTATGCGGACGAGGAAGCGCGTGCACGCGTTGACGTCGCCCCGCCGCGCCTCGCGGATCTCGCGGGCGCCCGCTACGAGGAGTACTCCAACCTCGATCACCCGGTCGCGGTGGTCGCCGAGCCGGATGGCCCCGCAGTCGACGGCGCCTCGGCCCGGCTCTGGATCGACGGACTCATCGCCGACGAGGCCGATGTGCTCGCCCGATACGACCACCCCCGATTCTCGGCCTTCGCGGCCGTGACCAGCCACGCCGTCGGCGACGGACGCGTCACCGTCGTCGGCTGCGTGCCCGACCCCGAACTGGCCCGCGGCATCGTCCGCTGGGCGACGGACCGGCCCGGGCACGCCGACGCACTCGCGGGGGAGGTCCAGCTGCCGATCACGGTGGCATCCGGATCGCTCCCCGAGGGTCGGCGCGCCTGGTTCGTCTTCAACTGGGGATGGGAGCCGCGAACCATCACGCTCGCGGTCACCGTCACCGAGCCCGCCACCGGAGCCGAACTGGCGGCGGGAACCGATGTCTCACTGGACGCCTGGTCGGCGCGGACCTTCATCCGGTGAGCACCAAGGGATCGTGCGATCCTCCAACCACAGAAAGAGTCAATGATGAAGAAGGCACGTAAGACAGCACTGGCGCTGGTCACCGGCGCTGCCACCGTCGGTCTCGTGTTGACCGGCTGCGCACCCAGCGGAGGCGGTGACGGTGGGACGACCAGCGACGCCATCACCGATGAGCAGCGCGAGGAGGCCCTCAACACGCCGACCGACCTCACGTTCTGGACCTGGGTCCCGGACATCGAGAACGAGGTGGCGCTGTTCGAGGAGCAGTACCCCGCGATCAACGTCACGGTCGAGAACGTCGGCCAGGGCCTCGAGCACTATCAGAAGCTCCGCAGCGCGCTCGAGGCCGGCGAGGGGGCACCGGATGTCGCACAGGTCGAGTACCAGTACATCCCGTCGTTCGTCCTGACCGAGTCCCTGCTCGACCTCACCCCCTACGGTGCTGACGACATCGCCGACGACTACGTCGGCTGGGCGTGGAACCAGGTGTCGCCGAACGAGGAGGTGTGGGCGGTTCCGCAGGACGTCGGCCCGATGGGCAACCTGTACCGAGAGGACATCCTGAGCGAGGCCGGCATCACCGAGGCACCCGAGACCTGGGACGACTACGCCGCGGCGGCCAAGGCCGTCAAGGACGAGACCGGTTCCTACATCTCGAACCTCGGCGCCACGCAGGCCGGTCAGATGATCGGCTTCATGTGGCAGGCCGGCGTGCAGCCGTTCACCTACGACGGCGCCGAGACGGTCGGCATCGACGTGAACAACGACACGGCGAAGGAGGTCGCGAACTACTGGACCGAACTGATCCAGCAGGACCTGATCTCCGTCGACACGGACTTCTCCGACCAGTGGTACCAGGGCCTCGCGAACGGCAAGTACGCCGGCTGGCTGACTGCAGCCTGGGGGCCGATCTTCCTCCAGGGCACTGCTGAGAGCACCTCTGGCCTCTGGCGGGCGGCCCCGCTCCCGCAGTGGAGCGCGGGCGAGCAGGTCTCGGGCAACTGGGGCGGATCGTCCGACGCGGTCCTCGCGACCAGCGAGAACCCGATCGCCGCGTACGAGCTCGCGAAGTTCATCAACCACGACGAGGAGTCGGCGATGAAGCTCGCGACCGAGCAGTTCCTCTACCCGCCGCAGCTCTCGGTGCTCGAGAACCCGGACTTCATCGACCAGGAGTCGGAGTTCTACGGCGGCCAGCAGGTGAACAAGCTGTTCGCCGACATCTCCGAGACGGTCGACACCGACTTCCAGTGGGTGCCGTTCATGGAGTACGTCTACTCCACCTACGAGGAGACGATCGGTTCGGTCGTCGCGGAGAAGGGCGACATCGCAGCCGCGCTCGACGAGTGGCAGGATCAGCTCGTCAGCTACGCGGAAGGCCAGGGCTTCACGGTCGAGTGAGCCCGCGGGGCGCCCGTCGACCCCCACGACGGGCGCCCCGACCCACCCCGCCGGCGGGAACCGCCGGTCCGATCACAGCGAAGTGAGGACCATCGTGTCGCAGTCACCGGCGCTCGCCGCCGAGCGCCACCCAACAGCTCCAGCTCGACGAGGCAACGCGAACAAGCGCAGGCAGAACCGCGCGGCCTACCTGTTCATCCTCCCGTTCTTCCTCGTCTTCCTCACGATGCTCGTCATCCCGCTCATGTACGCCGGCTACCTGAGCCTCTTCGAGAGCAAGCTGATCGGCGGCGAGCAGTTCGCGTGGTTCGCCAACTACATCCGCGCCATCCAGGACTCCGCGTTCATCGGAAGCCTCCTGCGCATGGGCCTGTTCTTCATCGTCCAGGTCCCGATCATGCTCGGCCTCGCACTCCTCTTCGCGCTCGCGCTCGACAGCGGCCGCGCGCGCGGCGCGAAGGGCGTCCGACTGCTCGTGTTCATGCCGTACGCCGTGCCCGCGGTCGTCGCCACCCTGATGTGGGGCTACCTGTACGGGCCGGACTTCGGACCCCTCGCCCAGGTCGCGCGTGCGGTCGGCTGGGGAACGCCCGACTTCCTGTCCGCAGGGAACATCCTCGGCTCGATGATGAACATCGTCACCTGGGAGTTCGTCGGCTACAACATGATCATCATGTACGCCGCCCTCCGGGCGATTCCGAGCGACCTGTACGAGGCGGCCGAGATCGACGGTGCCGGACAGTTCCGGATCGCGTGGAGCATCAAGATCCCCGCGATCCGCCCGGCGATCATCCTCACCGTGATCTTCTCGATCATCGGAACGTTCCAGCTGTTCGCCGAGCCCAGCCTGCTCAACGCGATCGCACCCGACGCGATCACCCGGTCGTTCACCCCGAACTACTACGCCTACAACCTCGCCTTCCAGAACCGCGAACTGAACTACGCCGCCTCGATCGCGTTCCTCCTCGGAATCGTGATCGCCGTGCTGTCCTACGCGTTCCAGCTGGCAACCGAGCGACGCGAACGACGGGCACTGACCGAGACGGAGACCCCCTCATGACCTCCCTCGAGACCCGCGCCGCGGTCACCGTCGGCGCCCCGAAGCGAGCCCGCCGTGCCAAGGCCTTCGACCCGGAGAAGCGTCGGAGCTCGCTGCTCACGGTGCTGCTCTGGCTGGGCGTCGCGTACTTCATCCTGCCGCTCTGGTGGCTCCTCGTCTCGTCGACGAAGGACAACCAGGCGCTGTTCACGACGTTCGGGCTCTGGTTCGGCGGCGACTTCTCGTTCTTCGAGAACCTGCAGACCCTGTTCACGGTTCGCGGCGGGATCTTCACCCGCTGGCTCCTGAATACCGTCCTGTACGCCGGTGCTGCGGCGGTCGGCGCGACGCTGCTGTCGGCCATGGCGGGCTACGCGTTCGCGAAGTACGACTTCCCCGGCAGGAAGGCACTGTTCAGCGCGACGCTCGGTGCGATCATGATCCCCCTGACCGCGCTCGCGCTGCCGACCTACCTGTTGTTCTCGCAGGCAGGACTGACCAACACCCCGTGGGCGATCATCATCCCCTCGCTGGTGAGCCCGTTCGGCGTCTACCTGATGCGGGTGTACTCGGCCGACGCGATCCCCGACGAGCTCATCGAGGCGGCCCGCGTCGACGGCGCGGGGGAGTTCCGCATCTTCTGGCAGGTCGGGTTGCGACTGCTCGGCCCGGCGCTCGTGACCGTCTTCCTGTTCGCCCTCGTGGGGACCTGGAACAACTACTTCCTGCCCCTGATCATGCTCAACAGCTCGGATCTCTACCCGATCACGGTCGGCCTCGCCCAGCTGCAGGCCGCCGCGAACGCCGGAGGCGGATCTCAGGCGCTGTTCTCCACCGTGATCACCGGCTCGTTCATCTCGATCGTGCCGCTGATCATCGCGTTCCTGTTCCTGCAGCGCTACTGGCAGTCCGGGCTCGCCACAGGGAGCGTGAAGGGATGACGCCGCGGGCCCCTCGAACACGACCGGAACCTGCACACGAGGAGACGCGACGATGACGATCTGGTACGGCGGCGACTACAACCCCGAGCAGTGGCCGCGTGATGTCTGGGACAGCGACGTCCAGCTCATGCAGCGCGGCGGCATCAGCCTCGCCACGGTGGCCGTGTTCTCGTGGGCGAGACTCGAACCGCGCCCGGGTGAGTACGACTTCGGATGGCTCGACGACGTGCTCGACACCCTGCACGCCGGCGGTATCCGCGTCGACCTGGCGACGGCCACCGCGTCGCCGCCGCCGTGGCTGGCGAAGCGGCACCCGGAGACGCTTCCCGTCACGGAGGACGGCGTGCGCCTGGCGGTCGGCAGCCGCCAGCAGTACTGCCCGAGCTCACCCGCCTACCGCGAGCACGCGCGGCGGCTGGTCGAGCGGATGGTTCAACGCTACGCCGACCATCCCGCTCTCGAACTGTGGCACGTCAACAACGAGTACGGATGCCACGTGAGCCGGTGCTACTGCGACGTCTCCGCCGCGGCCTTCCGCACCTGGCTCGAAGCGCGATACGGCTCCATCGAGGAGCTGAACCGGGCCTGGGGCACCGCCTTCTGGTCGCAACGGTACGACGCGTTCGACGAGATCGAGCCACCGCGCGCGGCGCCGACCTTCCGCAACCCGACCCAGTTGCTCGACTTCGACCGGTTCTCCAGCGACGAACTGCTCGCCTGCTACGACGCCGAGGTCGAGGTCATCCGCGCCTCGTCGGACGTGCCGATCACCACCAACTTCATGGGCTTCTTCAAGCCGGTCGACTACTGGAAGTGGGCGCCCAGGGTGGACGTCGTCTCGGACGACACCTATCCGGATCCGGCCGATCCGAACTCCGCAGAGTATGCCGCGATGGTCCGCGATCTCATGCGCTCGCTCGGCGGCGGCGCGCCGTGGATACTCATGGAACAGGCGCCGAGTGCGGTGAACTGGCGGGCACGGAACGCGCCGAAGGCGCCCGGCATGATGCGCGCCTGGTCGTACCAAGCGGTCGCGCGCGGTGCGGACGGGGTGCTCTTCTTCCAGTGGCGGCAGTCCGAGGCGGGATCCGAGAAGTTCCACTCCGGGATGGTCCCGCACGGCGGCACGGACACCCGCGTGTGGCGCGAGATCGAAGCACTGGGCGCCGAGCTCCAGCGGCTCTCCGGGGATCAGGTCGGCCTCGAGGGCAGCCGCGTGCCGGCCCAGGTCGCCATCGCGATGGACTGGGACAGCTGGTGGGCGATCGAGCAGCCGGCCTCGCCGACCACCGTCTCGTACGTCGAAGTCCTCTTCGCGTGGCACCGTGCGCTCAGCTCGCTCGGCGTGACGGTCGACTTCGTCCGAGCCGAGGCCGACCTGTCGGGTTACCGACTCGTCGTCGCGCCGGCCCACTTCGTGGCCACCGACGCGCAGGTCGAGAACCTCGCCGCCTTCGCGCGATCCGGCGGCACGCTGGTCGCCGGCTTCGGCACGGCGATCACCGACGAGCACCTCCACATCCGCCTCGGCGGGTACCTCGGCGCGCCGCTTCGCGAAGCGCTCGGCATCCGCATCGAGGAATTCGCGCCACCCGCCGCGCCCGACCTGCGAGCGACCGGGGAGGGCGACGCCCCGCCCGTCCCGATCACGGGCGAGGTACTCGGCGGCGATGCGCTCGGCGCGACATGGGCCGAGTTCGTCCGCCTCGACGACGCGGAGGCGATGTCGACGTTCACCGATGGAGCGCTGGCAGGATGGCCCGCGATCACCCGGCGCGCCTCGAGCGGCGGAACCGGATGGTACGTCGCGACGCTGCCCGAGCCCGACGCGCACGCGCGCCTCGCCGGCGCCATCCTCGAGGACGCCGGCATCGCACGCCCCGACCCGGTCGGCACGGGCGGAGCGCTCGAGATCGTCCGTCGCGGCGAGTACGTCGTGATCATCAACCACGGCGGCGACGACGCCGAACTGACCTTGGCGGGGACCGACCTGCTCTCCGGCTCGAACGCCCCCGGGCTCGTCCTCCCTCCGCAGGGCGTCGCGATCGTCGCGACGGACACGGACGGATGACCGGAGTCGGCGAAACCTGGTCGGGGACGCATCGCTTCGGGGCACGCCGCCTCATCGCGGCGCGGTCCGTGCCGGAGGTGCAGGAAGTCCTCCGGAGCCGACCGGGCCCCGTCCGCGCGCTCGGCACAAGGCACTCGTTCAACGAGATCGCCGACTCCGCTGGGACGCTCGTCTCCGTCCTCGACGTCCCGCCGGCGCCGCGCGTGCTCGGCGGCGGTGACCGCGTCTCGGTCGGCGCCGGCATCCGCTACGGGGAGCTCGCGCTCTGGCTCGAGGAGCACGGACTGGCCCTGCACAACATGGGCTCGCTGCCCCACATCTCGGTCGCCGGGGCGATGTCGACCGGCACGCACGGCTCAGGCGACCGGCTCCCGATGCTCGCAGACGCCGTGCGGGCGATCGAGTTCGTGGATGCCGCGGGCGCGCTGCAGCGCGTCGAATCGGACGACTGGCGATTCGGAGGGTTCGTCGTCGGGCTTGGCTCCTACGGCATCGTCACGAGGATCGAACTCGCGGTGCAGCCGTCGTACCGGGTCCGCCAGCGGCTTCACATCGGCCTGGACTGGGGCGTGCTCGCGGAGCGGTTCGACGAGGTCACGGCGAGCGGCACCAGTGTGAGCCTGTTCACGCACTGGGGTTCGCCCTCGGTCGAGAGGGTCCTCGTGAAGCAGCGTACGGACGCCTCGTTCGACGACTCCGTGCTGGCGACCACGCGGGAGGCCGAGCCCGACGAGCGGTTCGATCAGCGGAGCTGGACGCCGCAGGACGGCAGTGAGGGGCCGTGGCTGCTGCGGATGCCGCACTTCCGCCTCGAGGAGACGCCGTCGTTCGGTGAGGAGATCCAGTCCGAGTACTTCGTGGCGCGCACGCGCGCGGCGGCGGCGATCGCGGCGGTGCGAGGACTCGCGGCCGAGATCGACCCCCACCTGATCATCACCGAAGTGCGCACGATCGCCGCGGACGACAGTTGGCTCGGTCCCGCCTCGGGGCGCGACAGCGTCGGGATCCACTTCACCTGGGCCCGGGACGAGGTCGCCGTCCGCGCCCTGCTGCCGCGCATCGAGCAGGTGCTCGCTCCCTTCGACGTCCGCCCGCACTGGGGCAAGTGGCACGCGTTCGACGCCGACCGGATCGCGGCTGCGTACCCGCGCCTTCCGCTCGCGCGCTCGCTCTTCCGGGAACTCGACCCGACCGGCGTGTTCTCGAACGAGTACCTGGAAGCGCTCGGCGTGCGGGATGCGCACGGCGGCCTCGCTCGCCCGGTGTGATCAGCCGGAGGCAGGTGCTCGCGCCGTCGACCGGCGCACGATCAGGTCGGCATGCAAGGCGGGTTCGAGCGCGTGCGCCTCGCCCCTGATCTTGTGAAGCAGTGTCGAGAACGCCGCCCGCCCCTGCGCTGCGAAGTCGACGCGGAGCGTCGTCAGCGGAGGCGAGAAGTACGCCGCCTCAGGGATGTCGTCGACGCCGGCGACGCTGACATCCTCCGGGACCCGCAGACCTCGCTCCGTGAGGGCGAGGATCGCGCCCAGCGCCATCTGGTCGTTCGCTGCGACGATGGCGGTGGCACCGGCGAGGTCGGGAGCAGCCATCACCGCCTCATAGCCCGAGCGCGCCGACCAGTCGCCCTGGAGCACGCCGGCCGACGAGAGCCCGCGGGCGGCGAGCGCGGTCGAGTAGGCGCGCGAACGGTTTCGCGCGGCAGACCATTCCGCCGGCCCGGCGATGTGCAGAAACGTGTGATGTCCGAGACCCACCAGGTGATCGAACAGCGCCGGGAAACCGAACTGGGTCAGTTCGGACGGGTCCGTGCCGCTCGTGTCGTCCGGCTCGGCGCCGAGATAGACCGGCACTCCGAAGTCCGCCGTCGCCAGCGCTTCGGACATCGTGTCGGTCGATGACATGACCAGAACGCCGGCGAGATCGTGGCGACGCAGCATCTCGATGGCTTCGTTCAGCACGTCAGGGCGGGCGAGGTCGACCGTCACGATGTCGAGCACGAAGCCCGCATCCCGAGCCGCGGTCGTCGCCCCCTGCAGGATCTTGCTCGGGCCGAACTGGTCGAGTTCGTGGGTGATCGCACCCACGCGCTGCGAGCGGCCCGAGTTCAGGGCTCGTGCCGCGAGGTTCGGTCGGTAGTCGAGCTCCTTGAGCGCCTTCTCGACGCGTTCCCGGGTGGCGGGCCGGATTCCGGCGAAACCGTTCAGGTACCGCGTCACGGTCTGGTGCGAGACTCCGGCGGCGAGGGCGACGTCGTAGATGGTCGCCGCTCGACCTGCGCGACCGGCCGAGACCCTCCGCAGCGTCGAGCGCGCCACTCGCGGCCCGGTGGTCGCTTCGCCGCCGGGAACCGCCTCCGGCACGCTTCTGGGCTCCTCGATGGCCATCGCTCCTCCGTGCTGTCCTCGTACCCCACGGTACCCGCGCCCGCGGAGGGCCGCGTCACGTCGTGCGACCGGGCCGAGGCTCATTCGTTCGAGCGCGACGATGCTCCGGCGAAACACGCCATGTTTCCGGCAACATTAATACTACGTTGCCCGAACGAGTCGGACTCGAAGGAGAGCTCATGTCATCGAAGACGATGAAACGGTTCCGGGCAGGCGCAGTCGCAGCAGTCGCATCCGCCCTGCTGTTCACGCCGGTCGTCGCCCAGGCGTACACCCCGACCCCGGGTGTGCTGTACCAGCTGCCGAGCGGGACGGACTGCCTGAAGGGCCTCGGCAACTGCGCGATCTATCCCAAGTCGGTCCAGCTTCCGAGCGGCCGCATCGTCGCGTCGTTCGAGCGGTCCATCGTCCCGAGTTCGGGAAGTGCGGACGGCCAGACGCTGCCGATCTACGTCAGTGACGATCACGGCGACAGCTGGCAGTACCTCACCGAGGTCGAGGCGCCCGCCTACGTCTCGAGTGACCCCCAGTACGACCCCTACATCAGCAACTGGACCAACCCCAACCTGTACGTGCTCCCCGAGGACGTCGGGAGCCTCGCCGCCGGCACGCTGCTCCTCGCGAGCGTCGTTTCCGGCGACGACCACTACTACCTCGAGCACACGGCCGCCGATCCGAACTGGGTGCCGAACAACGACGGCGACCGCTCGGACATCGCCATCGCGCTGTACTCCAGCACCGACCAAGGCACGACGTGGGAGCTGGAGAACATCATCGCGAAGGGCGGATGGCAGGGCGGTTCGGCCGGGGCCACCGGCACGAACATCGCCGACGCGAACCAGTACGCGCAGATCGACCCCGTGTGGGAGCCCCACCTGATGGCACGCGACGGCCAGTTGATCGCCTACTACTCCGACGAGAACGACTACGTCGGGATGAATGCCGGCACCGGCGTCCCCACGCTCGACCCGAACAACGCGACGGCTCCCGACTCGGGCGCGCAGATCCTCGCGCACCGGACGTGGGATGGCGCGAGCGCCGCATAGAGCGGACCGATCGTCGACGTCTCAGGCGACACGTTCAACTGGAACGGCGCACAGCAGATCGGCGGGGGTCGGCCCGGCATGGCCTACGTGGCCCCGACGACCGACGGAAAATGGATGCTCACCTTCGAGTACTTCGGGGGCGGAGCAAACGTCCGATTCAAGATGGTCGACGACCCGCTCGCCTTCTACGCCGACGGCGACCCGAACGGCCGGGAGATCAGCCTCGCCAACGGCCAGCAGGGAGATCTCCCGTTCGCGCCAGGATCACGGGGCCTCACGTGGGGCGGTAGCCCCGTGCTCAAGGCTCTGGCGGACGGCAGGCTCGTCTACAACGCGGCAGGCAGCGGCGACATCTGGGTCAATACGTCAGGTGCGAGCGACGGCGTCTGGACGCAATTCCAGACCACGATGCCGGGCGGGTACTCGCGCAACCTCCAGTACGACCAGGCCACCGGGCGGATCGTCATCCTGCAGGCGGCGTGGGAGGGGGCGACGACCCCGTCGACCATTCGCTTCGGCCACGTCGACGTCGGTCGCTCCGCAGGGCCGTACTACAGCGTCGTGAACCGCGCCAGCGGCCAGGTGATCGGCACCGGGGGGAACATCACCGACGCCAACATCGGCAACGGCGACGCCGCGGACGTTCGCCTCGAGGCCTTCGGTGCCACGTCCGTTGCGGACACCCAGTACTGGCACGTCGTCACCAAGGACGACGGTGCCGCCACGCTCCTCAACAAGTCGGGCGGCCGCGCGGCCGCGATCTGGGGCGGCAATGCATACACCGGCGCCTCGATCGGGCAGTGGGTCGACGACGTGGCCGGCGGGCTCTGGAACATCGTGCCGACGACGGGGGACCACGTGCGCTTCCAGTCCACCGCGAACTCGTCGCTCTACCTCACCGGCGGTTCGAACGGGGCACCGCTCAGCCTCGCGACATACGCGGACAACGGCACGCAGGAATGGAAGCTGTACGCGGAAGGCATCACCCCTCCCGCCGACACCACGCCGCCAGTCGTCTCCGCGTCCGTCGAGGGACGAACCCTCACCCTCACGGCCATCGATGACGCCTCCGGCGTGAGTTCGATCCAGTACCGCACCGCGGGCGCCACCAACTGGACCAAGTACACCGCGCCGGTGAAGTTCAACGGCAGGAAGAGCGTCGACGTCCAGTACCGGGCGACCGACGGGGCAGGGAACGTGTCGGCGGTGGCGACCATCACCATTCCATAGCCCACGTTCGCCGTGGCGGAAACGGTCGGGGGCCCGGTAATCCGGGCCCGCTGACCCGCGCTGAGCCGACCTCGCAGGCAGAAGCAACGAACTGTCGAGAGAAGGGTATGTTTCCGGCAACATTCCTGCTAGCGTGGCCCGCACCGTCACTGGGGACGACTCGAACAGCCGTGGTTCCCGGGCAAGCACACATCACTCGTCGAAGGAGAACTCATGTCGTCGTGGAAGACGAAGGGGATCGCGGCCGGGGCCGTCGCATCCTTGCTCCTGATCGCCCCACTCGCACCAGCCCAGGCCTACGACCCCGAAGGCGGCATCGTGTACGAGGTCGGCGACCAGGACTGCCTCAAGGGACTCGGCAACTGCGCCGTCTACCCCAAGTCGGCCCAGCTCCCGAGCGGAAGGCTGGTCGCCGCCTTCGAGCGGTCCACCGTCGTCGAGTACGAGGACGACACCACTGGTGCGATCGGCCAGACCATGCCGATCTACGCGAGCGACGACCTCGGGTCCAGCTGGCAGCCCCTTTCGGAAGTGCAGGCGCCGGCGTTCCTCTCCGACGACCCCGAGTTCGATCCGTACACCAGCAACTGGACGAACCCGTACCTGTACGTGCTCCCCGAGGACGTCGGCGATCTCGAGGCCGGAACGCTGCTGCTCGCCACGGTCGTGTCCGGCGAGGACGAGTTCTATCGCGAACAGAAGGCCGCCGACCCGGAGTGGGTGCCCACCAACGACGGCGACCGCCGCGACATGGCCATCGCGCTCTTCGCCAGCACCGACCAGGCCGAGAGCTGGGACGTGGTCGACATCATCGCGACCGGTGGATGGCAGGGTGGCAGCGCCGGCAACATCGGCTCGGCCATCGCCGAGGCCAACGAGCACGCGCAGATCGATCCGCTCTGGGAACCGCACCTGCACGTCCACGACGGTCTCCTCGTCACGTACTACTCCGACGAGAACGACTACGTCGGCTACGACCCGGTGACCGGCGTACCCGAGCTGACGCCCGACAACGAGACCGGTCCCGACTCCGGCCGTCAGATCCTGGTCCACCGGACATGGGACGGCGAGGGGGAGTGGAGCGAACCCGTGGTGGACGTGGCCGGCGAGACGGTCGACTTCAACGGCTCGCCCCAGATCGGGCACGGTCGACCCGGCATGACGAATATCGTGCCCACGACCGACGGGCTCTACATGCTCACCTACGAGTACTTCGGGTCCGAGACCTGGGGCTGGCCGGCAGAGGCGAACGTACGCTTCGAACTCTCGGCGGATCCGCTCGACTTCTTCTCCGATGGTGACGACACCGGGGAGCAGATCAGCCGCTGGAACGAGGACATGGCGGAGGGCCTGCCCTTCTACCCCGGCGCCCAAGGACTCTCGTGGGGCGGCAGCCCGGTCGTGATCGCGCTGCCCGACGGCCGCCTGGTGTACAACGCCGCCGGCAATGGCGACGTCTGGGTCAACGAGTCCGGCGCGAGCGACGGCCTCTGGCAGCAGTACAACACCACGATGGGCTCCGGCTACAGCCGCAACCTCCAGTACGTCGAGGGCACCGGCCGCATCGTCATCCTCCAGGGCACCTGGGGCGGCCCCTTCACCGGGGCGGTCATCCGCTACGGCGAGGTCGACCTCGGGCACTCGCAAGATGACTACTACCAGGTCGTCAACCGTGCCACCGGGAAGGTGCTCGGCACCGGCGGCAATATCAGCGACGCCGAGTTCGACTTCCCGAAGTGGGTGCCCGACATCCAGCTCGAAGACCAGTGCTCCGAACGTGAGGACACGCAGAACTGGCATGTCATCGACGAGGGCGACGGGACGGTCGAACTCCTCAACCGTTCCGGTGGTCGCTCCGTGGCGATGTGGGGCGGAGGCGCGTACGACGGACAGGACATCGCCCAGTGGGTCGACGAGAACGACGGCGGCCGCTGGACCATCCAGGACGCCGACGACGGCCATGTACGGTTCCTCGCGACCGGCAGCGATGACCTGTACCTGACCGGCACGGCCGACGGCGACGTGGCCTTGCGTCTCGGTGCGGATGACGGCACCCAGGAATGGATGATCGTCCCGGTCGCCCCGACGATCACCGTCAAGGACGAAGCCAAGTGGACCGTCGGCGAGGACGGCGTGTATCGCAAGGCGTCGTACGTGATCGAGACGCCCGCCTGCGAACTCACGAGCATCCTGCTCAACGGGGTCGAACAGGGGCCCGCGACGGGTACGTCGTTCGATCTCGACCAGCTGACGCCCGACTACCCGGGGGTCGTGCGCGGCGTCAACGTCATCGAGGCGACCAACTCGCTCGGTGACACCACGGTGCTCGAATTCTCGATCGGCAAGAAGGAGAAGTAAGACGTCCACTTGCGCCTCACGGTCAGCAGCATCGCCGACCCGGGACTGTGCTTGGCCGCGCCCGAGTCGGAATGGGACATCGCGCTCAGCCTGCGAAGCGACCCCCAGCATCACGCAGTTGACCTGTGGATAGCCATCCACGAGAAGGCGACGCCTCGGCCCGATGGGGCCGAGGCGTCGCTCGTTGGGCGGGGAATCCGTGGGGCCACTGCGTCGTCATGTGAGCTGCTGACCGGTTGCCGGCCCGACGGTGGAGTGCTCACCAGAGCAGGTACACGCCCGACGCGAAGGTCAGCACCAGTACGACGCGCTCGAACCACACCTGCGAGATGCGGCGGGCCGCCATCCGGCCGCCGAGGGCGCCCAGCACGAGCGCCGGCACGAGCAGCAGGTTCAGCAGCAGCGACTCCGGGGTGATGAGCCCGAGGCCCACCGAGAACGGCACCTTCATCGTGTTGACGATGAGGAAGAACCAGGCCGCGGTGCCGAGGATCGCCTGCACCGGCAGGCGGGAGGCCACGAAGTAGAGCGTCATCACCGGGCCGGCGGCGTTCGCGATCATGGTCGTGAACCCGCCGAGCGGGCCGAACAGCCACGAGAGCGCGCGGGGGACCGGACGTGGCTCCCGCCCGGCCGCGGCGTCGGCACGACGTCGGAGCATCAGCACGACGCTGAGCACGGCCAGGGCGAGCAGCGTCGCGCCGATGATCCGGCGCACGACGACGTCGTTCGCCGCCCAGAGGACGACGACGCCCACCAGGATGCCGACGAGCACCGACGGCAGGAGGCGGCGGAGGACCTTCCAGTCGGCGTGGGCGTGGTACATCCGCACCGCGATGAGGTCGCCGACGAGCAGGAGCCCGAGGACGGCGCCGGTCGAGGCCTTCGCCGGGAGGACCGACGCGAAGAGCGCGGCCGGGATCGGGCCGAGCGCGGGCATGCCGCTCTTGGCCGCGCCGACCGCGAAGGCGGCCAGCGCGAGGAGCAGCCAATCGGGCCCGGTGAACGTCGGCATCGCGGTCCATCGTGCCCGACCGACGCTCCCCGGGCCGAGCCGTCAGGGCGCCGGGACGAGGATGTCGCGGACGAGCGCGTCGAGCGCGGCATCCGCCTCGAGGAACTGGCGGAGCGTCCGCCGGGTCGCACCGAAGTCGGCGAACTCGTCGACCGTCATGCCGTCGGGCTCGTACGCGCGCCGGAACTCGGGGACCTTCTCGAGCAGCACCTCGATGATGCGCGAGTCGACGGGTCGATCGATGCGGTGCTCGACGGGGATCGCATTGTCGTTGATGAGTTGCTGCCAGGCGAACGGCGGCGAGACGACGAGGTCGCCGCCGAGGAGCTCCGACCACTGCATGTGGTTGCGGAACGCGGCCGAGAGCACGCGCGAGCGGTACCCGCGCTCGATGAACAGCTCGTAGGCGCGCTTGAGAGCCGCGACACCGGCCCATTCCAGGTACCCGGGGTCGATGAGTACGCGATTGCGCTCCACCCAGGCCTTGAGCCAGTCGTCGAGGCGTCCGCCCATGATCGTGACGACTGACCCGAACTCGTGGTCGGGGAGGCCGGCGGCGGTTCGACGGTCGAGCCCGCGTTCGATCGCCTCGGCGACCGCGAGGGCCTGCGGGACGGTGAATGACACGGTCGCGTTGATGCTGACGCCGCGGAACGTCGCCTCCTCGATCGCGAGGATGCCGGTGGCCGTCGCCGGGATCTTCACGATGATGTTCTCGGCGAGGCGCGAGAAACGCACCGCCTGCTCGACGAGCGCATCGGCGTCGCGGTGCAGGCGCGGGTCGGTCTGGATCGACAGGCGGCCGTTGCGGCCGCCGCTGCGTCGGAACTCGGGCTCGAGGAGGCGCGCCGCTTCGATCGAGAGCTCCTCGACGACCATCCACCCCAACTCGGACTCGCCTGCGGTGGGGTGCTCCTCCGCGAGCTGCGAGATGCGCGGGCCCCAGGTCGCGAGGTCGTTGCGGATGGCGGCGAGCGCGATGACCGGATTGCAGGTGGCGCCCACGGCGCCGAACCCGATCGAGCGGGAGAGCTCCTCCGGGTCGGCCGAGTCGTTCCAGAGGCTCGTCGGGGTCGTCTCAGCAGCGACCCGCAGGGGGAGCGTGGCGGCGTCGATGGTGGGTGCGTCGGTCATGGGTCCTCCGTGGTCTGAGCGGAGCGGTCGACGCGTGCGCGTCGATGCGCCTCGGGATCGAGGGTAGGCAATATGTCAGGACAATACAACCTAAATCTTTCCAATGGCACGAATCTGCGCGACGCGCGACCTGACATTGTCTGAGAATGGAAAGGGCTGTTATTGTCTTGACAACATGTCGCGCAGGGTCGCGACGTCGCGATGTCGCGACCGGCGCGACAGGAGAGGCACTCATGGCGGAACCGAATCAGTCGCTCCCGGTCGACCTGTTCATCGATCTCGACCGGTCCGGGCCCGTGCCGCTGTACTTCCAGATCTCCAGCCGCATCGAGCAGGCGATCCACGACGGCACGCTCCCGCCCGGCTCCCGCCTCGAGAACGAGGTCGCGCTCGGCAATCGACTCGGGCTGTCCCGGCCGACCATCCGCCGCGCCATCCAAGAGCTCGTCGACAAGGGCCTGCTCGTGCGTCGACGCGGCATCGGCACGCAGGTCGTGCACGGCAAGGTCAGCCGCGGCGTCGAGCTCACGAGTCTCTACGAGGACCTGGAGCGTTCGGGCCAGAAGCCCGACACGCGCGTGCTGTCGACCGAGATCGGTGAAGCCGATGAGCGGATGGCCGAGGAGCTCGGCGTCGAGGTCGGCAGCCCGGTGCTCCATATCAAGCGACTCCGCTCGGCCGGCGGAGTGCCGATCGCGATCCTCGACAACGTGCTGCCCTCGGACTTCACCGACATCGACCTCGGTGACCTTTCGAAGCACGGCCTCTACCAGTTGCTCCGCGCGCGGGGCGTGACGATGCGGGTCGCGAAGCAGCGCATCGGCGCGCGCGACGCGACCGCGCACGAGGCGGGACTCCTCGACATCCCGAAGGGCAGCGCCGTGCTCACGATGTCGCGCACCGCGTTCGACAACTCGGGCCGCGCAGTGGAGTGGGGCCAGCACTGCTACCGGCCCGATCTCTACTCGTTCGAGATGACGCTCGTCGAGCGGTAGCGCGGGCCGGCATCCGTCGAGGTCACCCTCGGCCGAGGTGAGCCTGGGCGGTCAGGCATCCCCGAGCGCGGCATCCGCAGCGGTGAGCACCGCGGCCGCCACCTCGAGACCCTCGATCCGGCCGAGCGAGACGTCCTCGTGCTCGATGTTGACCCACATGTCCGGGTCGATCTCGCGGAGCGCCCGGAGGAACTCGGTCCAGTATTCGGTGTCGTGGCCGCGCCCGAGCGCCACGAAGTCCCACGCTGAGTCCGTCGGCCACTCGTTCACCCACTCGTCGCCGCCGAGGTTGACGCGATCTTCGTCCGGTGACAGCCGGCGGAAACGGTTGTCGAGCACGCCGTGCAGGGCCGCGTACTCGTGGTTGACGCGCACGTCCTTCGCCGCCGCGTGCACGACGAGCGTGCCGAGTTCGCGCGCGACCGCGACCGGATCCATCTGCTGCCAGAACAGGTGCGAGGCGTCGAGCTCGACCCCGACGTTCGTCGCGCCCGTGCGCTCGATGAGCTCCCGGATCGTCGCGGTGTTGAAGACGAGGTTCTGCGGGTGCAGCTCGAGCGCGACCTTCACGTCATGGTCGCGCGCGAGCGCGTCCATGTCGCGCCAGAACGGGGTCGCGACGCCCCACTGGTACTCGAGTACGTCGAGCGCCGCGGAGTTCCAGGCGTTCACGATCCAGTTGGGTCGCGTGCCGCCGGACTCGCCCGCGGGCAGGCCCGACATCGTCACGACCCGATGCTGGCCGAGACGTTCGGCGAGGCGAATGCTCCGGCGCACGTCCTCCGCGTGACGCTCGCCGATCTCCGGCCGAGGGTGCAGCGGGTTGCCGTTGCAGTTCAGCCCGGCGATCTCGACGCCGGTGCCCTCGAACAGGGCGAGGAAGTCGTCGCGCGCGGCATCCGAGACGAGGATCTCGTCGAACGTCGGGACGTGCGCGGCGGGGAGGAACCCGCCGGTGTTCAGCTCGATACCGGTCAGTCCGAGGTCGGCGACCACGCGGATCGCGTCGGGCAGCGGGCGGTCGTGCAGGATCGCGTCGTAGACACCGAGTCGCATGGCGTCGGCTCCTCTCCGTCCGCCAGCGCGGACACCTCATTGTCCTGACAAGAATACATAACGACCACCATGTTCACATCATCGGCGCGGGTGGTGAAACGGAGGACGCGCATTCATTCGTGAAAATGTCAGGACATACTATTGACCTCTGCGTGAGTCATCCTTACGATTGCGGACACACAGCCCGGACCTCATCGGAGAGGCCGGCCCCATGAAGGGACACAACGAAGTGATTGCAACCCGATTCCGCCCGCTCGCAGCCGTCGTCGCGCTCGCGGGTGCCGGCGCCCTGGCTCTGACCGGTTGTACGGCCGGCAGCAACGCATCGTCGGAGACCGGCGGCCTGGAGGACGGCTTCGGCTCGCGCTCCGAGAACCGCGACGCCTACTTCTTCACCTACTACAACCCCGCGAGCGACGTGTTCTGGGCGCAGATCCTGAACGGCGCCGAGGACGCGGCCGAGCTCGGCGGCCTGGACCTGACGCACCAGACCGCGGAGGGCGACCCCGACAAGATGGTCGACCTCGTGTCGACCGCAATCGCCACGAGCCCCTCGATCATCTTCATGCCCTTCAACGAGGGTGAGAAGTGGGTGAGCGTCGCGTGCGACGCGGCCGACGCCGGCATCGAGGTCATCGCCTACAACGTGCCCGCGCCCGAGAGCGCCGCCGACTGCGTGTCGGCGTTCGTCGGCCAGGACTTCTTCGAGGTCGGCACCCTCGTCGGGGCGCGCCTGCTCGAGGAGGTCGACCTGCAGGCCGGCGACAAGGTCCTGTTCCCGGCCGAGGAGCCCGAGCAGAACTACGCGATCCAGCGCGGCGGCGGCGTCCAGGAGGCGCTCGACGAGGTCGGCGCCGAGGGCGAGTACCTCCGCACCTCCGGTGCCGACGAGGAGGCGCTCAACTCCCTCACGGCGTGGCTGACCGCGAACCCCGACGTGAAGGCGATCACCCCGCTCGGCGGCACCCCGCACCGCAACATCGTCGCGGCGATGGAGGCAGCGGGCGTGTCGGTTCCGGTCGTCGGCTTCGACACCTCGCCGCAGGTGATCGACGGCATCAAGAACGGCGACATCATCGCCACGGCCGACCAGCAGGGCTTCATCCAGGGCTACCAGTCGGTGATGCAGGGCGTGCTCTGGCTCGACTTCGGCTTCGCCCCGGCGAACATCAACTCCGGCGGTACCGGCCTCATCGACGAGAGCAACGTCTCGTTCCTCGAGGAGGACGACCTCCAGGGCGTCCGCTTCTAGCCGCTCCCGCCGAGGGGGCGGGCCGCCCGGCCGCCCCCTCGGCTCCCCACCCCACCCGTTCCGCGACGACGCGGACCCACAGAAAGCGTGACTCATGCCTGACATCCACGAGGCGCCGCCCACGGAGCGCGAACAGCACGTGCTCACGGCGCCGGTCAGTACGACCTCTGTCGCCACTCGCTCGCGAACCCTCTCCAACTCGGTGCCGACCACCTTCGGCGAGCGGGTCCGCGACTCGATCCGCTACACCCGCGGTCGCGGTGCGCTCGAGATCGGCATCATCTTCCTGGCCGTCCTCATCGGCTTCATCATCGCGGGGCTCGTCGCACCGAACGACTTCCCGTTCCTCGCCTCGAGCAACCTCTCCGGCGTCATCTCGCAGAGCATCCCGGTTCTCGCCCTGCTCGGCATCGCTGCCGGCGTCCTCATGATCGCGGGTGAGTTCGACCTGAGCCTCGGGGCGAACCTCGGCTTCTCGGCCATCGTCTTCATCCGCGTCGCCGAGGAGATCGGGTGGGGCTGGGGTGTCGCCGCCGCCCTCGGCAGCGGCATCGGGATCGCACTCGTGAACGGCCTCATCGTCGTCGTCACGAAGATCCCCTCGTTCATCGCCACGCTCGGCATGGGCTTCTTCTGGGTCGGCGCGAGCTTCTTCGTCAACGGCACGGCGCCCGCCATCCTGAGCGGCGCCAAGGACGACGTGCTCACCGCGCTCTTCGTCGGCGACTTCGGCGTCTTCCGCATGCAGCTCGTGTGGCTGCTCATCATGGGCGTCGTCGGCTGGCTGTTCCTCCACCGGCACAAGCTCGGCAACCACATCTTCGCGGTCGGCGGCAACGCGCAGGCGGCGAAGGCGATCTCGATCAATCCCGGTCGGGTGAAGCTGCTGGCGTTCGGCATCTTCGGAGGGCTCGTGGCCTTCGCCGCGATCCTCATCGCCGTCCGTACGAACTCGATGCAGCCGGGCTCGACGGTCGACTACACGCTCATGGCGATCGCTGCCGCGGTCGTCGGCGGCACGTCGCTCCTGGGCGGCCGCGGCTCGATCATCGGCATGATCATCGGTGCCGCGCTCATCCGGATCATCGAGAACGGGCTGATCCTCGCCAAGGCGCCGGGCTTCTACATCCAGCTCTTCGTCGGCCTCATCATCGTGGTCGCGGCCATCTTCAACAAGCTCATGGAAGGAAAGGCGTCATGACCGAGGCGACCGCCACCACGGAGGAACTGCTCCGCGTCGAAGGCGTGACCAAGCGATACGGCGCGAACACCGTGCTCGACGACGTGTCGTTCACGATCGGCAAGAACGAGGTCGTCGGCCTCCTCGGCGACAACGGCGCCGGCAAGTCGACGCTCGTCAAGATCATGAGCGGCGTCGTGCCCATGACCCAGGGCGCGTACTTCTGGGAGGGCACGCGCCACGACGGCATCGACCGGCAGAAGACCGAGGAGCTCGGCGTCGAGACGATCTTCCAGGACTCGGCGCTCGTGCCGCAGATGTCGATCACCCGGAACATCTTCATGGGGCGTGAGATCACGAACCCGCTCGGGCTCATGAAGATGCGCGAGATGGACCGGATCACGACCGAGATCCTCGACACGGTCGTCACGATCGAGGGCATCAAGAGTGCGAAGCAGCTCGTCGGTTCGCTCTCCGGAGGGCAGGCGCAGGCAGTCGCGATCGCTCGCGCGGTGCACTTCAAGCGCAGCCTGCTGATCCTGGACGAGCCGACCTCGGCGCTCGCGGTGCGAGCCACGGAGGCGCTGCTCGCCTACCTGCGGCAGCTGAAGGACGAGGGCGTGAGCTCGGTGCTCGTCACCCACAACCTCCACCACGCCTATGAGGTCTGCGACCGGCACATCGTCATGAACCACGGTCGCAAGATCCTCGACGTGCGCCGCGAGGACACGAGCGTCGAGGAGCTCACCGCGGCGGTCGTCGAGGGTGCTGTCGGCGTGGAGCGGTTCCGGGCGGGAACGTTCTGAGCCGCGTTCGACGTCGCTGCGGCGGACGGCCGGGGTCGTGACCCCGGCCGTTTCGTCGTGCAGGTGGCGGCGGGGTAGCGGATTTGCTATATTGTCCTGACAAAGTAGACGATGCCGTCGGAACCCGGCGGTCGACACCTGCGAAGGAGCGCCCATGTCGCATCCGCCCCTCATCACCAACGCCGTGGCGGTCTCGCTGCCACCCCTCGGCAACGGGCCCTACAACCGGCGCATCGGCCTGGTCGCGGTCATCGCGACGTTCGGCGGACTCCTCTTCGGCTACGACACCGGCGTCCTCAACGGCGCACTGTCGTTCATGGTCGACTACTTCGGCCTCACGCCGATCCAGGAGGGCATGATCACCTTCACACTCCTCATCGGAGCCGGGATCGGCGCCTTCTTCGGCGGCCGGATCTCCGACGCGATCGGGCGCCGGACCAACATCATCATCCTCGCCGTGCTCTTCTTCATCGGCGCCGGCGGCTGCGTGATCGCGCCGACCTACGAAGTGCTGCTCGTGTTCCGATTCATCCTCGGGCTCGCCGTCGGCGGGGCATCCGTCACCGTGCCCGTCTACCTCGCCGAGGTCGCGCCGTTCGAGAAGCGCGGCAGCCTGGTCTCCCGCAACGAGCTCATGATCGTCTCGGGCCAGTTCCTCGCCTTCCTCGTCAACGCCATCATCGGCAACCTCTGGGGCGGCAACGAGAACGTCTGGCGCTACATGCTCGCCGTGGCGGTGCTGCCCGCATTCGTCCTCTTCTTCGGCATGCTGCGGATGCCCGAGAGCCCGCGCTGGCTCATCGCCAAGGGGCGCGACGACGAGGCACTCGCCGTGCTCCGCACCGTGCGCTCGGAGGAGCGCGCCGTCGCCGAGATGGAGGAGGTGCGCGAACTCTACGCCGTCGAGAAGGAGGAGCAGTCGGGCACGTGGGCCGACATCCGTTCGCAGCGCTGGATCCGCCGCCTGCTGTTCATCGGCATCGGCATCGCCGCCTACCAGCAGCTCACCGGCATCAACTCGATGATGTACTACGGCACCCAGGTGCTCGAGGAGGCCGGCTTCAGCCGCAACGCGGCGTTGAGCTTCAACGTGCTGAACGGCCTCGCCTCGGTGGGCGCCATGCTCGTCGCCCTCGCGATCATCAACAAGTACAACCGCCGCACGCTCATGCTGTTCGGCTTCGTCGGGACCACCACCGCGCACCTGCTGGTCGGAACCGTGGGCACGGTCCTCCCAGAGGGCAACCCGCTGCGGCCGTGGCTGCTGATGATCTTCATCATCGCGTTCATCGCCATCATGCAGGGCACGATCGGCCCGCTGGCCTGGCTCATGATCGCCGAGATCTTCCCGCTCAAGATGCGCGGGCTCATGATCGGCGTCACCGTACTCGTGCTCTGGGCGACCAACGCGACGATCTCGCTCGTGTTCCCCTCGCTCGTGGAGGCGCTCGGGTTCGGCACGTTCTACCTGTTCGCCGCGGTCGGGCTGCTCGCGCTGCTGTTCGTCGCGACGAGCGTGCCGGAGACCCGCGGCCACACGCTCGAGGAGCTCGAGGAGCACTTCAAGGTCAAGTACGCCACCGACTGACCGGGTACGACGAAGGGGCCGGATGTCGCATCCGGCCCCCTTCGCGTGCGTCGGATTCAGGCCCGGGGGACGACCCATCCGCCCGTGCGGTCGCTCTCGACGGCGGCCTCGAGGATCGCGAGGGTCGCGAGTGCGCCGTCGATCGACACGGGCAGCGGGGCGCCGGTGCGGAGGGCGTCCACCGTGCCGCGGTAGAACGCGCTCCAGTCGCCGCGCTCCCGTGCCACCGTCTCGAGCGTGCCGTCGGGTCGGTGCAGCACGCCCGCCCGGTGCGCGGGCTCGACGCCCCAGGCGTCGTCGTTCGGCGACATTCCGTCGAGCACCTGCTCGGTCTGCACGTCGAGACCCTCGAGGATGAGCGTGCCAGCCGAGCCCGTGAGCCGGAACCGGGGGTACTCGGCCGCCTGCACGCAGTTCGCGGTCACGCGGGTGCGAAGGCCCGACTCGTGTTCGAGGACGAGCAGGAAGCCCGTCTCGAGCGGCAGTCCCGGGGTCCGGTCGATCACCGCGAGAACGCGTGAGACCGGCCCGAAGAGCTCGCGGACCTGGTCCACGAGGTGACTGCCGAGGTCCAGCAGGTAGCCGCCGCCGGTCGAGGTCTCGGCGACCCACGGCTCCCAGCGATCGAGGTTCGACTCGCATGAGCGGATCACGCCGACGAGTCCGTCGGCGACCGCACGCGCGACCGTCAGCGCCTCGGAATCCCAGCGCCGGTTGTGGAACACGGTGAGCGGCACGCCGAGCGCGGCTGCGTGGTCGGCGAGTGAGCGCCCCTCGTCGAAGGTCATGGCGAAGGGCTTGTCGCTGACGACGGCGACGCCGGCGTCGAGCAGCTCCCTGATGACCGGGCCGCGCGACTCCGGCGGGATCGAGACGGTCACGAGGTCGACGCCTGCGGCGACGAGGTCCGCGACGGAGTCGAACGCGGGCGGCGCCGAGACACCGAGATCGCCGGTCAGTTCCGACCGGCGATCCGGTGATCGCGTGACGACGCCCGCGAACTCGACCCCGTCGAGGGCGGCGATGAGCGGGGCGTGGAAGTAGCGGCCGCCGAAGCCGTAGCCGACGAGACCGACCCTCATGCTCGGGCGGAATCGATGAGCTCGCGCAGGCGCGACAGCTGGAACCGCGAGACCTCGTCGGCTGTCTCGTCCTCGGCGAACACGTTCGACACGATGAGGGCGTCGTCGCGATCGAGGTACCCGGTCGACGCCAGCGTGCCGAACAGCTCGGTCCAGTTCACGTCGCCGTCGCCGATGCGCAGGTGCTGGTGCACGCGCGCGGCATTGCCCGGCGGATTCGAGATGTACCGAAGCCCGTGCGAGCGCGTGTGGTCGAACGTGTCGGCGGCGTAGACCGCTCCGAGGCGGTCGCCGAGCTCGGGGAGGAGCGAGGTCGCTCGGTTGCCGTAGTGGAACGTGTGCGACGCGACGTACACGAACCCGACCGCGGCCGAGTTCAGTCCTCGGAGCACGCGCCAGGCCTCGAGGCCGTCCTCGACGAAGTCGTCGGGGTGCGGGTCGATGTTCAGGCGCAGGCCCTCCTGCTCGATGCGGGGCAGGATCACCTCCATCGACCGGTAGAACGCGGCCTCCGAGTCCTCCGACCGCTCGGGGCGCCCGCTGAACTCGGTATTGATCACCGGGATCTCGAGCTCGACGGCGAGGTCGATGACGCGCAGGAAGTTCCGCACCGCGGCCTCGCGCTGCGGCTCGTCGGGCCACGAGATGCGGTGGACGGGCAGGATCGCGGGGATCCGGACGCCGGCATCGGCGGCGCGCTTCTTCAGCGCGGCCACCAGCGCGTCATCCGCCTTCGGATACCGGAAGAACGGCGTGAAGTCGACGTGCGGCGTGAGCTGCATGGCGTCGTACCCGAGCCGCGCGACGACGTCGGGGAAGTCGAGCAGCTCGTGGTCGTGGTGGAACGGGGTCGGGTCCAGGGCGATGGTCGCCATCGGCGTGGTCTCCTCTCGGTTCGGTCGGTACGGGCGGCTCAGGCGTAGAACGCGGGGCGCTCGGGCGACTCGACCGGCACGACGCCGCCGTCGAGGGCCTTCACGCCGGCCTCGCACGCGAGGGCGACGCGGTAGCCGTCCCACGCGTTGGGTCCGTCGATCGTGCCGCGCCGGACGGCGTCGACCCAGCGCTGGATCTGCGCGTCATAGGCCGACGCGAAGCGCGTCTTGAAGCTCTGGTGCTCCGCGATCGAGAAGCGGCCGTCCTGCCAGGACTGCAGGCCCGAGGGCTGGCCGATGCGGGCGAGCGACGACTCGAAGACCGCCTCGGTGGCGACCTGGTAGCCGAACTGGATCGAGACGTTCATCTCGACGTCGACGAGCACGCCGTTCTCGAGCTCCATGAGCACGAGGATCGGCTCGCGGAGGTGGTCGGGCGAGAGCGCGTTGCGGCGCGGGTACTTGACCTCGACCGAGCGGATGTCGCTGCCCGCGAGCCACGGCACGACGTCGAACTCGTGGACGACCGAGTCGTTGATCAGCATGGGCTGGGTGTACGTGTCGGGCACCGTGCCGTTGCGGTGCACGCAGCGGAGCATCACGAGCTGACCGGCGTCGCCCGAGGCGATGAGCGCCTTGAGCTGCTGGTACTCGGCGTCGAAGCGGCGCATGAAGCCGACCTGGATGTGCGGGCGGTCGAGTTTCTGCTCGGCCTCGAGCACACGCCACGACGACTCCGAGTCGGGCGTGAGCGGCTTCTCGCAGAGGATCGGCAGCCCGGCCGCGAGCGCGGGCATGAGCACCGGCTCGTGGAACTGCCCGGGAGTGGCGATGAGCACGGCGTCGAGCGCGTCGGCGTCGAGGGCGTCCTCGATGCGCGAGAAGGCGCGCGAGCCGGGTGCGGCCGCGGTCGCGGCATCCGCTCGACCTGCGTCGGGCTCGACGATCGCCGAGACGGTCGCGCCGCTGATGCGGTTGGTGATGCGGGCGACGTGGTCGGCGCCCATCAGGCCGGCGCCGACGACGCCGACGCGGAGATCGGTGCTGGTCATGGTGGATGCTCCTTCGCTGGTCCGGGGTGCCGCGGCGTGCGCGGGGGTACGCGTGATGAGGTCAGTCGACACGGGCGGCCTCCGTCGAGTCGAAGATGTGGTCGAACGTGCGCTTGGCGATCGGGAACGGGCGGTCGATCGAGCAGCCGTACATGTCCTGCTCGACGATGCCGAAGATGTCGGGGTCGATCTTCGCGACGCGCTCGATGATCGGCGCGAACTCCGGCACCCCGCCGGGCGTGCCGGGCTCGACCATGATGTCCTGGGTCACGGCCTCGGCGAACGGCACGTCGTTCTTCAGGACGTCGAAGAGCAGCGTGGTGTCGACCTGCTTCAGGTGCAGGTAGCCGATGCGCTCCGGATACGCGTCGATCAGGGCGAGGTTGTCGCCGCCGTAGTACGAGAAGTGGCCGGTGTCCAGGCAGAGGTTCGTGTAGGCGACATCCGTCTCCTGGAGGAACCGCTCGACCTCCCGGTAGGTGCCGACGTGGCTGTCGGCGTGCGAGTGGAACTGCTGCTTCACGCCGAACTCCTCGAGGAGGGCCTTCCCGAGCCGGTCGTGCCCGGCGGCGAGCCGCTTCCACTGCTCGTCGTCGAGCGTGCGCGACTCGAGCACCTGGCTCGTGGCGTCGCTCCGCCAGAGGTCGGGGATCACGACGAGGTGTTCGGCGCCGAGCTTCGAGGCGAGGCCGGCGACGGCGAGGGCCTGGTCCCAGGCCCGCTGCCACTGGTCGTCGCCCTTGTGGAAGCCCGTGAACACTGTGCCCGCGGAGAGCTTCAAGCCGCGGGAGCCGAGCTCGTCGGCGAGCTGGTTCGGATCGGTCGGGAGGTACCCGTAGGGCCCGAGCTCGATCCAGGTGTAGCCCGCCTCGACGACCTCGTCGAGGAACCGCTGCCACGGCACCTGGTTCGGGTCATCGGGGAACCACACGCCCCACGAGTCGGGGGCCGTGCCGATGCGGATGCTGTCAGCCACGTCGTCTCTCTTTCCTGTTCACACGCCGTCGTGCCGGGCACGCGGTCGTCATCCGAGCAGCGGGCGCTGCTTCGCCTTGTCGACGAGGTACTCGCGGTACGCGGCCCTCGTCACCTCGATCTCGGCCTCGGGGGCCACGGGCACGTCCCACCAGCCCTCGCCGTCGGGCGCGTACACGAGCGGGTCGGACTCGAGGTGGATCACGGTCGACCGGTCGGACGCCTTCGCGGTTGCGATCGCGGCCTGCAGGTCGCGAATGGCGCCGGGGCCGGGCTCGACCTCGATGACGTCGACGCCGTACGAGCGCGCGTTGGCGGCGAGGTCGACGGGGAGGATCTCGTCGCCCTGGAAGTTGCGGGCGCCCTCGTCGTACGACCGGTACCAGGTGCCGAACCGGTCGGAGCCGACGGTCTCGGAGAGGTGGCCGATCGACGCGTAGCCGTGGTTCTGGATGATGATCACGATCACCTTGAGGCCCTCGGCGACGGCGGTCACGAGTTCGGTGTGCAGCATGAGGTACGAGCCGTCGCCGACCATGACGATGACGTCGCGGTCGGGCGCGCCACGACGCACGCCGAGGCCTCCGGCGATCTCGTAGCCCATGCACGAGAAGGCGTACTCGACGTGGTAGCCGAGCGGGTCGCGCACGCGCCAGAGCTTGTGGAGGTCGCCGGGCAGCGACCCGGCGGCCTGGACGATGACGTCGGTCGGGTCGCTCGCGGCCTGCACGGCGCCGATGATCTCCGGCTGGCCGGGCCGGTCGAGGCCGGATGCCGCGAACGTCGCGTCGACCGCGGCATCCCACTCGCGGTTCTCGCGCTCGATGCGCTCGGCGTACGCGGCGTCGACGCGGAACCCGTCGAGCTCGACGACGAGCGCCTCGAGCGCTTCGCGCGCGTCGGCGATCACCGGGAGCTGGGAGCCGTGCTTGTAGGCGTCGAACGCCGCGACGTTGACGTTCACGAAGCGCACGTCCGGGTCCTGGAAGACCGTTCGGCTCGCGGTCGTGAAGTCGCTGTAGCGCGTGCCGATGCCGATGACGACGTCGGCTTCGGCGGCGAGGCGGTTCGCGGCGGTCGTGCCGGTCGCTCCGATGCCGCCGAGGTACTGGGGATGGTCCCACGGCAGCGACCCGCCGCCGGCCTGCGAGGTGCCGACGGGAATGCCCGTCGCCTCGACGAGGCGGCGCAGCACGTCTTCCGCGCCCGAGTAGATGACGCCGCCGCCGGCGACGATGATCGGGCGCTTCGCCGAACGGATGGCGGCGACCGCGCGCTCGAGTGGACCGCGCTCGGGCACGGGCCGGCGGAGGTGCCACTCGCGCTCCTGCAGGAACTCCAGCGGCACGTCGATCACCTCGGCCTGCACGTCCTCGGGGAGCGCGATCGTGACCGCGCCGGTCTCTGCGGGATCGGTGAGCACGCGCATCGCGGCGAGGGCGATCGAGTAGAGCTGCTCGGGGCGCTGCACGCGGTCGAAGAATCGCGAGAGCGGGCGGAACGCATCGGTCACCTGGATGCCGATGTCGTGGGGCAGCTCGAGCTGCTGCAGCACCGGGTCGGCCACGCGCGTGGCGAACGTGTCGCTCGGCAGGAGCAGTGCCGGCATCCGGTTGCTCGTCGCGAGCGCCGCACCTGTGAGCATGTTCGCGGCGCCCGGCCCGACGGATGCCGCGGACGCGAAGGTGCCGCGGCGGCGATGCATGCGCGCGTAGCCGACGGACTGGTGCACCATGGCCTGCTCGTTGCGGGCCTGGTAGTACGGCATGAGGTCGGGCTCGAGCTCGTTCGCCTGACGCAGGGCCTGGCCGATGCCGGCGACGTTGCCGTGGCCGAAGATGCCGAAGATCCCGGGGATGGTGCGCTCCCGGAGGTCGCCGTCCACGGTCCACTGGCGGGCCAGGAACTCGACGAGGGCCTGCGCCACCGTCATCCGCTTGGTCTCCACGGTCGTCATCGTCCTTCCTGGTCGGCGGTGTAGGGGAGTCGGGCGTCGAACTGCTGGGCGTCCCAGCTGGATCGCACCCATGCGTGCGCCGGGTCGTCGCTGATGCGCCACTCGCGTTCGGCGTCGGGACCGGCCATGACGTTGAGGTAGTAGAGGTCGTAGCCGGGCGCCGCGACGGCGGGCCCGTGGTAGCCGAAGGGCACGAGGGCGACGTCGCCGGTGCGCACGATGGCGTTGACATCGATGTCGCCGGCGGGCGAGGTGTAGGTGGCGAACAGACCGAACGGGTCGGCGTCGTCGGGGGCGTCGAGGCCCCGGGCGACGTCGGATTCGAAGTAGTAGATCTCCTCGAGCCGCGACTCGTTGCCGGGCATGTGCTCGTCGTGCTTGTGCGCGGGGTACGACGACCAGTTCTCGGACGGCGTGATGACCTCGCACACGATGAGCTTCTCGGCGTCGAGGTTGCCCGGGGTGCCGAAGTTGTGCACCTGTCGGCTCGATCGCCCGGCTCCACGCAGTTCGACCGCGACCTCGTCCTTGGCGACGACCTGCAGCGGATGCCGCGTCGTCGCCGGGGCTTCGGCGACGGCGATGCGGCCGCGCCCCGAGAGCACGGCGGACGTGTCGACGGGGAGGTACGCGACGTCCGTCGGACCGTCGAAGACCGACGCGCGCCCCTCGAGCTCGATGCTGCCGACGCCCTCGGGTGACGACCACGCGATCTCGCACGAGCCGGCGAGCGGTACGACGATCCGCTCGACCCCGGCGACCGGGAGCTCGCGGGAGCCCCCGTCGCCGAGGTCGGCCACGCGGAGGCCGGTGTGCGCCCAGCCGGGGAGCGTGGCGTCGACCACGCTCTCCCAGCCGTCGCGGGTGAGGCCGCCGCGGGGGCGGAACCAGGGGCTCTGCTCGGGCATCGCCGGGATCACTCCTTCGTGAGGCGCGCACGTGGTGCGCGCCGGTTCGATCGTCTCGTGTCAGTCGTTCTTCGGGAAGCCCAGGTTGATGCCGCCGTGCGTGGCCGGGTCGAGCCAGCGCGAGGTGATCGCCTTCTGCCGGGTGAAGAAGTCGAAGCCCTGGATGCCGTAGGCCTTCGAGTCGCCGAACAGCGAGTCCTTCCAGCCGCCGAACGAGTAGTACGCGACGGGCACGGGGATCGGCACGTTCACGCCGATCATGCCGACCTGGATCTCGTTCTGGAAGCGCCGCGCGGCGCCGCCGTCGTTGGTGAAGATCGCGGTGCCGTTGCCGAACGCGCCGGAGTTGATGAGCTCGACGCCCTCCTCGAAGCCGTCGACGCGGACGACCGAGAGCACGGGGCCGAAGATCTCCTCGGTGTAGGCGCGGCTCGTGGTCGGCACGTTGTCGAGCAGGGTCGGTCCGAGCCAGAAGCCGTCGGAGGCGCCGTCGACCTCGATGCCGCGGCCGTCGACCACGACCGTCGCGCCGTCCTGCGCGGCGATGTCGATGTACGACGCGACCTTGTCGCGGTGCTGCTCGGTCACGAGCGGGCCCATGTCGGGCTCGCGGCGGCCGTCGCCGACCCGCAGCTTGCCGATGCGCTCGGTGATCTTCTCGATGAGCTCGTCGGCGACGGGCTCCACAGCGAGCACGACGCTGATCGCCATGCAGCGCTCGCCCGCGGAGCCGAAGCCCGCGTTGATGGCCTGGTCGGCGACGAGGTCGAGGTCGGCGTCGGGCAGGACGAGCATGTGGTTCTTCGCGCCGCCGAGGGCCTGGACGCGCTTGCCGTGCCGGGCCGCGGTCTCGTAGATGTACTGCGCGATGGGCGTGGAGCCGACGAACGAGATCGACTGCACCTCGGGGCTCGTGAGCAGGCCGTCGACGGCGAGCTTGTCGCCCTGGAGCACGTTGAAGACGCCGTCGGGCAGGCCGGCCTCCTTCCAGACCTCGGCCATCCAGATCGCGGCCGACGGGTCCTTCTCGCTCGGCTTCAGGACGACCGTGTTGCCCGCGGCGATCGCGATGGGGAAGAACCACATCGGCACCATGGCCGGGAAGTTGAAGGGGCTGATGATGCCGACCACGCCGAGGGGCTGCTTGGTCGAATAGACGTCGATGCCGGTCGAGACGTTCTCGGAGTAGTCGCCCTTGAGGAGGTGCGGGAAGCCGGTGGCGAGCTCGACGACCTCGAGGCCGCGCTGCACCTCGCCCGCGGCATCCGACACGACCTTGCCGTGCTCGCTCGTGATGATCTCGGCGAGCTCGTGCTTGCGCTCGTTCAGGATCTCGCGGAAGCGGAACACGATCGCCTGGCGCTTGGCCATCGAGGTGCCGGCCCAGCCGGGGAAGGCGCGGGCGGCCGAGGCGATCGCCGTCTGGATCTCGGACTCGTCGGCGAGCGCGACCTCCTTGGTCTGGCGGCCGAGGGCGGGATCGTAGACGGGCGCGGTGCGCCCGCTGCGGGAGGCGTGCAGGGCGCCGTCGATCCAGTGGCCGATCACGGGCAGGCCGTCCTCCTCGACGAACGGGTCGGCGACGGGCAGGTTCTCGGTGGTGTTGGTCATGGGGTGCTCGACTTTCTCGATGGTCGGATGGGTTCAGGCGTCGACGGGCGCGTGGACGAGCGCCGCGGCCGTGTCGACCGCGGTCGTGACGTCGCCGTCGGGCGGATAGATGAGGGTGCGGCCGACGACGAGGCCGCGGACGCCCGGCAGGCCGAGCGCGCGCTCCCAGGCGGCGTAGGTCGCGTCGGGATCGGTGGCCCGGTCGCCGCCGAGGAGCAGCGTCGGCAGGGTCGTCGCCGCCATGACGCGTTCCATGTCCTCGACGACGGGCAGCTTCATCCACGTGTACGCGGAGCTGTCGCCGAGCCCGGACGCGATGGCCACCGAGGTGATCACCGAGTCGGCGTCGAGCACGTTCGCAGCCGACCCGTTCTCCCACCGGCTCATGAAGGGCTCGAGCATGATCGGCACGCGCGCGGCGGCGGCGGCCGACACCGCGCGGGCGTTGCCCTCGAGCGTGTCGGAGGTCGCGGGGTCCGCGAGGTTCACCCTGAGCAGCGTCTTGGCGAAGTCGAGGCCGTCGCGCACGATCGAGGGGATGTCGTACCCGGTGAACCGGTCGTCGTACTCGAACGCGGAACCCCGCAGGCCGCCTCGGTTCATGGAGCCCACGACGACCTTGCCGTCGAGCGCGCCGAGCAGCGCGAGGTCGTCGATGATGTCGGGCGTGCCGAGCACGCCGTCGACGCCCGGGCGCGAGAGCGCGAGGGCGAGGCGGTCGAGCAGATCGTAGCGGTCGGCCATCGCCATCGGCTCGGGGCCGACGGCGAGCGCGCCGCGCGCCGGGTGGTCCGCGGCGACGATGAAGAGCCGGCCGGCGTCGGAGAGCAGGCGGCGCTTCTCGCGGCCGGCGAACGCCTCGGCGATGCGGTGCGGTTCGTGGGCGCGGATGTCGCGGAGCTCCTCGAACCGCTCGGGGGAGAGGTACCGGTCAGCGCGCGGCATGTGCGGCCCCCTCGAGTGCGGCCTCGACCTCGTCGGACGTCGGCATGGCGGTGGAGCACTCGCGGCGCGAGGCGACGATGGCGCCGGCGACGTTCGCGAAGCGCAGGATGCGCTCGAGGCTCCAGCCCTCGAGCAGGCCGTGGCAGAGCGCGCCGCCGAACCCGTCGCCGGCACCCAGGCCGTTCACGACCTCGACCGGGAAGGGCTCGACCTCGACGGTCTCGTCGCGGGTCTTCGCCAGAACGCCCTTGGGGCCCTGCTTGACGATCGCGAGTTCGACGCCGTGGTCGAGGAGTGCGTCGGCAGCGCGGTGCGGATCGGTCTCACCAACCGCGACCTCGCACTCCTCGCGATTGCCGACGGCCACCGTGACGTGCGGCAGCGCGCGCTGCACCTCGCGGGTCGCGTCGGCGGGGGAGTGCCAGAACATGGGGCGGTAGTCGAGGTCGAGGACGGTATTGCGGCGGCGATCGCGGGCGGTCCAGGCGATGTGGTGCGCGGAGCGGCTCGGCTCCTCGGAGAGGCCCGTCACCGTCGCCCAGAAGAGTCGGGCGTTGTGGATCGCATCGAGGTCGAGGGATTTCGAGGTGATCGCGAGGTCGGGCGCCTTCGGCTTCCGGTAGAAGTACAGCGGGAAGTCGTCGGGCGGGAAGATCTCGCAGAAGGTCACCGGGGTGAGCAGGTCGTGCTCGACGCCGACGAACCGGTCGGAGACGCCAAGCCGGACGAGCTCGCGCCGCACGAAGCGGCCGAACGGGTCATCGCCCGTACGGGTGATGACGGCGCTGCGCTCGCCGTGGCGGGCGGCGGCGATGGCGACGTTGGTCGCGCTGCCCCCGAGGTACTTGCCGAACGTCTCGACATCCTCGAGTCCGACTCCGTCCTGGAGCGGGTAGATGTCGACGCCGACGCGACCCATGGTGATGACGTCGTAGGTCTCTGTCGTGGTGTTCATACGCCGGTGTAGAACTCTCTCGATCGGGCGGTGCTGGTGGTCGGTGCATTCATGGTAGCTATGTCCTAACAAAATGACAATATGCGGTGGCGAGTCAGCGTGTGTCGGTCTGCTCGTCTGGGACGGGCACGCGATCTCGCGCGTAGGTGATCTCCGTATGGCCGTGAGGGGCGGGCTTCCCGTCCGCGCCGACGTTCACGAAGACGATGCGCTCGATCGTGAGGATGCTCTTGCGCGTGATCATGTTCCGCGCCTCGGCGCGCAGCGTGATCGAGGTGCGGCCGAACTCCGTGGCGATCAGGCCGAGTTCGATGAGGTCGCCCTGGCGGGCCGAGCTGACGAAGTTGATCTCCGACATGTACTTGGTGACGACGCGGCCGTTGCCGAGTTGGAGCACCGAGTAGACGACGGCCTCCTCGTCGATCCAGCGCAGCAGGCTTCCGCCGAAGAGGGTGCCGTTGCCATTGAGGTCCTCGGGGCGCACCCACTTCCGGGTGTAGAAGTTCATCGTCGGATCCATGTTAAGACATTAGCACATACTTCAAGCCGCTGCGCCGCCACCCGAGCCGCGCTTGGAAAGATGCCCGCATCGGCGAATCACCCGATTCAAGGTATGCCTATAATTCCTGCATGTCTGATCTGATCCGTTCGTCGCGTGTCTCGTCTGGATTGACGGGAGCGGAGTTGGCGGAGCGGTTGGGAGTGACGGTTGCGGCCGTGTCGCAGATGGAGCAGTCGGAGCGTCGGGGCACGATCCGGTTGGACACGCTGCGGCGGGCGCTTTCGGCGATGGGGCGTGACATCCGGCTGGATGCGGTCTCGGCCGACCCGTATGCTCCGTTCGCGCCGGCGAACGTGACCGATGAGGTCAACCTGGCGCTGGATGAGGGGCGGCCGGAGTTCGCGTTGCGGGTGCTCACGCATGCGGCGTCGGTGATCGCGGAGCATCCGGAGCGGTTCAGTGCCGAGTCGTTGGGGTGGCGGCCTTCGGAGGTCGGCGATCACCGGTGGGAGCAGTTGTTCCGGGCGGTGATGGGTGACGCGATCCCGGCGGGTCGGGCACGGCCCGACTGGGCGGCACCGACCAGGTTGCGGCGGGCGTGGTACCCGTTCGGGCAGTACGCGGCGTTGAAGGAGCGTGCGAAGCGGTCCACCCCGGAGCGGCTCCGGGCGCTGAACATCATGCTCGATGAGCGGTCGCTGGCGCGCGCGTGAACGACGGACTGGTGCTGACGGCGGAGCGGGCGAGGGGACTCGTCGACGAGCTCGAGCGGCGGCTCGCGGCGCGTGGTATCCGCGGTTCGGTCCGGATCGTGGGTGGCGCGGCGATGGTGCTCCGCTTCCCGGATCACCCGGAAGTGCAGGTCACGACCGATGTGGACGCCGCGTACCAGCCGCGCCCGGAGATCGACGAGGTGATCGCCGAGATGGCCGACGACCTCGGGCTGCCGGATCGGTGGATGAACGCGGCGAGCGCCCCGTGGAACGTGGTGGCCGACACCGGTGGCACGATCACGGTCGCGACCGCGGAAGAATGGTTCGAGTCCAGGTACGCCCGGGTGGAAAACCCCCGTTCAGCAGGGGGTTGTTGTGCTTCTCCGGTTCGGGGTGCGCGTGTCTGATTCCCGCTAGTCTCCCAACTTTCGGAATCGCTCCTGCGGGCTTCTCGGCCGGTATTCCGGGAATCTCCGGGGTATTCGCACTCGCGAAGCCTGGGAGGACGTGGTCCTTGACGGATTGGTGTTGGTTCGAGTCTGGCTGCGAACTCCGCATGATCGGCGACTTCAGCGACGGGCGCCGGAGCGGGCGGTCAGGTGGCCCGGCGATCGTCGTCTCGAGTCGAGCAGCTCAACCTCGCCGGTATGTGACCCTGACGGGAAGTCTGCGTTCACGGCGGGCTCGGTCGGCGCCGCCGGTTTCCGATCGGGTCACGGCTTCAGCGTTCAGGCTCGGTTGCCCGGAAGATTGTCTTACAATCACGTAGGCTACCCCCGAGAGGATGGTGCGATATGAGCATCGGTGCGGATGAACGGGGCGCGGTGCCTCCATGGGGCCCGTCTGTCGTCGCGAGCGTCTCCAGGAAGGACGCCGTCGGGATCGAGATCCGGCGCGCAATCATCCTCGGCAGGCTGAAGCCGGGGGACAAGCTGACCGAGACGCAGCTCGCGAGCTCCCTCGGTGTGAGCCGGCCGACGGTGCGTGAGGCGCTGAACCGGCTCACGCGTGAGGGTCTGATCGTGCAGGAGCCGTACCGAGGGCTTCGGGTGGCGGATGTCACGAAGGAGCAGATCCGCGACATCGCCGTCGCACGGGTGGGGCTCGACATGCTCGCGATCGACGCGATCCTCGCTGACGAGACGGGGCGCCGGATGCAGATCGTCGAAGAGGGGTGGGATCAGTTCGAGCGCTACGCGTTCCATCCCGACCCGGTCGTGCAGCACGAGGCGCATCTGGCGTTCCATCGGCAGGTCTGGGCGGCATCCGAGAACTACCTCTTGTTGAAGCTCTGGCCCGTCACCGAGGCCCACATCACACTCGCGATCGCCGAGGACCAGACCGCACGGGACGACCCCGAACGTGCACACCGTGTGCACGCCGACCTCATGGACGCGATCCGCACGAAGGATCGCGACACGATCGAGGCGGCGTTCGTCGCCCACACGCTCACTAGTGCCGAGGAGCTCATCACGCTGCTCGGCGGAGAGGAAACGCAATGAAGGTTCTCGTCGTCGGGGCGAATGGCCACGTGGGCTCGGCCGCCGTGGATGCGCTCGAAGCCCGTCACGAGGTGATCGGCGTCGGCCGCAGCAGCGAACCACCGGTCGACGTGACGGAGCCAGGGTCGATCGAGCGCCTGTTCGAGACCGTCGGCGAGGTGGATGCCATCGTCTCCGCGATCGGCTCGGTACCGTTCAAGCCGCTCGCCGACCTCTCGCGCGACGACTACCTCGCGGGGTTCGCCGGCAAGGTGCTGAGTCAGCTCGACGTGGTCCGCATCGGCACGCCGTACCTGCGCGACCGCGGCTCGATCACGCTCACCACGGGCATCCTGGCGCGTGAGCCGATCCACACCGGTGCTGCGGCCGCGATGGCGAACGGGGCCATCGAGGCGTTCGTCATGGCGGCCGCGGCCGAGCTGCCTCGCGGCATCCGGATCAACGCCGTCAGCCCGACCGTGCTCGAGGAGGCCGAGGGGTACCACGACGCGTTCCCCGGCTTCCTGCCGGTGCCGGCCAGTGTCGTCGGGCAGGCGTTCCGGAAGTCGATCGAGGGCGTGCAGACGGGTCGCGTGTTCGAGGTCGATTGACGGGCATGCCGGCCTCCGGGCGTGACGGCGAGCAGCCGCCGCGCCCGGCGGGCGGGGCATCCGGCGATCAGACGGTGGTCTCGCCCGGGAGCGGGACGTCGAGTCGCTCGGCCAGCTCCGACAGCCGGGCCCATGTGAAGGCCTGCACCGGGGCCCCCGCCGCCCGCCGACGAGCGGCGGTCGCGGATGATCCCTCGCCGGGGACCCGCACGGTCGAAGCGCCGGGCTCCAGGGGCACGTTCTTCACGTAGTCGACGACGCGCCCGATCTCGGCCGCGAAGTCATCGGGGTCGCGCAGGCGGCTGACGTCGATGGCGATGAGGAACACCCCTTGGTGGTCCTCGGCGGGAGCCGGCGAAACGGTCCCTGCGCCGCTCAGCGCGCCCGCCAGCGCCTCGGCGACCAGGGCCAATCCGAAGCCCTTCGCGCCGCCGAGGAACTGCAGCACTCCGTCGGACGACCAGTCCTCCGGAATCGCCTCGCCACGGTCCCGCCACTCCGAGACGCGTCCCATCGCCACCGCGCTCGTCGCCATGTCGAGCACGAGGTTCGGGCCTCCCGCCCGTGGGATCCCGAACGCGATCGGATTCGTGGAGAGTCGCGGTTCGAGCCCGCCGGGCGGGGCGACGGCCTGGGCGGAACCGCTGGCGTTGGCGAACAGGAGCGTGATGACGCCGTGATCGGCCGCCCAGTCCACGAAGTCGACGAAGCGCCCGGCCCACTCGGCCCGCCGCACGCCGACACCGGCGATGCCATGCACCCTCGCCCGCTCGACGGCGATCCGGGTGGCGTCGCGGAGGACGAGGTGCCCGAATCCGCGATTGCCGTCGACGCGCACGAGCGCTCCCGTATCGACCTCGACGGTCACCTCCGCGCGAGGATCGGCATGCCCGGCCAGGGCGCGATCGACGTACTCCGGCAGTCGGCGCATGCCGTGCGACTCGTGCCCGGCGAGTTCGGAGTCGACGATCTGCACGGCCATGTCGTGCGCGTCAGCCGGGCGCGTGCCGAGTCGCCCCAGCACCTCCTCGGTGAATCGGAGCAGTTCTGCGGAGTCCGCGAGCACGGTGCGGGGGATCTGTTCCATCGGATGGTCTCCAATCGTGTGGTCGGAATCGGTGCTGCGGGACGACGTTGTCGTCGCCCTGCGGGTTTCACCTGATCGTTACGTTCGGCCGGGATCGGGGTCTGCGCTGAGGTCGAAGCCCGGAATCCCAGCGATCAGGCGGCCTCGGGTCGCCTGAGATGAACGCCCGGGGTCGCGATCGTTTCGGGTCGATTTCATGCGAACCCCTTGCGTTCCCGGCGTCGGCATCGTACGGTTTGCCTTATCGCCAGATTGTAAGACACTAAGACAACGCAGTCGGAGGAGTCAGTGAGATGAACCGCACCTCACCACGGGCGAGCCGCCACCCGCGGCGCGCCGATGCAGACGGCGACACCACCACGCGAGTCGGCCCTCCTGCCGACGAGGGGTCCGCGATCAGGAGTCGCTGACGGACCTGCAGCCCCGAGCCGGGGCATCCGCCCTCGGCATCCGCCCCACCCAGTCCCCATTCCTCAACCGTCCAAGAAGGGCACTCCATGTCCACCACCACCTCGAAGAAGACGAAGAAGACCAACCGCACGATCCTCGGCGTGATCGGCGTCGTCGTGCTCGCGCTCGCCGCCGGGTTCCTCGGCGCGACGCTCCGCGGGGGCAGCAGCGCCACCGCGAGCGAGGCCGCCACGACCAACGGCGCCTGGATCGAGAAGATCAAGGACCAGGGCGAACTCCGGGTCGGGATCGCCTCGGCTCCGCCGATGACCGCCGAGCAGCCCGACGGCACCATGGGCGGCCCGAACGTGCTCCCGCTGCAGAAGCTGGCCGAGGAGCTCGGCGTGAAGTTCACGCCCGTCGCCGCCGAGTGGAGCAAGATGGTCTCCGGCCTGCAGGCCGACCGCTTCGACGTGGCCGCCTACCTCGACTCGACCTCCGAGCGTTCGCTGGCGATCCAGTTCACCGACCCGGTCTACACGTACGAGGGCGCCTTCCTCGTGCAGGCCGACTCCGGGCTGACGAGCGTCGACGACATCATCGCCACCGGCCAGCCGATCGCCCTCGCGAGCGGCACGTCCTACGAGCCCGCGATCGCGGCACTCGGCTCCGAGCTGATGACCACCGAGAGCATCCCGAATGCCGTCACGGCCATGGGTGCCGGGCGCGCCGTCGCCGCGTTCGCCGACCTCCCGACCCTCGCCGACGCGGCGCAGAAGGACCCGTCGCTGAAGATCGTCGTGCCCGAGCCCGCGATCTTCGTGCAGGACTCGAACTACGGCGTGAACGCCGACATCGACGCCCGCTCGCTGCAGGTGATCAACATCGCGATCCAGAGCGCCAAGAACGACGGCTCGCTCGCCCGCGCCTTCGAAGAGGCCGGGATCGTCGAGGTCGACACCCTCGGTGACCTCCGGATGCAGTAATCCCGATCGGAGCCGATCACCATGATGATCAAGAGCTACGACTTCGACTGGAACGTCGTCACGAGCAACTTCCCGCGGTTGCTCGAGGGCCTCGGCGTCACGATCCAGATCACGCTGATCGTGATCGTGCTGTCGATGATCCTCGCCGTGCCGGTGGCGCTGATGCGGATGTCGAACATCGACATCGTGCGCTGGATCGCTCAGGGGTACATCGAGCTGTTCCGCTGCACGCCGCTGCTCGTCCAGCTGTTCTGGGTGTACTACGCGCTGCCGACGCTCACGGGGATCACGATCCCCGGGTTCATCTCGGCGGTGATCGCCCTCACGGCGAACCTCACCGCCTTCATGGCCGAGGCCCTGCGCTCCGGCTTCCAGGCGGTACCGGTCGAGCAGATCGAGGCCGGGAAGATGCTGCGGCTGAGCTCGTGGCAGCGGATCCGGTACATCATCATCCCGCAGGCGCTGCGGCAGCAGCTCCCCGTGATCCTGTCGCTGAACATCTCGCTCTTCAAGGACACGGCGCTCGTGTCGACGATCGCCGTCGCGGACCTCATGTTCACCGCGAACAAGATCGCGTCGGAGTCGTACCGCGCGCTCGAGATCCTGACGACTGCGGCGCTGATGTACTTCGTCATCGCATTCCCCGTGTCCTTGATCCTGTCCCGGATCGAGCGAAACATGATGAACCAGGGGCCAACCGGAACCGCAGGTCCGAACCTGTTCTCCCGGATGATGCCCGGACTGAAAGTGAAGGCCGCAGCATGAGCCAGCTCACGAACACGGGTTCGCGGCGCCGCGTCGAGCCCGCCATCTCCACCATCACGGCGAGCCACGGCGAGATCCTCGTCTCGGCGCGGGGGCTCCAGAAGAGCTTCAACGACCGGATGATCCTGAAGAACGTCGACTTCGACATGCTCGCGGGCGACATCACCGTGATCATCGGCAAGAGCGGCTCCGGCAAGAGCACGCTGCTCCGGGCGCTCGCCGGCCTCACCGACCCCGACGCCGGACGCATCGTGTTCGACGGCAAGGTCGTGTTCGAGGACGAGGAGCGCACTGACGACTGGCGCGACGTCGAATCGCACGTCGGCATGGTGTTCCAGACGTACACGCTCTGGCCGCACATGGACGTCCTGGCCAACCTCACGCTCGCACCGCGCAAGCGGCTGGGGCTCAGTGCCGCCGAGGCGAAGGAACGCGCTGAGGCTGCGCTCTCCGAGGTCGGCATGTCGCAGCACCTCCGCAGCCGCCCGTCGCAGCTCTCCGGCGGCGAGCGCCAGCGCGTTGCGATCGCCCGCGCCCTGATGATGCGACCGAAGCTCCTGCTCTGCGACGAGATCACGAGCGCGCTCGACCCACCCGTCGCGGCCGAGGTGCTCGAGGTGCTCCGGCGCCTCAAGCAGGAGGAGGGCATCGCCGTCGCGCTCGTGACGCACGACATGGCGTTCGCGTCCAAGGCCGCCGACCGGGTCGTCTTCTTCCACGAGGGCGAGATCGCGGTCAACGCGACCCCTGATGAGGCCTTCAACCGCTCGACGAACCCCGAACTCAAGAAGTTCGTCGACGCGGTCCGCTTCTAGCCCCACCGGGTGGGGGCCTTCGGCCCCCACCCACCACCCAGAGAGAAAGGACCACCGCGTTGCACACCGTGGTCATCGGCGGCGGCGTCATCGGACTGACGACCGCATACCACCTCGCCCGTGAGGGCGCGACGGTCACGCTGGTCGATGCCCGGCCCACGGGCCTCGGCGCGAGCGACGTGAACGCCGGTTGGATCGTGCCGGCCGAGGCCGCGCCCGTGCCCGGACCGGGCGTCGTGCTCACCTCGCTGAAGTGGATGCTCCGTCCCGACAGCCCGCTCTACATCCGCCCCTCGCTCAACCCCTCGTTCCTCTCGTTCATGTTCGGCATGTGGCGGGCCTCCAACGCGAAGGCCCAGCGCGCCGGCTTCGCCGGCCACCTCGCCCTCGCCGAGCACACCGTGGAGGTCTTCGACGAGTACCGCGCCGACGGCATGGACTTCGAGATGCACAACGAGGGCCTCCTGATGGCCTTCACCCGCAAGGAGAACCTCGACCACCACCTCACGCACCTCGACCTCGTCAAGCGATACGGCCTCGAGCCGACCGTGCTCGTCGGCGACGACGTGCGCACGCACGAGCCGCTGCTCTCCGATGCGGTCGAGGGCGGCCTCTTCTTCCCGAAGGAACGGCACGTCGACCCCGGTGCACTCGCCCGAGCGCTGCACGACCGACTCGTCGGACTCGGCGTCGACATCGTCGAGAATGCGCCCGTCGAATCGGTCGAGATCCGGAACGGGCGCGTGCGCGCCATCCGCTCGGGTTCTCGCACCTTCATCGGCGACCGGTTCCTGCTCGCGGCGGGCGCCTGGACCGGGCCGCTGTCGAAACTGTTCGGTGCGGCCCTTCCGGTCCGCCCGGGCAAGGGCTACAGCGTCGACGTCGAACCGTTCGCCCTGCGAAGCGCGACGAACCTGTCGGACGCGAAGGTCGCCATCACCCCGCTCTCGCGCAACCTGCGACTCGCCGGGACCATGGAGTTCGGCGGCCTCGACGAGGACATCAACCAGGTCCGCGTCGACGCGATCCTCCGCGCCCCGACCACCTACTTCCGCGGCTGGGAACCGCCGCGCACGCCGGTCCGCCCGCAGGCGGGCATGCGCCCCATGACGCCCGACGGCCTGCCGATCATGGGCCGACTCGGCGGCCTCTCGAACGCCTACGTCTCCACCGGCCACGGCATGCTCGGCGTCACGCTCGCCCCGGGCTCGGCGGCCGCGATGACCGACCTCATCCTCCGCGACCGGCAATCGCCGCTGCTCGCGCCCTTCGCTCCGGCCCGCTTCTCCGGCGGTCGCCTGGCCCACGCATCCTGAAAGGAACCACCACCATGACTCGCACCGACGTCCAGCTCCGCGGCATCCTCGCCGCCGTCACCACGCCCTTCACCGAAGACGGAACGCAGATCGACGAGGCCGCGCTCCGCCGGCAGGTCGACCGGCTCATCACCGCCGGCATCCACGGCCTCGTGCCGACCGGCACGACCGGAGAGTTCACCACGCTCTCCCCGGCCGAGTACCGCCGCGTGATCGAGGTCTATGTCGAGGCGGCCGCCGGCCGGGTGCCCGTCGTCGCCGGCGTCGGCAGCCTCGCGACCGACGGCGCGATCGACCTCGCCCGCCACGCCGAGCGCGTCGGCGCCGACGCGATCATGCTCGTCCCGCCGTTCTACGACCCGCTGTCGTTCGACGCGCTGAAGGCGTTCCTGCGGGACGTGGCGACGGCGATCACCATCCCGATCGTGTACTACAACGTGCCCGGCGCCACGGGTCTGAAGCTCAGCGCGGCGGAGATCGCCGAGCTCGGCGACATCGCGGGCGTCGACTACCTGAAGGACACGTCCGGCGACGCGGTCGCGCTCGCGGAGCTGCTCGCCGTGCGCGGCGACCGGATCAAGGCGTTCAACGGATGGGACACCCTCACGTTCTTCGGCATCGCCAGCGGCGCCGAGGCGTCGGTGTGGGGTGTGGCCGGCATCGTGCCCGAGCTCGCCGTGCAGCTGTGGAACACGCTCGCGGTTGACCGCGACCTCGAGGCCGCTCGTGCGCTCTGGACTCCGCTCTGGGAGCTCAGCGACTTCCTCGAGTCCGTCAACTACGTGGCCGGCATCAAGGCGGCGCTCGAACTGACCGGCAACCCGGTCGGTCCGGCGCGACTGCCGATCCAGCCCCTGGCTCCGGCCGAGCGGGAACGGCTCGTGGGGATCCTCGAGCGCGCGGGGGTGCTCGGGGCTACCGTGGCCGCATGAGCGAGCCGCGGTTCACCCTCGACGCGATCGAGGTGCACGCCGAGGGCGAGCCAGGCCGCATCATCACGAATGCGGCGGGGCTCGTCCGAGGCGACACGATGGAGGAGCGCCTCACGTACTGCCGCGACGAGCTCGACGGCCTGCGCCGACTGCTCCTGCGCGAGCCGCGCGGCTACCCGGGGCTCTGCGCGGTGTTCCTCCTGCCGGCCGTGTACCCGGGCTCCGACTTCGGGATCGTGGTGCTCGAGCAGGGCGGATTCACGCCGATGTCGGGCAGCAACACGATGTGCGCGGTCACGGCCGCCGTCGAGACCGGGATCGTGCCGGTCGCCGGACCCGAGACCCCGGTCACGATCGACACCGCGGTCGGCACGGTCCGCGCCGTGGCGCACGTCGCGGACGACGGCAAGGTCACCTCGGTCACGATCGCGAACGTGCCCTCGTTCGTCGTCGGCCTCGACGTGCCGCTCCAGGTCGAGGGGTTCGGCGAGGTGCCGGCCGACATCGTGTTCGGCGGGCAGTTCTTCGCCCAGGCCCGAGCGGCCGACTTCGGGCTCGAGCTCGATCCCGAGAACGGCAAGGCGCTCGCACGGGCCGGCGCGCTGCTCAAGCTCGCCGCCACCGAGCAGGTCGAGGTGCGCCATCCGCTCACCCCGTCGATCGACCACGTCAACCTCGTCATGCTGCACGACGGCGACCGAACGCCCGGGCAGCCCTCGAGGAACACCGTCGTGCTCACGAACGGGCGCCTCGAACGCGACGACCCCGCGACCTGGACCGGCGCGCTCGACCGCTCGCCGTGCGGCACGGGCACCAGTGCCCGCATGGCCGCGCTGCACGCCCGCGGACAGCTCGCCCTCGACGAGGACTTCGTGCACCGCAGCATCATCGGCAGCGAGTTCGTCGGCCGGCTCGTCGGCGAGACGGAGGTCGCGGGTCGGCCCGCGGTGCTCCCCACCGTGACCGGGCGCGCCTGGATCACCGGACGCTCGCAGTGGACCCTCGACCAGACCGACCCGTTCCCCGAGGGCTACACCGTCGGCGACATCTGGGGTCCGCAGGGCTGAGCCCACGCCCCGCCGGTCCCGCCTCACCTCCACGCACACACGAAAGCGAACTCCCGTGACCCAGCTCATCGACGGACGCCTCCGCGCGTCCGCTTCCCGCCCCACCACCGAGGTGATCGACCCGTCCAACGGCGAGATCGTCGCGACGGTCGACCTCGCCGACGGCCGCGACGTCGAGGCCGCCGTCGCGGCTGCACGCGCAGCCTTCCCCGAGTGGTCGGGCGCGACCCCGGCCGAACGCTCGACCGTGCTCGCCCGTCTCGCGACGCTCCTCGACGAACGCGCCGAGGAGTTCGCCCAGCTCGAGAGCCGCCAGGCCGGCAAGCCCATCCGCCTCACGCGGGAGTTCGACGTACCCGGAACAGTCGACAACATCGCGTTCTTCTCCGGCGCCGCCCGCAACCTCGAGGGCAAGGCGATGGGGGAGTACTCCGGGTCGCACACCTCGGCCATCCGCCGCGAGGCGATCGGCGTCGTCGGCTCGATCGCGCCGTGGAACTACCCGCTGCAGATGGCGGCGTGGAAGATCCTTCCCGCCATCGCGGCCGGCAACACGATCGTCTTGAAGCCGGCCGAGATCACGCCGCTCACGTCCGTGCTCTTCGCTGAGGTCGCCGCCGAGGCAGGCGTCCCGGCGGGCGTCGTGAACGTCCTCGTCGGCACCGGTCGGGGGGTCGGTGCTGAACTGCTGCGCCATCCGGATGTCGACATGCTCTCGTTCACCGGATCGACCGGCGTCGGCCGCACCGTGCTCGAGGCCGCCGCGACGACCGCGAAGCGCGTGCACCTCGAGCTCGGCGGCAAGGCGCCGTTCGTCGTCTTCGACGACGCCGACCTCGAAGCCGCCATCCACGGCGCCGTCGCCGGCAGCCTCATCAACACCGGCCAGGACTGCACCGCCGCAACGCGTGCCATCGTGCACCGCTCGCTCTACGCGGACTTCGTCGACGGCGTCGCCGAGCTCTACGGCAAGGTCAAGCTCGGCCCGACCGCCGACCCCGACACCGACCTCGGACCGCTCATCTCCCACGAACACCGCGAGAAGGTCGCCGGCATGGTCGAGCGCGCACGCTCGTACGCCCGCGTCGTGACCGGCGGCCGCTACCCGATCGGCGAGCTCGCCCGGGGTTCGTACTTCCAGCCGACCCTCGTCGCCGACGCCGACCCCGCGAGTGAGATCGTCCGCGACGAGGTGTTCGGGCCCGTGCTCGCCGCCATGCCGTTCGACGACGACGACGAGGCCATCCGGCTCGCGAACGACACCCCGTACGGCCTGGCCGCCTCCGCGTGGACGCGCGACGTCTACCGCGCGATGCGGGCGTCCGAGCAGATCCGCGCCGGGTGCGTGTGGATCAACGACCACATCTCGATCATCAGCGAGATGCCGCACGGCGGGGTCAAGCAGTCCGGCTTCGGCAAGGACATGTCCACCTACTCGTTCGACGAGTACACCGTCGTCAAGCACGTGATGTTCGACCGCACGGGCGCCGCGAAGCGCGACTGGCACCGCACGATCTTCGCCGAGCGCGACTGATCCGGCGCGACCGGATCGACCAGGACGGAAGGCAGAAAGATGATCGACAGGTTCGAGGGGAAGGTCGTCGTCGTCACCGGCGCCGGCGGCGGGATCGGCGTCGCCATCGGCGACCGCTTCGCGAGCGAGGGGGCGTACGTCGTGATCTGCGATCGCGACGCTGCCGCGGCCGACGCGGCGCGCGTGCGGATCGAGGCCGCCGGCCGCGGGCCGGCGAGCGTCGAGGCGTTCGATGTCGGCGATGGGGCGGATGCTGCTTCCGCCGTCGACCGGATCATCGCCGCGCACGGCCGCATCGACGTGCTCGTTAACAACGCGGGCGTCAACCGGCGCGGCGCGCTGCTCGACCTCAGCGAGGACGACTGGCGGCTCAGCTTCGCGGTGAACGTCGACTCGCTCTTCCACATGTGCCGCGCCGTGCTGCCGCACATGGTCGAGGCCGGCGGCGGCGCGATCGTGAACACCGCATCGCAGTGGGGACTCCACCCCGCGCCCGGCCACATCGCGTACAACGTCACCAAGGCGGCCGTCGTCTCGTTCACCGAGAACCTCGCCCGCGACTACGCGCCGAGCAAGGTGCGCGTGAACGCGGTCGCGCCCGGCGAGGTGCTCACGCCCATGGTCGAGGCCGGCCTCGCGCGGAGCGGACGGACCGTCGCCGACCTCGACGCCCTGGTGCCGTTCGGCCGGATCGGCCGCCCCGAGGAGATCGCCGCGATCATCGCGTTCCTCGCCTCCGACGAAGCGCCGTACATGACCGGCTCGATCGTCGAGGCGACCGGCGCGCAGGCCGTCGCATGAGCACCGGCGCGGACGAGGGCGAGCGCAGCGTCACCGGCCCGCTCGCCGGGAAGGTCGTGCTCGTCACGGGCGGATCCCGCGGCATCGGACGAGCCACCGTCGAGACCGCGCACCGCGACGGTGCCGAGGTCGTCGTGCACTACGCGAGCAACGAGGCTGCAGCCCGCGCGATCGCCGACGAGCTCGGGTCGCGCGTGCACCTTGTCGCGGGCGACCTGCTCGAGCCGGGCGAGACGGCACGCGTGTGGGACCGCGCGATCGGGGCCGCCGGCCGCATCGACGTGCTCGTGAACAACGCCGGCGCCTGGCTCGCCTCACCGCTCGACGACGACGCGGACTGGACCCGCGGCTGGGAGCAGAACCTGCAATTGAACCTCCAGGCCCCCGCCGACCTCTGCCGCTGCGCCATCCACCATTACCAGGAACGCCGCGGCGGCATCATCATCAATCTCGCGAGCCGCTCGTCGCATCGCGGCGACGACGCCGAGCACCTCGCCTACGGCGCCGCCAAGGGCGGCCTGCTCGCCCTCACCAAGGGCATCGCGCGCGGCTACGCGAAGGACGGCGTGCTCGCCTACGCGATCGCGCCCGGCTGGGTCGCCACCGACATCGCCGCCTCCGACCCCGCGAACGCCGGGATCGCCGCGACCCTCCCGCTCGGCGAGATCACCCCCACATCGGATGTCGCGGAGATGATCGCATTCCTCGCCTCGGGTCGATCGCGCCACGCCACTGGCGCGACGATCGACATCACTGGCGCCGACTACGTGCGCTGACCCGAGACGATCCGGTGCTGAGGCGCGAGAAGACCGTGTTCGGGGCCATTGCACACCCCGTCAGGCGCGACCTGCTCGACGCGCTGCGCGAGGCGTCCCGCCCGCTGTCGATCACGGAGCTCGGTGAGCTGTGCGAGGTGTCGCGGTCGACGGCGTCGCGGCACCTCGACATCCTTCGGACCGCGGGCGTCGTCACCGCCTGTCGGGACGAGCCGTCGACGCTGCACGTGCTGGACCGGACTGCATTCGCGTCCATCGAGGACTGGCTCTGTCCGTTCTTCGACGCTCAGGACCTGCCGACGTAGTTGTGCGCCCTCCGGGACTACGCCAGCGGGTCTGTGGTGAGCACTTCCATCAGTCGGCGGTGAGCGCGACCGGCGATGTCGATTCCCGTTGGGTCCACGAGCCACTGGATCTGCAGTCCGTCGATGAGTGCGATCAGGTCGCGGCCGAATCCTTCCAGGTCCGCGGCGGGGCGGACCAGTCCGCGCGACTGCGCCTCGCGCATCGCCTCATCGATGTCGTCCGCAAGCCAGCGGAACCGGTTCGAGATGTACGCGTATGCGGGATGGTCGGGCTCGGATGCCTCCGTCGACAGCGTGGCGAAGAGGCGGACGAGCTCCCGCTGCTCCTCGTTGTGTTCGAGCACCTGCAGCAGATGCCGCAGGTAGTGGATGCCGTCGCGCTTCGGATCGGTGTCACGGAAGAACAGTTCCCCGTTGACGCGGTCGCGTTCCTCGAGCACGGCGGCCAGTAGCGACTCCTTGGTGGGGAAGTGATGGAGGAGCCCGGCCCGGGAGACCCCGCACGCGGCGGCGATCTGCACCATGCTCGCACCGTGGAATCCGTTCGCGGAGAAGTGCGTGAACGCGGCGGCGATGATCTCGGCCCGCCGCCGTTCGCCCTTCGGGGAGGAGCGGGTGGGTCGGGTGGGCGTCCACGGGGTGTCGGCGGGCATCACGCCTCCGAGGGTAGCGACGCGCGTCGTCGATCGCGGCGGAGCAGCCACCACGCCGCAGCGGCCGACATGAGCTCGCCCAGCGGGAGCGCGATCCACACGCCGAGCGGTCCGAGGAGGCCGAGCGTGAGCACGAGGGGTATCTTGACGGCGACGATCGATCCGATGGAGATCCCGTAGGAGACCGCGGGTCGCCCGAGCGCTTGGAAGTAGACGGAGACGAGCGGCGGGATGCCGGCGACGACGATGCCGATGGCGATGATCCGCAGCGCCGTGACGGCGGATGCGGCGGCATCCGCGTCGTCGAGGAAGACGCTGACGAGGGCGTCGGCGCCCAGCGCGACGACCGCGGCAGCGATGCCGCCGACCATCAGGGTGGCCCGTGAGGCGAGCACCCGCGCGCGCTCGACGCGGTCATCGAGGAAGCGGCCCGCGTTGAACCCGATGATCGGCTGCATGCCCTGCGCGATGCCGGTCTGCGGCATGGTCACGAACGTCTGCACTCGTGCGCAGACCGCGTACGCCGCGAGCACTACGGCGCCCGCCGCGGCGAGCGTCGCGTTGACGAGCACGGCGAGTAGTGTGACGCCGATGCCCGCGAGGAACGATGGCGTGCCGATCGCGATCAGTTCGCGCACGGTGGCCGGGTGCGGTCGCAGGTGGGTGAGTCGGATCCGGTACGGGCGGTCCCGGCGGAGGAAGAAGAACCAGGCCGCCATGCTCGCCGACACCGCCTGACCGCCGACGGTCCCGAGCCCCGCGCCGACCACGCCGAGGTCGAACCCGAAGATGAGGATCGGATCCAGGATGATCTGCACGAGCACTGGGACGACCCACAGCATGGTGGAGAACAGCATCCGGCCCTCGGCGCGGACGATCGCGGAGAAGCCGGTCGCGACGATCGCGCCGCCGATGATGACCGTGCCGTAGGCCTGCGCATCGGGAAGGGTCGCGTCGGTCGCGCCCATCAGCTCCAGGAGGGGGGTGAGGAACACGAGCCCGAGGATCGTGACGGCGATCGCCGTCGCCCAGTACAGCGCGAACGCGGTCCCGGCTGCACGCGCTGCGCCGTCCGGATCCCGCCTGCCGAGCGCGCGCGACACCACCGATGCGCCGCCGACGCCGACGGTCGTGGCGACGGCGCCGAGCAGGAGCAGCAGGGGCGCCACCAGGTTCACCGCAGCCAGTGCGGTCGCGCCGACCCCACGGGCGACGAACCATGCGTTCGTCAGCGCGTAGATGCCGTAGACACCGACCGACAGCGTGGTCTGGGAGCAGGCCCACCACAGCAGCCGGCCGACGGGTTGCGTGCCGAGCTGATCCGGCGCGTCCAGCACGGGACGTCGGGTCACGACACGGCGGGCGCGCGCCCGAGCGCGGCCATGAGTCCGTCCAGCTCGCGGCGGCCGAAGTCGTAGACGGCGGTGTCGGTGTGCCCGCGGTACTCCGTCTCGACGATCATGATGACGGCGAGGTACAGCGAGTAGAGGCGACGCCGCGCGCGTTCGTCCTCGGTGAGCGTCGTGATCCCGAATCCGGCCATGAAGTCCGTCGGGTCGCCGAACGCGGCCATGTCGAGCCCGGTCAGGCCGGCCTCCATGAGGGGGTCGCCGTACACGGCGCGCTCATGGTCGAGGACGGCCACGATCCGTCCGTCTCGGATCATCGAGTTCTTCGCCCAGAGATCCACTTCGACCAGGCACGGTTCGGTGACCTCATCAAGCGTGTGGGCGTGGGCGGCGACCACGGCCCGGATCTCATCGGGATGCCGGCCCAGGTCGATCCCGACCCGCTCGCCGTCGAGGAGCGTGTCCTCGATCATCCTCGTAAACGCCTCGCGCCAGCTCGGCGATCCCGCGCCCAGGATCGGCCCGAAGTGCGGGCCCCGCACCGCGTTGATCTCGCGGTTCAGCGCCCCCAGCTCTCGCATTCCGGCCGCGACGACCTCCGCGCCCAGGCCGCCGGCATCCGCCGTGAGGCCGAAGTTGTCGGCGTCGACGTACTCCATGAAGAACAGGTCGGCATCGACGATCTCGTGCGTGAGGTCCACGTGATCGACCCGGGGGACCGGAACCGTCGTGAGCTCGGAGACGAGGCGCATCACCTCCAGTTCGACGCGCATCATCCCGATCTCGCGGGTCAGGACCGGCACGCCCGTGGGCGGGGCGATCTTCAGCACCACCTGGCGGCCGTCGCGCAGGCGGATCCGATACGCGACGTTGAACCAGCCCTCGGTCATCTCCTGCGCGAAGTCGTCGCCCACGGGGACCTGATCGACTCCGTACGCGCGCCCGATGAGACGGCGCAGCACCTCGGTGGACTGGCGGTTCTTCGTCGTGCTCTCCATCGAGCCTCCCTCGGATCATGCGCGTGAGAGCGCTCCCATGCGACGAGAGTAACATAAACCGACATGTATGTCGGTTTCGTCTTCCCTCGTCATGAAGCGTCAGTTCCGCGTCCTCCGCCGCCTTCCGGAAGTACATCGGCGGCACCCGGGATCCTCAGACGCGCGGCGGGCGACAGCGCTGTGCCGCATGCCCGGAGATACCCTTGATCACAGATCAGTCACGCCGTCGGCGTGCGTCATCAGCGCCATGAGTGCGGGTCTCCGTCGAGCATCACGATCGGAGGTTCGTGATCACGGGAGAACGGAGCGACCATGCCGCTGCCCAGGCTCGAACCCAGCGGTCGTGTGGGGGATCAGGTCTTCGAGGCGATCCGGGCCGCGATCGTGAGTGGGGAACTGCCGGCCGGGCACCGGCTTCGCATCCGGGAGCTCGCTGACGAGTTGGGCACGAGCGTGATGCCGGTGCGCGAGGCGATCCGGCGGCTCGAGGAGATCGGGCTCGCCGAGGCGCTGCCGTATCGCGGGGCCGTCGTGAAGGAGTTCACCGACACGGAGCTCCTCGAGCTGTACACGGTGCGTCATTGGCTCGAGACCAAGGCGACCATCCTCGGCGTCGCTCGCCTGTCGACGGCTGACATCGCGCGCATGCAGGCCGAGTACGAGGCGATGGCGGCCGCGGTGGCCGACCGGGCCGCGGTCGAGTACCTGGACCGCGATGAAGCCTTCCTCACGATCATCTACGAGGCGGCGAACAACGCCGTGCTCCTCGAGCTCATCCGAACGCTCTGGCACCGATGCCGCACGTACAAGATCCTGGGAGCACGGCGCGAGCTGTTCGCCGGTGATGCCGCAGTGCTGCTGAGCTTCCAGGAGGAGCTGTTGCAGGCTGCGCGTGACGGGGACGCCGATGGGGCAGGCCGTATCACCGAGGCGTCGCTCGATGCGGCGACGCAGCGCATCGAGCAGGCATTGGTGCAGTCCGGCTCCCGCTGATCGGCCCGGAGGCGACTGGCGAGGGTCGCCGGCGAGAAAGCTTCACATTCGCCCTTGTGTGATTTGTGATCACAGATTACAGTTGTGGGTACGAGGTCAGTGACGATCAGGTCCGCCGGACCTCGGTGACAGGCCCAATGGAGGACCCATCATGAGAGACACCGTGATCGTCGGCGGAGGACTCGCCGGCCTTTCCGCCGCCTGGCGGCTTCGCCACTGGGACACGCTCGTCCTCGAGGCCGACACTCGCGTCGGCGGCCGGATCAAGTCGGAGCGTCGCGGCGACTACTGGCTGAACTGGGGCGGGCACGTCTTCGCCGGACCCGGTTCCTCGACGGATGCCCTGCTGAACGAGGTCGGCGTCGCGGCCGTCGGCGTCCCCGGATCGCTGCAGGCACTGTCGATGAACGGCACGTTCCTCCGCAAGGGCCACATCGCGACGTATCCGATGCGCATCCCGATGCCGATGAGCGCGCGCCTCGCGACCGTCATGGCCGGCCTCAAGGTCGTCCGCGGCGTGGCGAAGTACACCGGCGTCGTACGCCAGCGTGCGGGGGAGTCGGGTGCGATGCGCCAGCAGCGCATCTACGACTTCGCCAACGACGTCTCCTTCCAGGACTTCATCGGGGACCTCCCCGACGACGCCGCAGCGCTGTTCAAGACGACCGTGACGCGTTCGGCCGGCGACATGGACCAGATCTCCGCGGGCGCCGGGATCGGCTACTTCAGCCTCGTCCTCGGGTTCGGGCAGGGGCTCAGCCGGGGGATCGTGGGCGGCCCGTCGACCCTGACCGAGTCGGTCGCGGCGGCACTCGGCGATCGGGTGCAGCTCGGGGCCGAGGTGCACGAGATCGTGCACCGGAAGGACTCCGTCCTCGTCCGCTACCGTCAGGACGGCGTCGACCACGAGGTCGAGGCTCGGACCGTCGTCCTCGCGACCACCGCCGACGTCACGCACCGCATCGGGGTCGACCTGCCCGCCGAGCTGCGCGACGCCCTCGGGCAGATCAAGTACGGCCCGCACGTCAGCTCGGCGTTCCTGACCGACGAGACCTCGGCCCGCCCGTGGGACGACATCTACGCGATCGCCGCACCGAAGCGCTCGTTCGCCATCGCCCTCAACCAGGCGAGCATCGTGCGCGGCACCGAATCGGTGCGCCGGCCCGGCGGCAGCTTCATGACGTTCTCGCCGGCGAGCCTCGGGAAGGCGCTCCTCGACAAGAGCGACGAAGAGGTCACCAGCATCCACCTCGCCGACCTCGAGCAGGTGCTCAAGGCCCCGGGCTTCTCGAACACCGTCGTCGAGGCCAAGGCGGAGCGCTGGGAGGTCGCGTCCCCGTACAGCTTCCCCGGACGCGCGAAGATCCAGCCCACGCTGCTGCGCGGCACCCCCCGGGTGTTCCTCGCCGGCGACTACCTCGGCACCCTCTACACCGAGACCTCCATCACCACGGGATTCTCGGCCGCGCAGGAGGCCGCGAGCGTCCTCGCCACCGGCCGGCAGACCCGCACCACGGTCGGCATGCCGGCCCGCCTCGCCCCGGTACCCAGCGCCACCACTGCGAACCGCCTCCACGAAAGGAACTCCGCATGACCACCCGACTCCAGGGCGTCCTCACCGCCCTGACCACGCCCTTCGACGCCGACGAGTCCCTCGATGTGCCGACGCTCCGCCGCGTCGTCGATCGATCCATCGACGCGGGCGTCGATGGCGTCGTCGCCGCCGGCTCCACCGGCGAGGTCGGCGCGCTGTCGTCCGACGAACGCCTACGACTGATCGAGACCGTGATCGAGCACGCCGACGGCCGCGTCCCGGTGATCGCGCAGACCGGCGCCACCTCCACGGCCGGGGCCATTCGTCTCTCTCGCGCGGCCCAGCGTGCCGGCGCCGACGTCCTGATGCTCATCACGCCGTACTACGAACCGCTCTCGGTCGACGAGACGGTCGCGTACCTGACGGATGTCGCGAATGCCGTCGACGTACCGGTGATGCTCTACAACATCCCGTCCGTCACCGGCGTGAACCTCGACCCGGACACGGTGCGCGGCCTCGCCGAGCGCGTCGAGAACGTCCGGTACATCAAGGACTCGAGCGCGAACTGGGAGCAGGCGCTCCAGCTGATCCACCACCACGGCGACGTGATCGGCACCTTCATCGGCTGGGACGCCTACCTCTACAGCGCCCTGGTCGAGGGCGCGGCCGGCGTCATGGCCGGCACGGCCAACGTCGTGCCGAACGAGATCGTCCGCGTCAGCCGGCTCATCGCCGACGGCGACCTGGGCGGGGCCCTCGCCGAGTGGCGTCGGCTCTACCCCGTCATCGACGCCCTGCTCTCGGTGCCGTTCATCCCCGCGGTCAAGGCTGCGCTCGCCCTCCAGGGCGAACCGGTCGGGTCGCCGCGCCGCCCGACGGCCGAACTGCCCGCGGATGCGGTCGCACGCATCGGCCGCGCCCTCGAGGCGCTCGCTCCCGTCGCCGCGCGCTGACGGGCCGCCTCGATCCCCTCGCAGAACAACAACGACGTTTTCTCCGCACGAAAGGGAACCCTGATGTCCACTCTCAACGCGTTCGACGACGCGCCACTCTCCCCGTTCCACAAGCGACTCGCCGTCTTCACGGCCGGCGGGCCGTTCCTCGACGGCTACATCCTCAGCATCATCGGCGTCGCGATGGTCCAGATCACGCCCGCATTCGACCTGACCGCGTCCGAACAGGGGCTCGTCGGCGCCGCGGCGCTGATCGGCATCTTCTTCGGCGCCTTCCTCGGCGGGTGGCTCACCGACAAGTTCGGCCGGCACCTGCTGTTCACCGTCGACCTCATCGCGCTCGTCGCCTGCTCGGTCCTGCAGGCCTTCGTCCAAGACGCGTTCTGGCTCATCATCCTGCGCCTGCTCATCGGCGTCGCCGTGGGCGCGGACTACCCGATCGCCACCTCGCTGCTGGCCGAGTTCACGCCGCGCCGCTACCGCGGCAAGCTCCTCGGCGCGTTCGTGACGACCTGGTTCATCGGCGCGGCCGTGGCGTACATCGTCGGCCAGTTCCTGCTGCAGTTCGACGACGGCTGGCGCTGGATGCTGGCGAGTGCGGCCCTGCCCGGGATCATCATCGTGCTCGCCCGAATGGGAACGCCCGAGTCGCCGCGGTGGCTGCTCAAGCGCGGTCGTGTCGAGGAGGCGCAGGAGGTCATCACCAAGGTCTACGGCGCCGGGGTGACGACCGACGACCTGCTCGCCGCCGACGAGGGCGCGGGAGCCAAGGTGAGCGTCCGCGACCTGCTCCGAGGCGGGTACGGCAAGCGGATCGCCTTCGTGACGCTGTTCTGGACGTGCTCGATCGTGCCGCTCTTCGCCGTGTACGCCTTCGGTCCCGCCATCCTCTCCGCCCTCAACATCGGCGACGACCTGGCTCACATCGGCGCGGCCGTGATCACGGTGATGTTCCTCGTCGGATGCCTCGTCGCCGTCGCGCTCGTCGAACGGATGGGGCGCCGCCCGCTCATCATCCACAGCTTCGTCTGGGCAGGGCTCGCCCTGCTCGCCCTCGGGATCTTCCCGGGCGCCAGCACCCTCGTGATCCTCATCCTCTTCGCCGCGTACGCCGTGCTCATCGGCGGCACGCAGATCATGCAATGGGTGTACCCGAACGAGCTGTTCCCGACCGAGGTCCGTGGATCGGCGGTCGGGCTCGCCTCCTCGCTCAGCCGCATCGGCGCCGCCGCCGGCACCTACCTCGTGCCCATCGCGCTCGCCGGCATCGGGATCGGACCCACGATGATCCTCGCCGGAGCGATCACGCTCGCCGGCGCGGTCATCTGCATCGCCTGGGCGCCCGAGACGCGAGGCAAGACGCTCGGCGAGGCTGCCGCGCTCACGCCGGCGAAGGGCCGACGGAGCACCCGCAGCACCGTCAGCGCGGCCTGAGAGCCGAACGCGTGCACGGCTGGGGTCGCAGGACCGGCGCGATCCCAGCCGGGCACGACCGACCATCGATCCATTCGACGACATCCCGGAGGAGGTGAAGGGGAACCGGCCGGTGCCGGCCCCCGACGCGATGTCGATTCACGAACGATCCGCGACGACCACGCTCGCACAGCCGCAACACGCGGTCGCGGCGCGCGCCGGCCGGCCGCTGAGGGGCATCGTCTGGTCCCTGCTGGCCAGCACGCTCTTCGGGGTGATGTTCTACGTCTCCGGCGTCATCGACGCCTCGCCCGAGGCCGTCTTCGCCTGGCGGATGGTGATCACGGCGGCGTGCTATGCGGCCGCCTTGTTCGGGCGATCGAATCGCCGCGCGCTGCGCGGACTCGTCGCCGCGCTCACCGCATCCTGGTGGTCCCCGCTCGTGCTGGTGGCCACGAGCGCGCTCGTGGGGGTGCAGATGTGGCTGTTCGCCTGGGCCCCGGCTCACGGGTACGGGCTCGACGCATCCCTCGGCTACCTGCTCCTGCCGATCGTGCTCGTCGTGATCGGCCGCGTCGGCTTCCGTGAGCGGGTCTCGAAGCTGCAGTGGATCGCCGTGGCCGTGGCCGCCGTCGCCGTCGGGACGAACCTGGTGCTCACCGGCGCGGCATCCTGGGTGACCTTCACGGTCTGCATCGGCTACGCCCTCTACTTCGCGATCCGCAGGAAGTCGGGACTCGAGGGCGCCGCGGCGTTCGGCGCCGAGGTCGTGCTGCTCGTCCCCGTGTCCATCTGGTTCCTGTTCACGACGGAAGGGCCGACCGGGTCCGCGGCGCTGCTCGCAGTGATCGCCGCTGGGGTCGCCGGCGCTGCGGCGATGACCGCCTACCTCGGGGCGTCGCGTGCGTTGAGCATGCCCGTGTTCGGCCTCCTGACCTACGTCGAGCCGATCCTGCTGTTCGTCGTCGCGATGCTCCTCGGCGAACACCTGCACGAGAGCGATGCAGTCGTGTACCTCGTCCTCGCCGCAGCCCTCGGCCTGCTCGCGGTCGACGGGTTCATCTCCAGGCGGCCGTCTCGTTGCCGGGTGATGACTCCGAGAGTCAGGCGATGGGAGGATGTTCCTCATGCGAGATGACGTCCAGGGACAGCGCGACGATCCCGAGATGCCCCGCTACGCCGGCCTGGCGACCTACGCGCTCCTGCCGACGATCGAGCGCGTCGATCGAGCCGACATCGCCGTGCTCGGAGTTCCCTTCGATTCGGGTACGAGCTTCCGGCCCGGCGCTCGATTCGGCCCGGCTCACATCCGCGAGCACTCCCGCCAGCTGCATCCCTACCACGCCCCTCATGACGCCTATCCCTTCCGCGACGTCCAAGTGGTGGACGCGGGCGACGTCGCAGTCGGTCCGTTCGACATCCCACGAGCGGTCGAGGCCATCGAAACCCGCGCGCGGAGACTCGTCGACGACGGAGCCAGGGTGGTCGCGCTCGGCGGCGACCACACCATCGCCCTGCCACTCCTGCGGGCGGCGACGTCCGCGCACGGTCCGGTGGCCGTCGTCCACTTCGATGCCCATCTCGACACGTGGGACGTGCTCCACGGCGCGACGATCTGGCACGGGTCCCCGTTCAGGCGTGCCGCTGAGGAGGGACTGCTCGATCTCGAGCACTGCCAGCACGTGGGCATCCGTGGCGGCGTCTACAGCCCCGCGGAACTCGACGACGACGCTCGGGCCGGCTTCCGGATCATCCGCGCCGAGGAGTTCCTGGACCGATCGAGCGAGCGCATCGCCGAGCAGATCCGTGCGCGCGTCGGAGGTGTTCCGGTCTACGTCTCCGTCGACATCGACGTGCTGGACCCCGCGTTCGCTCCCGGCACGGGCACGCCCGAGGTCGCCGGGATCAGCACCGGCGAGTTCTTCGCGGTCCTGAGGAGGTTGCGGGGGCTGAACATCGTCGGTGCCGACGTGGTCGAGGTCGCGCCGGCCTACGACCACGCCGGGATCACCGGGCTCGCCGCCGCGCACACGGCGTGGGAGCTCATCACGCTCATGGGGTTGAGCGAGGCCCGATAGCGCACGAGTCGTCCGCGGACCGTTCCGTCGACGCGGTCGCCACGGCGGCCGGCGCGAGGAGCGGTCCGAATAGGCTGACCTCATGACGCTGACGCAGCTGCAGGCGTTCGTCGCCGCCGCAGCGCTCCGTTCCTTCACGGCCGCCGCGGCGGAGCTGAAGATGAGTCAACCTGCCGTCTCCGACCTGATCCGGCGTCTCGAACAGGAACTGGAGACTCCGCTGTTCCATCGAGCATCGCGAACGCTGGTCCTGACTGCCGCAGGGGAGCAGCTGCTGCCCCATGCGGAGACGGCCGTCGCCGCTGCCGACCAGGGTCGTCGGGCCGTTCGATCGCAGCTGGAGCTCGACGGCGGCATCGCGACGTTCGGGCTGCTCCGCAACGCGGACTTCTACCTGAAGGCGGACCTTGCGCAGCGGTTCCGACGGGAGCATCCCCGGGTCCGGATCCGGCTGGTCGGGCAGAACAGCGCTGAGACCGCCGCAGACGTGGCGAGCGGCGTCCTCGAAGCCGGACTCGTGACACTTCCCATCGTCGACGACGGGCTCGAACTGGTTCCGCTCCTGCGCGACGAGCTGGTGTACGTCACCGCCGATCCGAGCCGCGCCGTGCATGCTCGGGCCATCGAGGACCTCCTGGCCGCCCCGCTCGTGCTCTACGACGCGCATTACGCCACGGTGGATCCGGCGCGACGGCAACTCGACGAGCGTGCGCAGATCGCCGGCGGGAAGATCGAACCCGAGATCGAGGTCGAGTACCTGACGACGGCTATCTCCCTGGTCCGCGAGGGATTCGGTGACTCGATCATCTGCAGGGCGGCCGTGTCCCCGCTCATCGACGGCGGCCTGCACACCGTTTCGTTCCAGCCCCGGCTCTACGACACGATCGCACTCGTGAAACGCCGCGGAGCGGTGCTCTCGCCGGCTACGCGCGAGATGGCGCGGATGGCGGTCGACTCGCTCCTGGAGCACCAGGACACGGCTGACGGCACCGCCGAGCTCATCGTGTCGACTCCGCAGCTCGCTCGGTTCTTCCGGCACTGACCGGATCGGACGGGCGCGGCCGACTCACGGACGGTGTGCGTCCGAGGGGACCGCTCCTGCCCAGTCGGGGAGGGTGCCGGTGGCGCGTGCGGCTCGGGCATCCCCCGAACGGGCGTGGCCCTCGAAGTTCTCCGCGCGCGCTGCGCGACCGAGGAGGACGCCGAGCTCGGCCGAGGCTTCGATCGAGGTGATCTCCTGGTAGGTGACCGTCTTCAGGAACTTGCCGACCCAGAGCCCGCCGGTGTAGCGGGCGGCGAGGCGGGTGGGGAGCACGTGGTTGGTGCCGATGACCTTGTCGCCGTAGGAGACGCACGTGTTCTCGCCGAGGAACAGCGCCCCGTAGTTCGTCAGCTCGCCGAGTGCCTCGCGCGGGTCGCCCGTGAAGACCTGGACGTGCTCGCTCGCGAACTCGTCGGACACCGCATACGCCTCCTCGAGATCGTCGACGACGATCACCTGCCCGTGATCCCGCCATGCCGCGCCGGCGATCTCCGCCGTCGGCAGGGTGGCGAGCTGCTCCTCGATCTCGGCGAGCACCGCCCGCGCGACCGCATCCGACGTGGTCACGAGGATGGCGGGGGAGTCGGGGCCGTGCTCCGCCTGGCTCAGGAGATCCACCGCCGTCAGGAACGGGTCCGCCGTCTCGTCGGCGATGATCAGCACCTCGGTCGGGCCGGCGAAGAGGTCGATGCCGACCTCGCCGAAGAGCTGCCGCTTCGCCTCCGCGACGTACGCGTTGCCCGGGCCCACGAGGACATCGACGCGGTCGATCGTCTCGGTTCCGATCGCGAGGGCTGCGACCGCCTGCACTCCGCCGATGAGGTGGATCTCGTCCGCGCCGGCGAGGTGGATCGCAGCGATGGAGGCATCCGGGATGACTCCGCCGGGCGCCGGCGTGGCGGCCGCCACTCGCGTCACTCCGGCGACCTTCGCCGTGATGATCGTCATGTGCGCGGAGGCGAGCAACGGGTACCGGCCGCCGGGGATGTAGGCGCCGACCGCGTTGACGGGGAGGTTCTTCTGCCCGAGCAAGACGCCAGGTTGCACCTCGGCTTCGAAGTCGCGCAGGGAGTCGCGCTGCAGCTGCGCGAAGCGACGCACGTTCTCCTGAGCCGTCTTGATGTCATCGATCGTCTGCGCGGGGACGCGCGCGATCGCTTCCTGGATCTCGCGATCGCCGAGTCGGGTCGACGCCGGGGCGAATCGGTCGAACTTCTCCGAGTACTCCCGAACGGCGACATCCCCACGAGCACGCACGTCCGCGATGACGGTGGTGACGGTCTCACCGACAGCGTCGGCGGAACCGCCCGCCCCTGATGACCGCACCGCGCTCTTCACGTACCGTCGCATCGCATTCCCTTCCGTACCTCGAGCACCCGGGTCCGGGTGTCGCATGATTCAAGGTATGCGGACGGAATCCACAAGACAAAGGTCAGTTCTATTGGGTCAGGTATAGGACTCTCTTATGTCACATGGGGGACCGAAGTACGGCATCGGCGCTCACGTCACCCGATAGGCCGTGTACTGGACGGTATCGGCCTCGCGGATGCACGAGGCGATGAACACGGAGCGTTGCAGGTGCGCGAGTCGCGGTGCCGAGGTCTCGATCGTGAGGGCAGTGCGGAAGTAGTACGACGCGGGATCGACCGCGTCCCCGCGGAGCAGCGATTCGAGGACCGCCGGCTCACCGGAGCGCACGCCGGCGACCTGGAGGTAGAGCAGGTCGCCGGTGTCGGTGCGAGCGGAGTAGCGTCCGTCGATCTCGAGCGAGCCGTCCGGTCGCACCAGCTGCCAGTCGGCGCCGCCAGGCAGGATCTCGCCGGTGAGCGACCCGGTGATCCGTCCGCCGGTGATCGAGATGACCCGCCGGTGTCCGGCGCGGGTCGCGCCGTAGTCGTCGACGGCGCCGACGTGGACGACGACGTCGAAGGCTGCCTCGAGCGCGGGCACCGTGGGTGCGGGGTGATCGGTCATGCTCGTTCCTCCGTCGTGTCGACCGCCGCCGCCGTCGTCTCCGCTGCCCCGTCGCCATGCCGGAGTTCGACCAGGACGTCGCGCAGCCGCTCGAGCGCAGGCAGCGCGGCGTCGAGGGCGTCGAGGTCGTCGGCTGGCAGCACGGATGCCGCGTCCGCGACGATCGCGGCGGAGGCCCGGTCGAAGCGCACGAACAGGTCGAGGGCGTGGGCGGATGCCACGACGTCGACGCCCCGGCCGTCGCCGGCGCGTGGGGTGCGGGCGACGAGGCCGTCGCGTTCCATGCGATTCAGCAGGTTGCTGACGGTCGGGCGGCCGAGGCCGAGCGACTCGGCGAGTTCGCTCGGCGACGCGACCGTGCCGCGGGGGAGCGCTCGGATGACCTCGATCTGCGCGTCCTGGAGTTCGGGCAGCCCTTCGCGCCGGCGTGCGGCGCCGAGGAGGGCGCGGCGGAGCGGGGAGACGACGGCGGCGAGGCGGGCGGCGTCGAAGCTCATGATGTCGCCTGTGCCTCAGCCGGCCTGCCGGCGTCGGCGACGACGCTCATCGACGCCCGCGAGTTGAGGACGTCGGGGTGGAACCCCGCCGCACGCTTGTAGGCGGCGGCGATCTCGGCCAGTTCCTCCTCGGGGATCACGTCGTGGACGTCGGCGAAGCCGCCGGGTGCGCGCTCGTAGGCGAGCTGCATCACGCGCTCGGGGCCGGTCTGCCGGGTCATCTCGAGGAGGGCCGCGGTCGCCGGGCGTCGGTCGGCCTCGTAGGCGTCGAGTGCCGCGGGAACGGTCGGCGCGGTCGCGAGGTGGAGGGCGAGGGTGCGCGCGTCGAGGATCGCCTGGGAGCCGCCGTTCGACCCGTTCGGGTACATCGCGTGGGCGGCATCGCCGACGAGCGTGGTCCGGCCGAAGGTCCACCGTGGCAGCGCGTCGCGGTCGACCATCGGGTATTCCAGGATCTCGTCGGCGGCGGCGATCGCGGCGGGGACGTCGAGCCAGTCGAATCGCCAGTCCCGGAACAGCTCGACGATCGGCGCCGGGTCGACCGCGCGGTTCCAGTCGGCGTCGGGGGCGCCCTCGCCTCGACGTTCGGCGATGAAGTTCACGCGCTGCAACCCCGCGTCGTCGGGTGCGCTGAGCGGGTAGGCGACGAACTTCTGGTCGCCGTCGCCGGCCATGATCATCGTCCGCCCGTCCAGGTAGCCGGGGATCACCGCGGTGCCGCGCCACAGCGTGAGGCCGCTCCACGGCGGTGCGCCCTCGGCGGGATATCGGATCGCTCGCAACGCGGAGTGGATGCCGTCGGCGCCGATGACGAGGTCGCCGGTCGCGTCGACCGGGCCTGCCTCGGTGTCGAACGTCGCCGTGACCGCATCCGGCCCCTCGGTGACGTCGACGAGGCGATGTCCGGTCTCGATGACCTCGCCCAGGCGCTCGCGCACGAGGTCGACCAGGGCGAGCTGCAGCCGCCCCCGATGCACCGAGAGCTGCGGCCACCGGTAGCCGGCGTCGAGCCCGCGCGGCTCGGACCAGATCGCCTGGCCGTGCCGGTTGTAGTAGGCCAGGCGCGACGGCGCGACGCCCAGCGCCTCGATCCGGTCGGCGACGCCGAGCTCGGTGAGTTCGCGCACGGCATGCGGCAGCAGGTTGATGCCGACGCCGAGACCGCGGATCTCGGACGCGCGCTCGAAGATGCGGATGTCGCGGATGCCCGCGGCCTCGAGGCTGAGGGCCGTGGCGAGGCCGGCGATGCCGGCTCCGACGATGACGACGTTCACGATGCGGGGCTCCTGTCTGCGCGACCACGTCGGCGCGCAAATGTAGTTTTGCACGTGAACTACATTTCGTCCAGCGGTCGGTGGTCGAGGCGTGCCGTCGATTCGCCGGCGGACTCGATTGATCGCGCCCGGCTATCGGCCCCCGCCTTCGGGGCCGATGACCCGAACGACGGCCCCTGCGATGTCGACGGAGTCGGGCCGATCGTCGTCGAGCGCGCGATGGAGTGTCAGGCCCTCGATCAGCGCATCCAGGATCCGAGCGGTCTCCGGGTCGAAGTGCTGCTCCAGCGCGGCACGACTGCGTGCCATCCATTCTGCGGTGAGGCGGCGATAGCCGCGCTCGCGGGCCGCGAGCGTGTACAGCTCGTGGGTGAGCACGAGTTCCCGGCTGCTTCCGAACACGTCATCGCGGATGATCGCGATCACGGCGTCCAGCGCCGACGCCGGATCATGGGCGGACGCCATCCGCTCCTCGAACCGTTCGCTGATCGTGGTGGTGAATCGCGCGAACGCCTGATTCAGGAGGTCGTCGATTCCGTCGAAGTGGTAGGTCATCGAACCCAGGGGGACGCCGGCGCGCTCCGCGACCCTGCGGTGGGACGCGCCGGCGACTCCCGATTCGGCGATGACATCGAGGCACGCGTCGATGATCCGGTCGCGCCGGTCGGGGTCGTTGCGGCGGCCGCGGCGGCTCCCGACGTTCGATTCAGCTCGTGGCATCCTGGCTTCCGATCGCGCGGATCACCCGCGCGGGGTTGCCGACCGCGATCACCCCCGCGGGGATGTCCTTGGTGACCACTGCGCCCGCGCCGATGACGGAGTCGTCGCCGATGGTGACCCCGGGGCAGACGATCACGCCGCCTCCGAGCCAGACGTTGTCACCGATGGTGATCGGCTGGGCTGCCTCGAGCTTGTCGCGGCGCGGCTCGGGGTCGATCGGGTGCGTCGGTGTGAGCAACTGCACGTTCGGCCCGATCTGGCAGTCGTCGCCGATCGTGATCGCCGCAACGTCGAGCGCGGTGAGGTTGTAGTTCACGAACGTGCGCTCCCCGATCGAGATGTTCTCGCCGTAGTCCACGAACAGCGGCGGTTTGACGAACGCGCCCTCGCCGAGGTGCCCGACCAGCGCCTCCAGCAGGGGGCGGGCCGCTGACTCGTCCGCCACGGCGGCGCGGTGGTAGGCGTCGGCGAGCCGGACGGCGCGCTGCGCGATGCGGCCGCTCTCGGGGTCGTCGGCGATGTAGAGGTCTCCGGCGAGCATGCGCTCCCGATTCGTGCGCGGGTCGCCAGCGAAGTATTCGGTCATGGATCCACGGTACCAGAGAGTATGTACGAGTGTACGCATAATCGCCACTGTCGGACCCATGCGCCCGCTCAGCGACGGTGCGATCGCTCGGGACCGCGGATTCCGCGGCCGCATCCTCGAGGCGACCGTGCTTCTTCACCCGCGACAGATCGTGCTCCGCGGGGAACGGGTCCGACTCCCCAGCGAAGATGCGCCGGGACTTGGAACCACGATCAGAGGGTCACCGCGCACCGTCGTTCGCCCAGCGTTCGGTGCTCACCACGCATCCAGGAAGAGGTCCAGCTGAAGGTTCTCCTCCGAGCCGCTGGTGGCGTAGGAGCTGAGGTCGGTCCTGCCGGTGGTTCGCAACACCTCGGCGTCGATATGGCACGTGCCCGTGGTCATCGCTGCGTCCGAGGTGAACAGGACTACGGCGGCGTCCGCCATGATCTGGGGAGTGCGGGATCGCTGAACCCCCGCGTCGCCGCCGACGACGTTCCGCACGGCCGCCGTCGCGATGAGCGTCTGCGGCCACAGGCAGTACGCGGCGATGCGCCCGCGCTCCTGCTCCGCGAGGCCCAGCGTGAGAAGGCTCATCGCGTACTTCGACATCGTGTAGGGGGCGTGGGCACCCAACCAGTAGCGGTTGAGGTTGAGCGGAGGGGACAGCGTCATCACCTGAGCGCGCGGGGATTCGTGCAGGTAGGGGAGTGCAGCGCTCGTCAGGGCGAAGGTGCCTCGCACGTTCACATCGAGCATCAGGTCGAAGCGCATGGGCGCCACGTCGCCGAAGCGACCGAGGTTGATGGCCGAGGCGTTGTTCACGACGATGTCGATGCCCCCGAACGCGGCGACGCACTGCTGTACGGCGTCCTCGACCGTCGCCTGGTTCCGCACATCGCCGGCGATGGGAAGGGCTCGTCCGCCGGCCTCCTCGATCGCGGCGGCGGCCGCCCCGATCGTCCCCGGAATCCGCGGATCGGGAACGACGGTCTTCGCCACGAGGGCGATGTTCGCGCCTTCGCGTGCCGCGGCGACGGCGATAGCGAGACCGATCCCGCGACTGCCGCCCGACATGAGCAGGGTCGCCCCCGCGAGACGGCCGGTCATGCGTCGCCTCCGAACCGGAACACCCCGACCGCGCTCCGCCGCGAGATGCGCCAGCCCGTGCGGGTGAGGACGAGCTGGTCGTGGAACTCGGCGAGGAGTTCGGGGCCGGGGGTGGGCACCATCGCCTTCCTGTCGCCCGATGCCCGGACGATCATGGCGTACGAGATCGCGCGGGCGGACCGATCGGACTCCACCTCGACGTCTCTCGTCGTGAAGAGATGCCGTTCGATCAGGGACGACGGCCGCTCACTGATCACCTCGAGGATCCGTTCACGACCGAGCAGGGTCTCGCCGTGGCGGTGCCAGACCCCGTCCTCGGCGAAGAGCTCACTCGCTTCCTCGAAGCGGCGGTGGTCGAGCCGGTGAGCGAAGGCGATGAGCGTGTCGCGGCAGTGAGCGGCGATCGCCGGCTTCTCGGCGCGCGGGTCGGACATCATCACGAAGTGCTGCTCCTTCATCGGCCTGTGAAGCGCGGCGCGCGCTTCTCTCGAAATGCGATCGGGCCCTCGAGCGCGTCCTGCGAACGCATGCAGGCGTCGATGGCCTCGAGAGCGGTGTGGTCATCGACAACGTCAAGCGCAGCGGCGATCGAGAGCTTCGCCGCACGGATCGTGAGTGGGGCATTGGCGGCGAGTGAGGCGCCGAAGCCCGCAACCTCCGACTCGAGCGATGCCGCTGTCGTGACCCGATTGAGGAGCCCGATGCGCTGAGCGGTCTGTGCGTCCAAGCGGCCCGCACCGAAGAGGATCTCTGCGGCGTTGCCGGGGCCGACGACGGCGACCAGCCGGCGCGTCAGCGCGAGCGGGTAGCCGATTCCCATGCGCGCCGCAGGGATCGAGTACAGGCTCGCCTCGTCGCCGAAGCGGATGTCGGCGGCCAGTGCGATCGCCATGCCTGCGCCGAAGCAGACGCCGTGGATCATGGCCAGAATGGGGGTCGCTGCATCCGTCAGTGCGCTGAACATCGCATCGACCGCGCTGTCGTAGTCGACCTGGGCCTCTGCCGACGTGCCCCGTGCTTCGAGCGCGCGGATGTCGGCGCCCGACGCGAAGACGGCATCACCGGCACCCCTGATCGCGATCATCCGCACGTCGGAGCGTGCGTCGAAGTCTTCCACGGCACGGGCGAGCGTGCGCATCATCTCGGCGCTGAGCGCATTGCGTCGAGCGGGGTTGTCGATGACAACCCAGCCGATCGCTCCCTCGCGCGCGGCGGTGACGACCCCCTCCGGCATGGACTGCGTCATGCGATCGACCTCGATCCCGCCGTGCTGCCGGGCTGCGCGACGACTGCTTGCTCCGTCAGAGTGCGGATCGTGTCGTCCGCGTATCCGAGCTCAGCAAGGACATCGTGGCCATCGGCGCCGAGCGGCGGCGGCGCAAGGCGCACGGAAGTCGGCGCACCGTCGACCCACAGCGGACCCCGTATCAGGCGGTCCGTGCGGCCTTCGGGCCCGGCGACCTCCTCGACCAGACCCAGCGCGACGACCTGCGGGTCTTCGAAGACCTTGTCCATCGTGTAGATCGGGCCGCAGGGGATTCCACCGGCACGCAGCTCCTCGACCCAGTCGGCCGCGCCACGGCGCGCGAACAGGCGGTTGAGTTCCGCGGCCAGGGCGACCCGATTGGCGCTGCGGTCGGCCGGCTGAGCGTACTCAGGGCGCGTCGCCAGGTCGGGTTCGCCGAGGATGCGGCAGATGGCGATCCATTGGGCATCTGTGCCGACGGCGACGTTGATCGGGATGTCGGCGGTATCGAAGGTTCCGTAGGCGGCGATCAGCGGGTGATCGTTTCCCTGTGCTTCGGGGACCTCGCCGGCGCTGAGGAATCGCTGCGCCTGGAAGGTCATGAGGGATGTCGTGCATTCCAGCAGTGAGGTGGTGATCCGTGCCGGATGGCCGGTGCGGCCGCGACCTGCGAGCGCTGCCGCGACGCCGACCGCCGTGTACAGCCCCGTGACGATGTCGGCGATCGGAACTCCGACGCGCATGGGAGTGTGCTCGCCCGCGCCCGTGACGGACATCAGCCCCGACATCCCCTGTGCGACCTGATCGAGACCGGCGGCGTCGCGCAGCGGTCCGATCGGCCCGAAACCGGTGATGGACGTGACGATCAGGTCGGGCGCCTCGCGCTCGAGTACCTCGGACCCCAGTCCCAGCTTGTCGAGTACTCCAGGTCGGAAGTTCTCGAGCAGCACGTCGGACCGTCGGGCCAGATCGAGCAGGATGCCCTGCGCCTCGGGTGTGCGCAGGTCGAGGGCGATGGATCGCTTGTTCCGGTTGGCGGACAGGTAGTACAGGCTCCGGTCGCCGTCGAACGGCGGCCAGTGGCGGGTCGAGTCACCCTTCGGGAGGCCTTCGACCTTGATCACCTCGGCTCCGAGGTCAGCCAGCAGGGAGGCGCAGAGCGGTCCGGAAAGCGCGCGCGTGAGATCGAGGATCCGGATGCCGGCGAGGGGAAGGGTCTCGCTTGCGCTCATCGGAAGGGCTCCGCATCCATCGTGCGCGGGCAATGGAAGGAAGTCATCGTCGGCTCCTCGTCTCTGCGGTGCTGCGGACTCGATCTATCGGTCCGCTGCTTCGGGCGTCGTCCCGCATTCGGGATCATCGCGGGTGGATGGCCGGGCATCAGTCTCCGTTGAATTTCGCGGAATGCTTGGTCAAGAAGGCCGCCATTCCGGCCTTCTGGTCGTGCGTCGCGAAGAGCGGAACGATGAGCTCCCGCTCCAGTCGGCAGCCCGTGGTGAGGTCCAGTTCGACTCCCCGATCGATCGCATGTTTGGCCGCGATGAGCGCGCGGGTCGGTCCTGCTGCGAGAGCCTGAGCCCATTCGACGGCGCGCGCGTAGGCATCTCCCGCCGCCGTCACCTCGTCGACGATGCCGAGCGCGAGGGCTTCCGCGGCAGTGAGGCGCCGGCCGGTGAAGACGAGATCCTTCGCCCGCGTGGGCCCGACAAGCCGCGCCAGCCGCTGCGTGCCACCCGCTCCGGGGATGATTCCCAGTCGGATCTCGGGGAGGCCGAGGACCGCGCTGTCGCCGGCGAACCGGAAGTCCGTCGACAACGCCAGCTCCAGTCCACCGCCCAATGCATACCCTTCGATCGCGGACACCGTCGGAACCGGGATCGCCGCGATGCCGTCGGTGAAGGCCTGGAGCGTCGTGACGTAGCGGTCCATACCCTCCGGAGCCATCGACGCCATCTCCGCGATGTCGCCTCCGGCCGCGAATACGTGGTCGCTTCCGGTCACGATCACGGCCCGGACGTCGGAGCGGCTCCTCACTTCGGCTGCCGTAGCAGCCAGCTGCTCGGAGACCGCCGTCGACAGGACGTTCAGCGGGGGACGATTGAGGCGGATCGTCGCGACGGGGCCGTCGACGTCCAGCTCGACGAGTGGGTTCGCGCGCGTCGCGTCACCGGTGGTCACAGCAGCTCGTAGATGATCGCGTTGGCCATGCCGCCGCCCTCGCACATCGACTGAAGCCCGTATCGGATGCCGTCAGTCCGCATGTGGTGCAGCAGCGTCGTGCTCAGCCGAGCGCCTGAGCCTCCGAGCGGGTGCCCGAGTGCGATCGCGCCTCCGCGGGGGTTGACCCTCGCGGGGTCGGCGCCGGTCTCGGCGGTCCACGCCGCGACGACCGAAGCGAACGCCTCGTTGATCTCGAAGGCGCCGATGTCCTCGATTCGCAGCCCTGCTCGACGCAGCACCTTCTCGGTGGCTGGGATCGGGCCGGTGAGCATCAGGATCGGGTCGCTGCCGACGGCGACGGCGCTGTGGACGCGCGCGATCGGCGTGAGGCCGAGCTCGGCTGCCTTCGCTGATGTCATCAGCATGACCGCCGCCGACCCGTCCGAGATCTGCGAGGCGTTTCCCGCCGAGACGACGCCGTCCTCCTGGAACGGCGTGGGGAGCCCGCCGAGGATCTCGACGGTGCTGCCCGGGCGGATGCCCTGGTCGGCGCCGACGGGGCCGGCGGGGGTCTCGATCGGCACGATCTCGTCGGCGAACAGGCCCCGGGATGCCGCATCCGCTGCGCGTCCGTGCGATTCGACCGCCAGCTCATCCAGGGCCGTGCGGGTCAGGCCCCAGCGGCGGGCGATCATCTCCGCACTCACGCCCTGGTTCACCAGGTGTGGGTATCGCGCCCGCATGCGGGGGCCGTACGGGTCCTTCTCACCGATGTTGGAGAACATCGGCGTGCGAGACATCGACTCCACGCCTCCGGCGATCACGACGTCGGCCTGGCCTGCGATGATCGCTGCAGCTGCCGAGTGGATCGCCTGCTGGGATGAGCCGCACTGGCGGTCGATGGTCGTGCCGGGTACCGACTCGGGCAGTCCGGCCGCCAGAACAGCGTTGCGTCCGATGTTCGCCGCCTGCTCGCCGACCTGGCTCACACACCCCCACATCACGTCTTCTATCTCGGCCTCGTCGATGCCCGTCGACGCGATCAGGGCTGAGAGCACATGCGCCGACAGATCCACGGCATGGACGTCGGCGAGGGCGCCCTTGACGGGCTTGCCGACTCCCACCGGGGTTCGCTTGGCCGCGACGATCACGGCATCACGCATCGTCATATCGAAAGTCCTCCATCCACGCGCAGCACAGCTCCAGTGATGTAGCCGGCCTCGTTCGAGGCCAGGAAACCGATGGCGGGGGCGATCTCACTCGCCTCCGCGAAGCGACCCAGGGGGATCTGCGCCGTCAGCACGGCCAGCTGCTCCTCCGGAATCGACTCGACCATCCGGGTCGCGGCATTCGGTGAGATCGCGTTGACCGTGATCCCGAACCGAGCGAGCTCCTTGGCGGCGGTCTGAGTGAAGCCGATGATTCCGGCCTTCGCCGTCGAGTAGTTCGTCTGGCCGACGATGCCGTGGAGCCCCGAATGCGACGTGATGTTGATCACGCGTCCGCGACCCTGCTCGCGCATATGCGGCACGACAGCTCGAGTGAACCGGAACGTCCCGCCAGCGTGGGTGTCGAGCACGGTGTCCCAGTCGTCGTCGGTCAGCTTCCACATCATGCGATCGCGCAGGATGCCCGCGTTGTTGACGAGGACATCGACGCGTCCGGTCTCGGCGACCACCTGGGCGACTACGGCGGAGACCTGATCGGTATCGGAGACCGACGCGAGGAGGGGACGGACCGCTCCGCCGCCGGCCGCCTCGTCGAGCGCTGCCTGGTCCAGGTCGACGACGTAGACGGTTGCTCCCCATGCGGAGAACGAGCGGGCGACCGCGAGCCCGATGCCGCGTGCGCCGCCGGTGACCAGGACGGTGTGCCCGGTGAAGTCGAATGTCAGCGTGGACACGTGCTTCCTTTCGTGCGTGAGGAGTCAGATGAGCGCGTCGTCGAGGTCGGCGAGCATGCGGTCGCCGGAGGCGAGCAATGCGAACCGAGGCTCGGCGCGCGGCAGGACATGTCGGAAGTAGAACTCCACGGTCAGACGCTTGGCGGCCGCGAACACGTCCGTTCTGGCGCCGAGCGCTGCGAGTTGGTCGAGGAGGAGCCAGCCCACGACGACGTCGCCTGCGGCCTCCAGGTAGTCGCTCGCGTTGGCGAGCGCCGCACGGGCGTCACCTGCTTCCCAGAGCGCGTCAGTCACGTGCCGCAATCGTTCTGCACGGTCGCTCAGAATGGCTGCAAGGTCGGGAGCCACCTCCGCGCAACGTGCCACCGTGTCGTGCATTCGGTCGAGAAGGAGAGTCAGGCCCGCCCCGTCGGCGAGGCGCACCTTGCGACTCAGCAGGTCGAGAGCCTGAATGCCGTGGGTGCCCTCGTGGATCGCGTTCAAGCGGTTGTCGCGGTAGAACTGCTCCACCGGGAAGTCGCGGACATAGCCGCTGCCGCCGTGGATCTGGATCGCGAGGTCGTTGGCTGCGAGCCCCCACTGCGAGGGCCAGCTCTTGGCGATCGGAGTGAGCACATCGAGTAGCAGATCGGCGTCACGGCCGTCAGCGCCATCTGCGCTCGCCTGCGCGAGGTCCAGAAGACGAGTCGTATAGAGGACGAGCGCGACCGAGCCCTCGGAGTACGACTTGGCCTCCAAGAGCATGCGGCGCACATCGGGGTGGCGGATGATCGCCACCGGCGGGAGCGACGGATCCTTGCCTCCGAGCTCGCGCCCCTGCTCGCGTTCCCTCGCCCACGCGCGGGCGTGAAGGAATCCGGTCGCGGATAGGGCTGCGGCTGATCCTCCGACCGCCAGCCGCGCCTCGTTCATCATGTGGAACATGTAGGTGAGGCCGAGGCCCTCGTCGCCGATGAGATATCCGATCGCCCCCGACTCGTCGCCGATGGGGTGAGCTCCAGAGCCGTAGGTCAGGACGGTGTTGACCGTTCCGCGGTAGCCCATCTTGTGGTTGATGCCGACGAGAGCCACGTCGTTGCGGTCGGTCAGCGCTCCCGGCTCTCCGAGCCACTTCGGAACGATGAAGAGTGAGAGGCCCTTGACGCCGTCGCCCCCAGTGCGGGCGAGGACGAGATGGACGATGTTCTCGCTGAGTTCGTGGTCGCCACCCGAGATCCACATCTTGTCGCCTCGGATGCGGTAGGTGCCGTCGGCTTGCCGGGCAGCGTGCGTCCGGAGGTCGCCGAGACCCGAGCCGATGCCGGGCTCCGAGAGGTTCATCGTGCCGAACCACCGGCCGTCCACCATCGGTGCCAGGTAGCGATCAGCGAGCTCCGCGGAAGCGTGTGCGCGGATCAGATTGGCGGCCGCGGTCGTCAGCAGCGGGTAGCCCGCTGTGCTGATGTTGGCGGCCTGCAGCCACATCAGCGCCGCGCGATAGACGACATGGGGGAGTTGGATGCCGTCAGCCTCGTAGTCCATGGTGGCGCCGACGAGCCCCGCCTGCGCGAACGCCGCAAGTGCGGGGCCGATCGCGGGGTGGAGCCGCACGACGCCATCCACGACCTGCGGCTCGTCCAGATCGGCTGCGCGGTTGTGCGGTGCGAACTGATCCTTGGCCAGGCGTCGCGCGAGATCGATGACGTCGTCGTAGGTGTCACGACCGTGGTCGGCATATCGCTCGAGTTGGACGAGGTCTTCGACCCGCAACCATTCGTGAAGGACGAACGTCATGTCAGCGGGGTCGAGGATCCGCGAATCGGTCAAAGCGTCGTCTCCTTCGACAGGCTGTGTGCTCCGAATGTCGGAACTGTACCACAAGACGGACCAGCTCATCACATGGTGGATCGTTGACGATCACGCGGCAGGGTAGAAGCGGAACAGACACGTCGCGGCCACTGCTGGGCGCGTCGCGTCCTGGACGCCGAGGAGCTGCTCGACGGTGAGCTGCCATCCGCCTGCGATCTCAGTCACCGACTCCACCGTGGAGTGCAGTCTCACCGCGGAACCCGCCGGAACGGGAGAGATGAATCGAAGGCGATCGATGCCGTAGTTGACGCTCATGCTCGAGCCCGTCACGGTGAGGACCTGCTCCCACAGTGGCGCGATGAGCGCGAGTGAGAGGAAGCCATGCGCGATCGTGGTCCCGAACGGGCCTGTCCGAGCTCGCTCTGCGTCGAGGTGGATCCACTGGTCGTCGCCTGTCGCGTGAGCGAAGAGGTCGATCCGGTCCTGTCCGACTTCCAGCCAGTCCGAGTATCCGAGATCCACGCCCGCGAGGGTCGGCAGGTCGGTGATGGAGATCGTCGTCGGCATGAAGGTCACTTCCCTGCTTCTCGGAGGCTGAACGCGAATGGGCGCAGCGGGTGCTCGAGCGGTCTTCCTCGCTGCAGCGAGGTGAGACTATCAGCCGTGATCTACTATGTGATCCTGCGTGCCAGAAAGTGGACCGAGCGAAGTGATCGTGCCGGTCAGTGGGAGGGGAGGATGTCGGTGAGGTGCAGAGCGAGCTCGGCCGACACGTCGATCGCAGCCTTGTCGTACAGCCATTGGATCTGCAGCCCGTCCCAGAGCGCGACGAGCCAGATCGCTTCGCGGTCGGGGTCGAGGTGCTGAGGAAGGTCGCCATCGTCAGCGGCGCGGCGGAACGCCGTGGCCATTGTGCCGATCGATCTCTGGAATCGATCGGCGAAGTACTCGTGCGCGGCGTGATCACGCGGCATCGCTTCGCACGAGAGGATGGCGTACAGCTCGACGAGTCCGGCGGACATCACGGAGTTCTGCAGCGCGTCCTCGGGGAGTGCCAGCAGGGCTGCGCGCGCAGTCGGGTGCGACCGCTGCTGCACCGTGGCGACGGTCCGCGCGTCCCGCTCGAGAAGGACGGCCTCGAGCAGGTCGCTCTTCGTGCCGAAGTGGTGGAAGAGCGCGGACTTCGTCACGCCGACCCGCTCCGCCACCTCCCGCAGCGAGGTGTCGCCGTAGCCGCTCGTGGCGAAGAGGGCCATGGCCTCGTTCACGATCCGGTCGCGCCGCGCGCGCCCCGCGGCGTATCCGACGACCTCCTCCGCCACCTTCCGGCTGGCGGTGAAACGCAGGGAGAACTGTTCATCGGCGGGCGCGCCGGGCGGGAATCCCAGTGGTGATGACCCGTGATCGAGAGCCAGATGCCCGCGCCTCTCCGTCATCATGCCCGCAATGTCGATCTTGGCTCCGAGGTAGGAGTGCATGATCCGCAGTCCGTCGAATCCTGCGATCAACCATCGAGCGGACGAGGTCGGATCCCGCTGTGCCCCGAACTCGCCGTCCTCCCGCGCGTTCTGAAGAGTCGCGGCAAGGCTGCTGACGCCGGATGCATATCGGGCGCGCATGAGTTCGTGTGCCGGGTGCCGGGCTGCGGTGGCTTCGCCGGCGATAGCGGTCAGGAATGTTGCGCGTTCGTCGCCACGGGCGTCGGACGTGCCGGCCTGCGGGTGCGCCAGGGTGCCGACATCCATCTCAGCGTTCCCCAGCAGCTCGCCCACCAGGTCGTCCTTCGTCGTGAAGTGCCGGAAGATGGCCGGTGCGCTCAGTCCTGCGGCGGTTGCGATGTCGCGCATCGACACCGTGCGCTCGCCGCGCTCCGTGAACAATCGCGCTGCGGCGTCGAGCACGCGGTTTCGGGTCTGCACTCCGCGAGGGCTGCGAGGCAGTGCGCCCGCGCCGACTGAATCCATCCCTCGCCTCCTCTCGTGCCCGCGCCGAGTGGTGGCGTCGCGGCCGGCCTCCGCCGACGGATGGTTCATCCTAACTTTCCGCGATCAGCTGGGTCGGGGTCGCGCGAACCCCGAATGGCGGAGTGCGATGCCTCGCCTGGCACCGCACCCCGGCACCCTCAGCGTGCGTAGCTGGTGTCGTTCACGGTCTTGACCGTCCACGTGCCGGCCTTGTATTCGAGGAGGTTGACCGCGCCGTTCGAGATTCCGGTGGGGGGGAGATGGGCACCCATCTCGTCGAGCACGCACATGATCGTGACGCCGCTCGACACCACGAGCACCTGGTCATCGCGGTGCTTGGCGGCGTCCTCGGCAATCGTCTCGAGCGCATCCATCATTCGCGTATTCACGTCGTGGCAGTCCTCGGCCGGAAGGGTGGGAACGGGGTTGATCTCCTTGACGGCGCTCATGACGTCCGCCAGCGTTCGACCGTCGGACAGGACGGCGGGAATCGAATCGACGCCGAAGTGGTCCATGATCTCGGCCCACATCTCGCCGTTCTCCCCGCCTTCGAAGCCCCCGAAGTTGATCTCGCGCAGGCCCTCGAGTCGGACGGGCTCGACCGTCGACTCCATGGCGTCCAGCATCACGGTGGCGGTCTCGTAGTGCCGGACCATGTCGGCGGAGTAGGCGGCATCCATCTGTCCTTCGCGCGCGCCGAGGTTGGCGCCGATCTTCTCGGCCACGTCGACCCCCGGCGCGGTGAGCGGGGAGTCGGACCAGCCCTGGACGCGGTCCATGACGTTCAGGATGGTCTGCCCGTGGCGCGTGAGGAACACGCGGACTGTGGGGGTGTTGTTCGCCTTCTCCGGCGTCGCCGGGGCCTGCTGTGCCTGCGCGCTCCAACCGCCGAGCAGGGAGGCGCCGAGCGTGATGCTGATCGCGACGGCGAGGCGGGCGATGGTGCGACGACTCATGTCATCTCCTTCGATGAGCGGGTGGGCTGAGCCACCCGGTGAACGTGATCGAATTGAAGTTATCACGCGGTCGATTTATTGTTTACAGGCGGTCAGATTAGATCGCGTGCGTGCGATGACGTCACGCTCGAATCGGCGCCGAAGCAGACGCCAGCGAAAGGACCACCCATGACGAAGATGTCTCCCGCGGCTGCGACCGCGTCCGCCGGCACGGTCGGCTTCACGGCGCCCGGAACGACTCCCTCCCGTGCCCCGCGCGGATATGCGGCGGGGCTCGCGAGCGTGACGTTCGGAATGATGCTCGTCCTGCTGACGCCCGTACTCGTGACGATGGCCTTCAAGATCCAGCACATCTCGGCGTCCGCCGAAGAGGCAACCGGCTATCTCGGGCTGGTGCTGGGAACGGGCGCGCTGTTCGCTCTGCTGAGCAACCCGCTCGCCGGGCGACTGTCGGATCGCACGACCTCGAGATGGGGCATGCGTCGGCCGTGGATCGTCGGTGGCGCCGTCGTCGGCCTCGGCGCCTCCGTGATCATCGGTGCGGCCAGTTCGATCTGGGTCGTCCTGGTGGCGTGGTGCATCGTTCAGGCGTCGATGAACGCCGTTCTCGCTGCCGCGAACGCAACGCTTCCCGACCAGGTCCCCGCTTCGGGCCGAGGCAAGGTGTCCGGCATCGTCGGCATCACGACGCCGATCGCGATTCTCGGCGGAAGCGCGCTCATCAACTTCATCAGCGACGACGTCCTTCGCTTCGTCGTTCCCGCGGCGATCGGCACCGCGCTCGCGCTTCTCTTCGCGCTCCTGCTGAAGGATCGACGCCTCGCCGAGCGGCCGTCGCACCGATTCACGATCGGGCAGTTCCTCGGCTCGTTCGTGTTCAACCCGGTCAAGCACCCCGACTTCGGGTGGACCTGGCTGACGAAGTTCCTCATCATGTTCGGCTACGCCGGCGTCGCGACCTTCCTGCCCTTCTACCTGGTCGACAAGTTCGACCTCGGCGAGCAGGCGGCCATCTCCACGATTCTGCTCGCCAACCTCGCCGGCATGGCGGCCATGATGATCTCGAGCCCCCTGGGCGGAGTCCTCAGCGACCGAACCGGGAAGCGTCGCGTGTTCGTGACGGCCGCAGGACTCGTCATGGTGATCGGCCTCGTCATCCTCGCATTCGCACCGAGTATCCCCGTGCTCATCGCAGCGCAGGCGATCATCGGACTCGGTGCAGGCTCGTTCTTCTCCGTCGACCTGGCCTTGGCGACCGAGGTGCTGCCGAACCCCGACGACACCGCCAAGGACCTCGGAGTCCTCAACATGGCCAACGCGCTGCCGCAGTCGATCGCCCCGGCGATCGCCCCGGCGATCATTGCGCTCGGCGCGAGCACCGCTCTCGGTGGGTATACCACCTGGTACCTCTTCGGTGCGGTCATCGCGTTCGCCGGCGCTGTCCTCGTCTACCGAATCAAGGGAGTCAAGTAATGTCCGAAGCCACTACTCGAGCCGAGCATGCGATCGTCGACGTCCGCCCGTGGCTCGACGCCGATCTGTCGATAGCGCAGCGCGTCGAACTGCTCCTGGCCGAGATGACGCTGGAGGAGAAGGCCGGGATCCTCTTCCATTCGATGCTCCCGATCGGTGACCTCGACACACCGAATCCGATGGTGCCGCTCCCGACCGCGCGCGAGCTGGTCGTCGGCAAGCACATGACGCATTTCAATCTGTTGGGTGCCGCGCCGACCGCGGGTGAGATCGCCCGATGGCACAACGCGCTGCAAAGCCTCGCGGCATCCACGCGTCTGGGCATTCCGGTTTCGGTCTCCAGCGACCCGCGCCACTCCTTCAGCGACAATCCGGGTGCGGCGATCATGTCGGGGCCGTTCTCGCAGTGGCCCGAGCCGCTCGGCCTCGCCGCGATCGGAGACGAGGCTGTCGTCGAGCGATTCGGCGACATCGCTCGCCAGGAGTACACCGCTGTCGGTCTGCGCGTGGCACTGCATCCGCAGGTGGACCTTGCGACCGAGCCGCGCTGGTCGCGCCAGGTGGGCACGTTCGGCGAGGACGTGGAACTGGCATCCCGTCTCGGCGCGGCCTACATCCGCGGTTTCCAGGGCGATTCGTTCGGCATGGGATCCGTCTCGACCATGACGAAGCACTTCCCGGGGGGCGGCCCGCAGAAGGATGGCGAGGATCCGCACTTCCCGTACGGTCGCGAGCAGGTGTACCCCGGTGGCGAGTTCGAGCTGCACCTCAAGCCCTTCGAGGCGGCATTCGAAGCGGGAACCCGCCAGGTCATGCCCTACTACGGCATGCCCGTGGGAACCGAGTACGAAGAGGTCGGCTTCGGGTTCAACAAGGCGATCGTGACCGGACTGCTCCGAGAGCGGTTCGGGTTCGACGGGGTCGTCTGCGCCGACTGGGGCGTGCTCAGTGACGCCATCGTGTTCGGCGACACGCACCCGGCGCGCGCATGGGGGGTCGAGGACCTCACGCCGCTCGAACGCGCGAAGAAGGCGCTGGAAGCCGGAGTCGACCAGTTCGGTGGCGAGGCGTGTCCGGAACTGGTCGTCGAGCTGGTCGAGTCGGGTGCGGTGGCCGAAGAGCGTGTCGATGTGTCCGTGCGACGCTTGCTCCGCGAGAAGTTCGAGCTCGGCCTCTTCGAGGACCCCTACGTCGACGAGGCGGCGGCGAACGACATCGTCGGTCGTGCCGACTTCCGCCAGGCGGGCGATGCCGCTCAGCGGGCATCGATCACTATCCTCACCAACGGTGTCGTGGGCTCGACCGGTCGACCTGTGCTGCCGATTCCGCGCGGCCGGAAGATCTATGTGGAGGGGATCGAGGCTGACGCCGCGCGGAACTATGGAGACGTGGTCGCATCGCCGGCCGAGGCCGATGTCGCCATCCTTCGCCTGCACGCACCCTTCGAGCAGCGCGCCACGGTGTTCGAGAACTTCTTCCACGCGGGCTCGCTCGCCTTCCCGGATGACGTCCTCGAGCACGTGCGCGACGTCGCGGAATCGGTCCCGACCGTTGTCGATGTCATGCTCGACCGGCCGGCGATCATCGAGCCGATCGTCGAGGCGGCCGTCGCGGTCACTGCGAACTGGGGCGCCAGCGGGGACGCGCTACTGGATGTGCTGACGGGCGGCGGTGGGCCGCGGGGTCGCCTGCCGTTCGACATCCCGCGATCGATGGTGGCCGTCGAGGCGTCTCGACCCGACGTCCCGTTCGACACGGCAGATCCCCTCTTCCGTCACGGACACGGACTCGATCTGTAGTCGATCGACTCACGAGGCTCCCTCCGCGCCCGCATGCGCGGAGGGAGCCTCGTTCGTCCCAGCGGTGACCAATTCGACAAATCTGGTCAGCGAGTCATATCCTGAGGACCTGACAAACGAAGGAGAGACTCATGGCCGTCCAGCCCAAGACTCTTGTCCCCGGGGTGACTCCCGCTGTGGATGCCGCATCCGACCTCGCATTCCGAAAGGGATTCACGACGAACTCGTGGTTCGCGATCGGGCATTTCGAAACCGAGGAAGGGGAGACGCTCGACTTCCTGCATCACCTGATCCTCACGGTGCTGCCCGACTCGACCGAGATCAGCTACTCGGCGTTGACCCTGACCAACAGCACCACCGGCCAGCACATCGCCCAAGAGGATCTCTTCCCGGCGGCGATGTCGACGGTCGAGACGGATCGGTTCGCCGTCGCCATGCCGACCGGATCGATGTCCGGGGATCTGGATCGAATTCGCGTCTCCGCAACCGTTGACGGCGCCACGCTCGACATCACCCTCGCTCAGCGCGAAGGCGTCATCTTCAATGGGGGAACCGGCCGGTTCCCGCTCCTCGGGATGGATGTGCGGCAGTACTCGCTGCCGCGGATGGAGGCATCCGGCACCATCACGATCGGCGAGCGCGTCTACAACGTGACCGGTGGTGAAGGCTGGTTCGATCGTCAATGGCAGAACCAGCCGGCGCTTCTCCAGGGGCGATGGACCTGGATCGATCTCAACCTCAGCAGCGGGGATCGGATCAGCCTGTGGGACGTGGTGGACGCGGGCGGCGTCGAGAACGCCTGGGCGACGATCCTCCAGCCCGACGGGACGCAACTCGTCGTGCCGGTCGAACCGACGTCGGTGGGTGCGTCGGACGTGTGGCTGAGTCCGCTGTCGGGGCAGCGCTACCCGACCAAGCTGACCGTGCGCATCCCATCGCTGGATGCTGAGATCGAGGTTCGCGCCACCGTACGGGAGCAGGAGCTCGGCAACGACCCGCGCCTGGCGCACTATGAGGCGGCCAGTACGATGAGTGGGACGTTCCGCGGCCGGCCCGTCACGGGCTTCGGCTTCATCGAGCACGTGGCCGACTGGCACTGAGAATGGCGATGCCGACGCACATCGGTGCGTCGGCATCGTTGTCCGCGCAGGGGGGAGATGCATCCGTGGGTACCGGCGCTCGACCGCTTGCATCCGCAACCGGCCGGCGCAGCAGGCTTCGCATCGGCCATGCTGCGACGACGTTGCTGCTCAGCTCCGGATTGCGAAAGCTCACCGTCGCCGAGATCGCTGCAGAGGCCGGCGTCGGCAAGGGCACGATGTACCTCTACTGGCCCAGCAAGGAGAAGCTGTTCGCAGACCTCCTGGTCGGCGAGGCCCGAGACAGCCTCGATGAAGTCCTCGCTCTCGTCGGGGACGTGAGTGGACAGCTCACGATCGGGGGACTCGCGAGACTCGTCACCGCGTCGGTGACGCGTCGTCCGCTGATGAGGTACATGCTGGGTCACACCGATGCCGACCTGGACCGCCTCCTCGCGGACCGGGCGCTCTTCGATGGAGACCTGCGAGCGACTGACCCGAAGGTGCTCTGCCTGGCCCTGTTGCCGGCCTTGAGGCAGCACGGCCTCGTCCGCATCGACGGAGCCGCATCCGATCAGGCGTTCACGCTCAATGCCGTGCTGCTCGGCTTCGTGGCGAGCGTCGTCAGCGTCGATCGCGATGGTGCGCCCGATGCACGGTTCGGCGAGCTTCTGGAGTCCACGGTCGATACCCTCTTCGGACCGTCGACTCCACCTGCACCGCAGGACATCGAAGAGGCGGGGAAGGCGGTTGCACGGATCCTCACCGACCTTCGAGACAAGCTGGCTGAGGACGAGAGCTCATCCTGATCGCTGCCGGCGACCACACGGTCGATGCCGACCGCGACTATCGTTCCGAAGCATCCTCCGTCGTTCGATCCGCGCCGCTCGCGCTCGCCGTCGAGGCGATGAGGCCCTGGGGCGTCCGGATGTCCCAGCCGGTCATCGCACACCATCTGTCCAGGCGGTAGGTCGCAGTGTTGGGATGGATGCGCAAGGTCCGGGCTGCGGCCGAGATCGAGTAGCCGGACTGCGCGAATGCAGTGACCGTCGATGCAAGGGGGGGGTGATCGGCGGCTACGCGCTCTCCGGAACTGAGGATCGGTGCCAGCCGCGCGCGAGCGGCATGCAGGATCACCGCGAGCCAATCCGCGTCGAACGAGATGTCCTTGTCGGTCGCAGCCGCGAGTCCCACGCCGTCCTCAGCGTCACGAAGACTCAGTGCTGCGCCGACGATGCCTGCCCGACGAAGCCCCACTCCGATCCTCACGGGGCCTGCGGTTCGGTGGATGGTCTCGAGCACGGCAGCGTGATCGTCCTGCATGATCACCGCGATGCGATCTCCTTGTCGCAGCGCGGCCGCTGAAAGTCCCGCTGCAACGAGCGCCGCATCCACGCCGTCGAGGTCGCCGCGGTCGGACTGAGCCGAGCGCCCCGCGCAGATCGCGACGAAGTCGCCGCTCGGGAGGAAGCCCAGGCCGGCAGCGGCACCGGTGCCCTCGGTCTCGTCGGAGATGCGAAGGGCGTCGAAGAGGCGACGGCGCAGCTCCAGGCGCGTTGCCGATGCGAATCGAAGGCTGGTCGAATGCGCCTCGGCTGCCGCCGCGGCGAGCCTCTGGAACCACATCCAGATGTGGGTGACCTCCTCGGAGAGCTCTGCACGAAGATCAGGAGTGCTTGCGCCGGCCGCTCGCAGCAACCGGCGCCAGACCTCGCGATACGCGACGTGGTAGGCCTCGACCAGCTCTGGCAGCGACAGGCCCTGCGCGGCACGCTTGGCGCCCAGGGTGCGGGCGGCGGCGATCACATCGACGGACGGAGGCCGGCGCGAGGAGAGGCCCTCGATGATTCGCTCCAGGTGAGCGCGCACGTCGGGGTTGTGATCCATGGCGGGCACCGTGCGATACCCCGGCACCTCGGACCGTATGCGCCCAGCGACGGACTCCGCGAGCACGTCGAGATCGTCATGCAGCTGTGCAATCAGAGACTGAAGAGTCGCCATTCGTGATTCTCCCGAAAGCTGGCGCGAATTTTCACGATATTCAGTCTGCAGTCTGACACATTCACGACATAGCATCGTGAGATCGAAGTGGAGGATGCCAACGATGGCTCTTGATCTCAACGACCGAATCGTCGGCACGACCGGCCATCTCCCCATGACCGGCATCCAGGCGCTCGCCCGCCTGCCTTTCGAGGCCGTGAGGGACGAGCGACGCAAGGGCCGCCGGGTTGCGGCATTCGTGTCGGGATACGAGGGTTCGCCCTTGGCGGGCTACGACCTCGAGCTTCAGCGCCACCGAGAGCTGCTGGCGGAGAACGAGATCATCTTCGAGCCCGGAGTCAATGAGGAACTCGCGGCCACCGCGGTCCAGGGGAGTCAGCTCGCAGCCGCTTCGCCGGAGTGCACCACAGACAGCGTTCTGGGCTTCTGGTACGGCAAGTCCCCGGGACTGGATCGGGCGGCCGACAGCTTCCGCCATTCGATCCTCATGGGTGTCCCCGCCAACGGAGGCGCCGTCGCCTTCGTCGGCGACGACCCTGCGGCCAAGTCCTCCACGGTGCCCTGCGCATCCGAAAGGCTGATGTTCGATCTGGGGATGCCGACGCTCTACCCCCAGGATGCGCAGGATGTCATCGACCTCGGGCGCCATGCCGTTGCGATGTCGCGCGCGAGCGGACTCTGGGTGGGTCTCAAGATCGCCGTCGCCGTCGCCGATGGGTCCTCCTCGGTGGATCTGTCGTCCGACCGGGTCGTGATCGAAGGGCCTGAGCGCGCCGTCGACCACACCGTCACCGCGAAGATGCTCCAGCCGACGCTCGATGTCCTCGAGCGCAGTCGTGACGGCGAGCGCACCCGGGCCGCGATCGACTATGCCCAGCGGAACGGGCTGAACGAGGTCATCGGCGCCGGGCGCGGCGACCGAGTCGGGATCGTGGCGGCCGGCCCGACGTTCCTCGAGCTGCGTCGGGCGCTCGAGCTGCTGGGCCTTCACGATGACGCGCTGCGTGACGCCGGCGTGAGGTTGCTGCGGCTCGGCATGATCAGCCCTCTCGAGCCGAAGGTCATCATGGAGTTCGCCCGAGACATCGACGAGATCATCGTCGTCGAAGAGAAGCGCTCCTTCATCGAAGCCGCGATACGTGACCTCCTCTACGGCGTCGTCGGAGCCCCGGCCGTGATCGGCAAGCGCCACCCGGATGGCCGGACGCTGTTCCCCTCGAACGGTGAACTCTCGGCCGATACCATCTCGACGGCGCTGGCCGCGCGACTCGCCGACATCGGCGGCTTCCCGACGGTCGATCACTGGCGTGCGCGCCGACGTCCGGCTCGGATTCCGCTCGCGATCTCTCCTCGCAAGCCCTTCTTCTGTTCGGGGTGCCCGCACAATCTGTCCACCAAGGTCCCGGAGGGGACGCTCGTGGGCGCGGGGATCGGCTGTCACGGCATGGTCGTCACGATGTCCGATGACCAGCTGGGGCACATCACGGGCCTGACGCAGATGGGAGGCGAGGGAGCCCAATGGATCGGCATGGCGCCCTTCGTGTCCCACGGTCACCTGGTGCAGAACCTGGGCGACGGCACCTTCCACCACTCGGGGAGTCTGGCGATCCGCGCCGCAGTGGCAGCCGGGTCGCACATCACCTACAAGCTGCTCTACAACTCGGCGGTCGCGATGACCGGCGGGCAATCCGCCGTGGGTGGACGCACCGTCGCGGAGATCTGCCGAGGCCTGCTCAGCGAGGGGGTCACGCGCATCATCATCACAACCGAGGATCCTCGGCGCCATCGCAGAGGCGGCATCCCCCGCGGGGTCCAGGTATGGCACCGTGATCGGCTGATCGAAGCCCAGACGGTGCTTGCGGCATCCCCTGGCGTCACCGTGGTGATCCACGACCAGGAGTGCGCGACCGAGCTCCGACGCAAGCGCAAGCGCGGACTCGCGCCCGACCCGCGGGAGCGGGTCCTCATCAACGAGCGAGTATGCGAGGGATGCGGCGACTGCGGTGAGGTGTCGAGCTGCCTCTCGGTGCAGCCCGTCGATACGGAATTCGGGCGCAAGACGCGCATCGACCAGTCGTCCTGCAACAAGGACTACTCCTGCCTGCACGGGGACTGTCCGTCGTTCGTGCGCGTGCTCCCGGGGACTCAGCCAGTCGTACGGCCGGAGGTCCAGCCCATCGGCCCGAACGCGTTCCCCGATCCATCGCTGGAACGATCACAGGAGCATGTCACCCGGATCACCGGCGTCGGCGGCACCGGAGTCGTGACCGTGTCTCAGATCCTCACGGTCGCGGCGACCCTTGCCGGAAACCCCGTGCGAACTCTGGATCAGACGGGGCTCGCCCAGAAGGGGGGCGCGGTCGTCTCCGACATCATCGTCACCCCCGCCGAGGCCCCGGCAACCGGGCCCCGTGCCAATCGGGCGACCGACGGAGAATGCGATCTCTACCTCGCTGCCGACCTGCTCGTGGGCGCCGACCCGAGGTACCTGCGTGTCGCTGAGCCCGAGCGCACCGCCGCTGTCGTCTCGACCTCCAAGGTGGCCACCGGCGAGATGGTGGTCGATCCGGATGTCGTCTACCCCGACACCGAGCCGATCGTGCGTGAGATCGCGTCCGTATCGCGGCCCGGGCTGATCGAGCTGGATGCGCGCCGGCTCGCGACCGAGCTCCTCGGACACGACCAGTTCTCCAACCTGCTGCTGATCGGGGTCGCCTTCCAGTCGGGCGCCCTCCCCATCCCCGCGGCCGCGATCGAGGAGGCCATTCGCGTGAACGGCGTCCAGATCGACGCCAATGTGCAGGCGTTCCGTCGAGGGCGTCAGTTCGTCGCCGATGCGGCCGAATTCGAAAGGGCGAGACGTGCGTCGGTGCCGGCTCCCGTGAAGACGATCGCACCAGACGTAGCCGATCTCATCGGACTGGTCGACGCCGGTGAGGGCAGCGAACTGCAGCGGCTGCTCGCGATCCGAGTGCCCGACCTCGTGCAGTACCAGGATCGAGCGCTCGCCCGGTCGTACGCCCAAGCCGTTGAGATGGTGCGACGCGCCGAGGCCACTATGGCCCCCTCGGACGACGGGCTCGCCGAGGCCGTCGCGCGCAATCTCTACAAGCTGATGAGCTACAAGGACGAGTACGAAGTCGCACGTCTCGCGCTGGACCCGCAGTTCATCGCCGACGCCTACGCGCAGTTCGGCGCCGATGCCACGCTGTCCTACCAACTGCATCCGCCCTTCCTGCGGGCGCTGGGGATGAAGAGCAAGATCTCGCTCGGGCCATGGTTCCGGCCCGCCTTCCGGGTGCTCGCATCCATGCGACGGCTGCGGGGCACCGCGTGGGACATCTTCGGATACGCGTCGGTCCGCCGCCTCGAGCGTGAGCTCGTGGCTGAGTATCGCTCGGCCATCGATGCCATCGTGGCGGGATTGGAGTCTCGGAACCACGCTCACGCCGTCGAGATCGCCGAGCTTCCCGAGCTCGTCCGCGGCTATGAGGAGATCAAGGTTCGCAACGTGGCGAAGTATCGCGCCAGGCTGGAAGAGCAGCTCGCAGCGTATGCCGAGCCCGTGGCTGTGGAGAGTGTCTGATGGAATCGATCGACTGGGAAGGCGGCCTGGGCCTCGGGCGGGCGATCGTGCGCGGCGAGCCGCGGGTCGTGCTGCGGCGCGCGGACCAGGAGGAGTCGCTGCTGGCCGTCGTCGACGGTCGGCTCTTCGCCGATGTCCCAGAGCTGCTGGAGGCCACCGGGGGAGACATCGAGCGGATTCAGGCCGGGCCGCGCGAGCAGGTGCGCGACGATGAGTTGCTGAGCCCCGTCGGTGCGCCTCGAAAGATCCTCTGCACAGGGCGCAACTATCTGGATCACGTGCGAGAAGCGGGGCACGCGGCGCCCCCCGAGACTCCAGAGCTCTTCGCGAAGTGGGCGACGAGCCTCTCGGCACCCTATGCCGACATCGCACTTCCCGTGGAGTCGAACCAGATCGACTTCGAGAGCGAGCTCGCCGTCGTGATCGGCCGAAGGGTCCGTCGCGTGACACCGGACGACGCGGCGGATGCGGTCTTCGGCTACACCGTCGCCAGCGACGGGTCCGTGCGCGACTGGCAGTTCCGCAGCCAGCAGGCGACGGCGGGCAAGGGGTGGGACGGGTTGACGCCACTGGGGCCGGTGATCGTGCCGGTCGGCGGGATCGGCGCACGTCCCGATCTCCTGATCGAAGGCGTGCTGAACGGCGACGTCCTCCAGTCGGATCGGACGAGCGGCATGCTCATCGGCGTGCCCGAACTGGTCTCATTCGCATCCACCTTCGTGACCCTCGAGCCCGGTGACATCCTTCTGACGGGCACCCCCGCAGGTGTGGGCGCTGCCCGGACGCCACCGCGGTACCTCACCGACGGTGCGGTCTTCGAAGCCCGCATCGAAGGCATCGGGTCCGTACGGAACCGTTATGTCGCCGAGGAGCCCGTATAGGGGCCACGGCTCGCTCGGCTCGATCGGAGTGACATGAACTTGGAATCGCCCATTCGAGACGCGGTGGATCGCGCGATCGGCGACGGCCTCGTCGAAGCTGCGGCCATCCGAGTGTCGACGGGGAATGGGCTCATTGCGAATTGGGCTCGAGGCGAGACCGGCGGTGTCGCGGTCACGGAGGACTCGGTCTGGTGGCTCGCGTCGCTGACGAAGCCGGTCGTCGCGATGGCCCTTCTCGCCTGCGTCGATGACAGCATGGTCTCGCTCGACGACCGCGTCGCCGATCTCGTCTCGGGGTTTCCCGCACTGCCTCTGGTGCGCCGGGTCAGGGCGGGCGCTGCCGTCGTCCCGGCGCCACCGTTCTCTGCGGAAGATCCGAACGAGTGGATCGTGGAGCGTGGGCACACTCCGCTGACGCTGCGGCATCTGGTGACGGGGACATCCGGGCTCCAGACCCTCTTCGTCCCGAATGCGGCGGTGCCGCCGGTCATCCCAGGGTCGACGCTCGCGGGATTCGTCGATGCCGTCGCCGCGGCTCCGCTCGACTTCGAGCCCGGCACGCGATGGCACTATTCGAACACGACGGCGTTCGAAGTCATCGCGCGCATCATCGAGGTCGTCAGCGGGCGGGATGTCAGGACGCTGGTGCGCGAGCGGATTCTCGAACCCATCGGCGCGTCGACCGCGAGCTTCGGGATCTCTGACGCTCACGCTGCGCGCACTCTCCCCGTTCCCCCCTTCTTGGTGGGGCATCCGATGGTGGACGGCTCGTTTCCATCCGGCTCCGCGGGGATGTTCGCCACAGCCGAGGACGTCGAGCGGGTGGTCAAGCTGCTCCTCAGCGGAGAAGGTGAGGACGGCGTCCGGGTTCTGCCGGAAGACCTCGTTGCCGGCGCGACGTCCAACCAGATCGGGGAGCTGCGTCTCGGGGGGCTCACGCCCGAGCTGTACGGAGGACTCCACGATCGTCGGGATCCGCGCTTCGCGTTCGGCTACGGCGTGATCACGGTTCAGGGGACGACCGAACAGGGGATCCCAGTCGGCAGCTTCGGCTGGGACGGCATCGGGACCCGCCGGTTCTGGGGCATTCCCTCGAGGGGCGTCGCGTTGGTGATGCTCGTCGAGGGCGCAGGAGCCGCGGCATTGCATCGCCAGATCGAAGGCATCGTGATGGCGTCGACCTCATAGCGCCCCGGCGATGGAAGCGGGGGCGTGATCCACGGATCACGCCCCCACGCGCTGTCTGGCGTCGAGTCAGGTCGCCATCCAGTCGCCCACCATCTCGACGTAGCAGTACCCGTTCACAGGTTCGCCCATCACGGAGCCCGTGACGGAGCTGGCGCCTTCGTATCGGCTGAGCACGCCCTTGACCTCTTGCTCTCGAGGGTGGGGGACGACCTCGAACGCGGCATCGAGATCGGGGAGTCGTACGGTCCAGCGCGTCGGATACCGTGCCCCCGACTTGGGCGTGAGCCAGTAGTCGGTCGCGTCCTCGATGAGCGGTGTGAGTCGCGTCACGGTGTGGTTGCCGCTCTCGTCGATGACGGTCGCCCATCCGTCCGGCGTGCCGTCGGTGGCGATCGCATCCCAGAGGCTGACCCGCCACCCGTTGTCGAGGTTCAGATCCATCCAGGTCCACTTGCCGGGGAGCTTCAACCCCTGTCGCTGCCACTGCCGATCGAACCACGAGGTTCCCTCGACGGTGAACTCGCGCCCGTCGATGGTCACGGTGCCGGTGGTCTGCAGCGTCGGCAGCGAGTACTGGCGGACGTCCATCCCCAGAAGATCGAATCGACCGGTGCCCTTGTTGTAGAGGGGGTAGCCCACGGGGCGCATGGTGACGTCGATGCTGGCGTTCTTCCACTTCGCGCGAGCGCGCAGCTCATGGAGGTCGCCCCCGAGCGAGCTGTTCGGCGTCACCAGAGACAGGCGGTCTTTTGCGACCTTGGCCCGGAACGCGGGGTACGCGACATCGGTCGCGCCGACCCAGCCGGTCGTCTCGTCGGTGATCCCCGCAGAGCCGTTCACGGCGACGATCACGCCGTTGGCGTTGAGCGTCATGATGTGCACGAGGAAGCTGATCGTGTGTCCTTCGGCCTCGAAGTGGCCGATGGCGAACCACGAATCGAAGGTGGCGTCCTTTCCTTTGGGCAGCAGACCGCTCGCGATGTCCACCTCCGGAGAGGCACCGGATGGCGGCGTGCCGAGGTTCTGGATGAGGGACTGGTCGCTACGGGATGAGGACATGTTTCACTCCTGATTCGTACGGTGCTGTCCACGCCTCGACGATCTCGTCGAGAGCCCGGGCGGTGACGGAGAAGCTCATCCGGCCATCGAGCAGCCGCTCCCAGATCCAGGTGAGCGCGTGGCTCTTCGACGCGACGGGAGTCAGGACGCTCGCGAAACCCATCACCGTCACCTGCCGAAGCCGGAGGATCCCGGCGGGCACGACGGCAGTCGCGTCGAGGGCATTGCCGATGTTCACGACCCGGGCCTTCGGTGCGCACACCCGGAGCGCCGCACTGAAGCCGAATCCGTAGAGTGCATCCAGCACGACCGTCGGCGGCGGCGCTTCCGAGAGGCGACCGGCGAGCGAGTCGGCATCGTCGCCGGCCGCGAGCCCGATCGTCGTCGTCGCCCCAAGGGTTGCGAGGACCTCGAGCGATGCCGAATCCCGTCCCACCGCGATGATGTGGGATGCGCCCCGCTCTCGAGCGATCTGCACCGCGAGTCGTCCGACTGAACCGGTGGCTCCCAACACCAGGACGACGTCCCCTTCGCCGACCTTCGCGAGGTCGACAAGGGGCAGGAAGGCGGCGATCCCCGTGTTCGCGACGCCGACGGCAAGCGCCGGATCGAGTCCGTCCGGGACGGGCAGAAGGCTCGCATCCTCAAGCACGGCGAAGTCGGCCAAGGTCCCCGGCGACGGCGAAGACGCGTGGGCCTCTCCGAAGACGAGCCGGCCGGGTTCGAACGAGTCCGAGGAAACGACCTCGCCGACGCATTCCATTCCCGGTACGTACGGTTGATCGTGGCGCAGGCCGGGCACCATGCCCGCCGCGATCCCCTTGTCGATCGGGTTGATGCTCGCCGCGCGAATGCGCACCAGGGTGGTGCCGGGGCGACGATCCGAGAGCACGATGCTCCCGATGCGCGGCACAGCGCCCGGATGGTCGACGATCGCCGCGCGGGTCTCGGCGACCCCGCTGGTTTCGCTCGCCATCACGCCTCCGCGGTGAGTGTCTGCTCGGAGCCCGTCGCCTGTCTCACGAGCTGCACGCCGTAGTCGTTTCCATTCGGCGTGCGGACGATCGTGTGGACATGGAACCGCTCGGGGTTCTGGTTCGCCAGCGCGAGTCCACCATGGTGATCGAACTCGATCAGGATCACCGGGCTCTGCACTCGGTAGTAGAACACGTCGTCATCACCGGTTCCGCCGATCCAGCAGAACCACGTGCTCTCGAGGTGCTTGCGCGCGTCGGCCACTCGGGCGGCCCGAGGCCCATCCGGCTGGTAGGAGAGGAACTCGTCGACGATCTTCCAGAGCAGTTCCTGCTGCTCGCCGGTGAGCTCTGTCGCGCTGATGCCCTCGTACGGGATGAGCCGGTTGTCCTGGAAGCATCCGGCGAGGTGGAGTTCGTCCCCGGGAACGAGCCGCCCGGGGGGAAGATCGGGCGAGCGCTTGTCGTCGAAGAGGATCGCCTTCGCCCGCTGAGCGTCGTCGAGCGACTGGATGAGGTCGAGTCCTGCGCGGTCGAGTTCGAGGAACTCCGTCGTCCCCGCGAAAGCGCCCTCGTCGATCTCGTTGGGCTCCGCGCCGAAGAAGACCGGAGTGAACACTTGCTGCGCGCCCAGGAACAGGGTGTTGAGGCAGACGTGGTGACCCCAGAGGTTCCATCCCCAGGGCTCGGTCATCGAAGGAGTGCCGAAGATGTTCAGGTTGTAGCTGTGCTCGTTGATGACGACCGGCACCTCGAGGATCTCGCCGAGGAAGGCGTTGATGCGCATGAGGTTGACGATCTTCTCGTACCCACGGGGGCTGGTGCTCGAAGCGATCAGTTCCATGCTTCGCTCGAGCGATTCTGGGGTGAGCTCCTCGAGACGCGCGCCATAGGGCAGGATCAGGAACTCGGGGTTCATCCATGCCCGCCAGACCTTGCTGTCGAGCGGGTGCTGGATCTTCTCGCGCTCCTCGTCCGACAGCGAGTCCAGGAGCGCCGTGGCGGCGTCCACGGCCGCCAGCGTGGGGGCGCCTTCGTCCGCGCCGACCGCGAAGAGATTCTCGAGGACGGCGCCGTCGGCGGTCACGCCCTGGAAGGACGTGGACTCGAAGAGCTCGAGCCACTGCGTGATCACATCGCCCAGGACAGGCACCCCACGCATGACGTCGGCGTACTCGTAGGGATCGAGGCCCCCGAGGTCGCCCAACAGCGGGTGCTTGGGGAAGACGAACTCGCGAAAACGGCTGGGCATACGCGTACCTCCTTGTACGTGGTTCCAGTGAGCATGAAGCTATCGCCGAACCGTATGCTAGTCAATGGGTCCACCATGCGGATCGAAATGATGATGGCTCTCAGTACGGTGACGTGGTTGACACTGCAATCTATTCATGGTGACATGTCACAGAACGATTGGTTGCATCTCAGTGTGGGATGCTCGCGATGGAAGAGTCAACGATGACCACAGTGGAAACGTCCCTTGCCCCAGGATCGGCCTCGGCCGCCGAGGACCTCGACGGCGCCCGCAGTCGCGCGAACGTCGACCTCATGATCGGGCGTCTGAATGGGATCGCTACGGAGCTCGAGGCCGAGATCGAGGGCAACGAGCGCGCTGGCGTGCTCAGTCCGCGTACGCTCGAGCTGCTCCGCCAGATTCAGTTGCCCTCGATGCTCATCCCCGAGTCGCTCGGCGGGATGGGCATGTTCCCCCGTGATGCGCTCGCTGTCGGCGAGAAGCTCGCCGCGATCGATTCCTCAGTGGGCTGGGTGGGGATGAACTGGTCCTCGACCGGTCTGCTCCTCGCGTTCCTCACCGAAGAGACCGCGAAGGACCTCCTCGAGAGTGGGCCCGCACAGCCGTGCTTCGGCGCGTCCGGCACTCCCACCGGTAAGGCACTGCCGGCTGACGGCGGCTATCGGGTGTCCGGAAAGTGGGCCTACGGCAGCGGCGATCTGCATGCGGACTACGTCATCGTCTCTGCGGTGCTCGCAGATGACGAGGGGCAGCCCGTCATGATGGGCACTACTCCCGTCATGCTGTCGTTCGTCGTGGAGGCCAAGGACATCACCCCGCTCGGGAACTGGGATGTGCTCGGGCTGCGGGCTACCGGAAGCGTCGACTTCGTGGTGCAGGACGTGTTCGTTCCTGAGGACCGGGTGTTCAGCTCGTTCGGTGCGCCGCAGCAGGAGGGGCGCCAGGTCTCGGGTGGCATCTGGATCATCCTCACCATGCTCCACACCGCCTTCGCGCTCGGTGCGTCGCGTCGACTGCTCGATGAGGTCTCGGCGTACGCCCTGCGGCCTTCGTCCTTCGGCAAGGTGCTGGCCGACAATCCGCAGTTCCGCGATCAGTACGCCCGTCACGAGATCGCTGCCCGCAGTGCTCGCGCCTGGGTCTACGAGGTCTGGGACGAGGTCGACTCGCTCATGAAGTCCGGTGCTGCGATCGAACGACGTCACATCACGCTGCTCCGCGCAGCGATGATCAACCTCCATCTGGTGGTGCGCGAGCTCGCCACCTTCGTGTTCGCCAAGGCCGGCGGTACCTCGCTGCGCGCCGGGACGCTGCAGCGCTGGGTGCGCGACTCGCTCGCCGGCTGCCAGCACATCATCGTCAGCGATGGGATCTATCCCGATGTCGCACACGAACTCCTGGGGGCACCGGAGAATCTCGTGTGGACTCCGCTCGGCCTGCAAGCAGTGTGATCCGACCTGCAAATGATTGGAGCGCATATGAGCATCTCTGAACCCGGCGCGAAGTTCCGTGCCGGCACCGTCACCGTCGGCGACTACGTCCTGGACTACGCCGAAGCCGGACCGACTGAGCCCGCTGCCACGATCGTCTCGTTCCCCGGCTCGGCAGGCCTCGAAATGTCGACCGCGAAGGACACCCTGGCTGACACCTACCGGATCATCGAGATCAACCCACCCGGGTGGGGTGGGAAGGAGGACCTCACCCATCCGATGGGCATGGACGAGTTCGCAGCGGTACTCGTCGAGGCCGCTGACCAGCTCGTCGACGGGCCGTACTTCCTGCTCGGCACATCGATGGGTGGAGCGAACGCGATTCACGCGGCCGTCATGAAGTCCGACCGAGTGAAGGGCGTGGTCCTCGAGGCCTCGATGGCGCCGGTGGCCCGAGAAGACCTGTACTTCCCGGATCCGCCCGCGATCGACCCGAGCATGGGGATCGAGAACTACCCGCTCCCTCCGGTGCATCCGCGCAAGCCGTGGGCGACGGAGGACTTCATGCGGACGCAGATGCTGAACCGCATGAAGATGTTCCCGTTCACGCGACTCGACATGCTCCCGGCCGCGCTCGCGGACCTCGCTGCGCAGGGAACGCCGGTGCTGGCGCTGCTGGGAGAGTCCGATGAGATCATCAAGCCGAGCCAGCGCGACCGATATGACGAATACCTGCCCGATGCCCAGTACGTCTCCATCGCGAGCGCGGGACACGACATTCAGAACACGTCGCCGGAAGAGTTCGTCGACGCTGTCAAGGCGTTCGTGAATCTTCACAGCGGCGCGTAGCGGCCGCACCTCCCGAACACACGCGGGGAGCCGAGTACCATTGCCAACTGACATGTCAGTTGGGTCGTAGGCGGCGACCCGCGTGTGCGAGGAACGGTGTGTGAGATGGATACGGTCAGGGTCTCCCTGGGCGAAGCAGCCTACCGGCGCCTTCGCGAGGACATCATCACGTGCACCTTGCTTCCCGGGCAGCGAGTGACCGAGAAGGAGCTCGCGGCGTCCCGCGAGCTCGGCATCGCCCCGGTGCGCCAGGCGCTCACCCGTCTTGCACACGAGGGGCTGGTGCGCACGATCCCGCGCAAGGGATATCAGGTGGCACCGCTCAGCCCGAAGATCGTGGACGACCTCTTCGCGGTCTGGAGGGTCGTCGGGACCGAGTTGGTGCGACTCGGCGTCCAGCACGCCACCCCGGCACAGTTGGCGGAGATCGCCCGCGGGTTCGCGGAGATCGATGAAGCCACTCATGAGGTGGACGGCCGGCATGTCATCCGCGCGGCTGACGAGACATTCCGCATGCTCGCAGAAGCCACCGAGAACACGTACTTGATCGCGGTGAGCGATCGTCTCAGTGGTGATCTCGCGCGCGTGTTCACGCTGGTCCTGGGGAACGACCCGAGTGCTCTCACGCCCGACAGCACGATGGACTGGGTGCGCGACATCCTCGATCAGCGCAATGCTGACGCTGCGGCTGCCTCGACCGCCCGCATGATCGATCGGTCGCGAGAGGCGATTCTGCAAGCGCTGACGCGGTGGCCCTCGGTGATGGAGGCGGAGTTGTCGCCGATCCCCACCGTCTCGCGCGCCTGAGCGCAGCTGGGTAGATCCAGGCCGACGCTGCGGTTCGCGCCGGACGAGGGGCCGTCGCGTCTCACGAATTGACAGTTTACTAAGACGCTGTGAAATGTTACTGTGGCGAAGATCGATGACGATCCCACAGAGAATGCGAGGGCGCACTACTCATGACTACCTACGACGCAGCCGAGGGCACACACTTCTCGCACCGAGATGTCGAGCCGATGACCGGCGACCTGACGGAAGACGGCATCGCACCGGACGAATTGCGTGGACTCTTTCGCGATCACCCGTCCGGCGTTGCCCTGATCACCGCAGACTCGGGATCCGGCCCGGTCGCGATGACCGCCTCATCCCTCTTCTCTGTGAGTGCGGCGCCGGCGCTGATCGTGTTCTCCGCGGCCGAGGCGTCCTCGAGCACTCCCGCGCTCCTGGAGGCTGACACGGTCGTGATCCACCTGCTCGACGAGGCGACCCACGACCTTGCGATTCTCGGTGCTACCAGCGGTATCGATCGGTTCGCTGATCGCGCGGCGTGGGCGCGGCTGGCGACGAATGAGCCGTACTTTCTCGCGCCCGAGCGTCGCATACGAGCACGTGTAGTCAAGAAGGTCGATGCAGGAGCAGCGACGCTCTTCGTCGTCCACGCACTCGAGTCCTCGAACTCGAGCGCGGCCGAGCACGACGGCCGCCCGCTCGTCTACCACAACCGGACCTGGCACGTCCTCGGCGACCACTCCCGTCTGTCGTGAGGCGCGACGACCCCGGGCGAGCCGCTGTCTCGCTCGGGGTCTAGAAGCCGAAGGCGAGTTGTCGCCCGATTTCCTCGGCTGCGGCGTGCATGACAGGACCCACTTCGCGGACGCGCTTCTCGGGCATCCGATCACGGGGAGCCGAGAGCGAGAGGGCGGCAACGGGCCTGCCGGAGTTGTCGCGGATCGCTGACGCGACTGACACGACGCCATCCTGCAGTTCCTCGCGACTCACCGCGTAGCCGGCGACTCGTGCCGCGCGAATGTCCGCAAGGACATCGGCTGGGGCGGTCATCGTGTGACTCGTGATCGAGGAGAGCCCGTCCTCTATGTATGACGCGAGCTCGTCGTCATTCGACGCGGCGAGCACCGCCTTCCCATTCGAGCTGGCATGCAGCGGGGCGCGCATGCCTACCGGGGCCACGGCGCGCAGGGCGTGCGGGCTGTCGACTCGTTCGACAAGTACGATCTCGCGCTTGTCGGGCACGGCGAGGTGGATCGTTTCGTCGGTTTCGGCGCTGAGGCGATTCATCACGGGAAGGGCGCGGTCGCGAAGGCCGCCGCGTTCGATCGCGGTCACGGCGACGGCGAAGGGGCGGATGCTGACAACCCAGCGCTTCGTTGCGGGTGACTCCATGGCGACCCAGCCCGCGATCGCAAGCGTCTCGATGCACCGCTGGACGGTCGACTTCGGCAGCTCCATCTTGCGTGCCAGGTCGCTGAGGCCGACAGGTTGTTCACGCGCCAGCATCTCGAGGACGGCGATCGCCTGCAGGGTGCTGCTCATTGCCACAGCGCGCTCCGTTTCTCTCGAGTGTCACGACCGTCTGAGCATTCCCATCGGTCCACATCATGATACGCACGTCGCTCGCGGTGTCTGCTCGTGCTCGCCGGGACGGCGACGCCTCGGCAGGGCGGAATTCGAGCGTTCTCGAGGTGCATTCCGCCCTGCCGCACGGTTGTCAGAGGCGACGGCCCGTCGCCTTCGAGGAGGGGAAGAAGCCCGCCTTGATCTTCCCGCTGAGCGCGTCGCCTTCGATGGTGAGGTTGAAGTTGATCTTCATCTTCATCGGCGTGGTCACGTCGATGTGGAAAGAGAGGTTGTCACCGTCCACGGTGGCATCGAGGATATCGGTGCTTCCGCCCATCGACGTGATCGTCCCCGTTGCTGTCCCGCCGTTGGTGACGACATCGAGCTGTGACTCCTGCTTGCCCATGGGCGACGGCGACTCGATGTGCCAGCGCCCGTCCATCTGTGACATGTGGATTCCTTCGTTGGAGAGATATGGTCCACAGTGCGGTCTATATACCCATACTGTGGTAAGCACAGTACTACACCAATGGCCCTATCGCTCGGCACGGTGGTCGGTCGCGCGCGCGGTCGCGGTGGTGATCACCTCGCCGTCGAGCGCGGATCCGGCTGCCTGCCAAGGCGATCGGCGGTGTCGCTCGCCTCGCCTGGTCTGGTGACGACGCCCTCGAGCCGGCCCGTTCGGGTGAGGCGAGTCGCCCGCGCCAGGACTGCGGCCCCGGATCGGTACGATCCCTGGCACCGCCTCAGTCCGCGTCGAACGCCGCCGCCCGCGCGGCGGCGCGCCCCGGGGTGAACCGGCAGGCGAATCGGTGCGTGCCTGAGGCCACGGTCGTGGGCTCCGACCCATCGGGGAGCACCACGACTGCCTCGGTCGACGGCGGCACGACGACCTCGAGCGCGAAGTCCTCGCCGTCGAGCGTCCACGACACTCCGGCTCGCCCGTACGGCGTCTCGTGCTCGGCGCGTACCCACTCCAATTCGGGCGCGGGCAACGGTGCCACGCGGATGACGCGATAGCCCGGGGCGCCCGGTGCCAGCCCGGCGACGCGGCGGTGGAGGAAGTCGGCGACCGCACCGAACGCGTAGTGGTTGAACGAGGTCATGGTGCCGGGGTTGATCGTGCCATCGGGCAGCATCGAGTTCCAGCGTTCCCAGATCGTCGTCGCCCCCATCGTCACGGCGTAGAGCCACGACGGGCACTCGCGCTGGAGCAGCAGGCGCCAGGCGGTCGCGGCGTGGCCGGTGTCGGCGAGCGCGTCGCAGACGACCGGGGTCCCGAGGAAGCCGGAGCCGACGTGGAACCCGTCGGTCGCGACCTGCTGGGCGAGCAGTTCGCCCGCGTGGGGGCGCTGCTCGGGTCGCAGCAGGTCGAACGCGATCGCGAGAGCGTAGGCCGTCTGCGAGGGGAAGGCGGCCCTGCCGGACGGGGTCGTGTACTCGGCGCGGTACCGCGCGGCCGCGCGTTCGAACAGCGCTGCGTAACGCTCGGAGGCCGCGTCATCGCCGAGGACGTGCGCGGTGTCCCGCACTATCGCGGCCGAGCGGGCCAGGTAGGCGGTCGCGACGGCCTGCCAGGGCAGTCGCGCCGCCCACGGCTGGTCGTCGGGGGCGTCGGCGTCGAGCCAGTCGCCGAAGGAGAATCCGCCGCCGGGGAAGTCGACGTCGGCGCCGGCCCGCGCGGCGAACGCGTCGACCCATGCGGTCATCGACGCCCATTGGCGGCGCAGGATCGCCTGGTCGCCGTACCGCTCGTAGAGCGTCCACGGGACGATGGTCGCGGCGTCGCCCCAGCCCGCCTCCGCGCCGAGTGGCGGCAGGTGCGGGTCGACGTCGGCCCACGGCACGTAGACGGGCACGTTGCCGTCGTCGTGCTGGTCGGCGGCGAGGTCGGCGAGCCAGCCGGTGAGCATGCCGGCCGTGTCGTACAGGTAGGCCGCGGTGGGCGCGAAGACCTGCAGGTCGCCGGTCCAGCCGAGCCGTTCGTCGCGCTGCGGGCAGTCGGTGGGAACGTCGAGGAAGTTGCCGCGCATGCCCCAGACGACGTTCTCGTGCAGTCGGTCCAGCAGTGGGTCGGATGCCTCGAACGTACCGAGCCGTCGCAGGTCGGTGTGCAGCACGACCGCATCGACCGAACCGGCGTCGAACGCGCCGGGCCATCCGGTGACCTCGGCGTACCGGAATCCGTGGAAGGTGAACTCGGGCTCCCAGGTGAACGCCTCGCCGGCCAGCACGACCTCGTCCGTCGCCTTCGCCGCGCGCAGGGGACGGGTGCCGAGCTCGCCGTCCTCGAGCACCTCCGCGTGCCGGAACGTGATCCTCGTACCCGGTGCGCCCGCGGGCACGCGCACGCGCAGCCGGCCGACGAGGTTCTGGCCGAAGTCGACGAGGCGCTTCCCCGACGGCGACGTGATGACTCCGACCGGGGCGACGACCTGGGTGCGGCGCACCGCCGGTCCCTCTGGAGCGACGAGCTGGTCCGGATCGAACGCGACTTCGGAGACCGGCGTCCAGCGCGCGTCGTCGAATCCGGGTGCGCTCCATCCGTCGACGACGCGCCGGGCGTCGAATGTCTCGCCCAGGTAGAGGTCGGCGCGCGTGACCGGCCCGGGCGCCGAGCGCCAGGTCGCGTCGGTGCCGAACACGGTGCGTGATCCGTCGGCATGGTCGACCTCGAGTTGCACGAGCGCGGCCGTCCGGTCGCCGTAGACGTCGCGCAGGCCCGCGAAGCCGAGGTGACCGCGGTACCAGCCGTCGGCCAGGTGCACGCCGATCGCGTTCGGCCCCTCGCGCACGAGGTCGGTGACGTCCCAGGTGCGGGTGCGCAGCCGATGGGCGTAGCTGGTCCAGCCGGGGTGCAGCACGTCCTCCCCGACCGGTGCGCCATTGAGGTGCAGGGTCATCACGCCGTGCGCGGTCGCCCGCACGCGGGCACGGAGGATGCCGCCGGGCAGCGCCGCCTCGCCACGGAGCAGCATCGCGGGCTCGCCGTCGGCGCCGGGCGCAGGCAGGTCGGGGGCGACGAGCGACGCCCGCCAGAGGGCCGGCTCGAGGAGACCGGTCTCGAGCTCGGTCGGATCGCTCCAACCGGATGCCTCGCCGTCGGGGCCCCACACGCGCACCCGAACCACGCGTCGCGCCCGACTCGGCAGTGGTGCCGCCGGCCACGCGACGAGCACCTGCGCGTCGCCGTCAACGCGCCCCGTGGTGAACGCGGCGCCCGGGGCATCCGGGTCGACGATCTCGATCTCGGAGGCGTGCTGGTGCCAGCCCGCAGCATCCGTGTCGACGATCCATGACAGGCGGGGCGTCGCCTCGCCGATGCCGAGGGGCTCGCGGTGGTGCTCGACGGTGACCGGGCGGACGATGGTGCTCATGGGTGGCCTTCGGATGTGTGGACTGGGGGAGGGTGTGCGGACGTCCGCGCGGGCTGCGGATCCGCCCGGTCGTCGTCAGAGCGGTTCGACGAGGAAGCCGCTGAGGTGCTGCCGGATGTCCTCGGCCATGTCCACCTCGAAGTCGTTGAGCCAGAGCAGTTCGAGGCCCTCGGTGGTGGCGAGGGTGCTGAGGGCCGCGCGCCGTGGGTCGACGCCGTTGCGCAGGCCGCCCGTGTCGCCGATCTCCTCGAACGCGAGCGTGACGGCGTCAGCGATGCGACGGAACCGCTCGGTGAAGTACGGACGCGCGGGATGGTCGGGGTCGGTGGCCTCGGCCGAGAGGATCGTGTAGAGCTGGACGACCCCGCGCTGCTCGGCTTGGGCTTGTGAGATCGCCACGAGACCCGCGAGGAAGTCGCGGCCATGGAGGCCTTCGAGGCTGACCTCGGCACGCGCATCGCGCTGTTCGAGCACGGCCCGCAGCAGGGCGAGCTTCCCGCCCGCGAAGTGGTGCAGCACGCCCGTCTGGGTCATGCCCACGGCCTTCGCGATCTCGTTGACGGAACTCGCCGAGTAGCCGCCCTTCGCGAACACCGCGAATGCGGCGTCGAGGATCTGCTCGCGTCGTTCAGCGCTCTTGCGGTACTCGCCCCTGGGTCCGGCCATCGCATCAGGCTACGGCTGCAACACCAAAATATGCAACCCATGAAGTTTTCAAACTGAAAATATGGAACCGTGCAGGTTTTCGTGTTAGCGTGTCCGCCGTCCCGCTCGGGACACGTCGACGACGACCGATGTCGCACCCAGCGACGACACGGCAAGGAAGCCAACACATGACCAACACGACCGACGCCCCGGCCTCCCGGGCCGACGACGGCACCGCCGTCCCCACCGCAACGGAGGCGTTCCGCGCGATCGCGGCGCCCCGTCGCGGCTTCGTCTTCTTCCTGGTGTTCGCCGCCGTCGGGGCGGGCGCGGCGAACATGACCGCGGCGCTCCTGACGCTCACGCTCAAGGCGACCGAGCTCGACGCGGCCGCCGCGACCACGACCATCTCGATCTCGAGCGGCATCGCGGGTCTGCTGACGCTCTTCGCGCTGCCGATCGTCGGCGCCCTGAGCGACGCCTCCCGCTCGCGTTTCGGACGTCGTCGTCCGTTCCTCGTCGCCGGCGCGCTCGCGTTCGTGATCGGCGGCATCCTGCTCGTCGCGGCGCCGAACGTGCCCGTGTTCGTCGCCGCGCACCTGTTCATCACGCTCGGATTCGTGTGCGCGAGCGTCACGACCACGGCGCTGATCGCCGACCAGCTGCCCGCGGACCGCCGAGGCCCGGCTTCGGCGTTCGTCAGCCTCTCGACGGCGATGGGCGCGCTCGTCGGCATGGCCGTCGCCCAGCCCTTCGGTGCCGACCTCGTCCCGATCGTCGGCATCCCGACCGTGATCGCCGTCGTCGCGATGCTCGCCCTCGTCGCCGTGCTGCGCGACCCGCAGGTCCAGCAGCCGGCGGCGAGCTTCGACCTCCGCAAGATCATCGGCGTGTTCTGGGTCAACCCGGTGAAGCACGCGCGCTTCGCGCTCGTCTTCACCAGCCGCATGCTGGTCTTCTCCGGCGTCGCCGCCCTCAACGGCTACCAGGCGATCTACCTCCTGCAGCGCGTCCATCTGGAGCCGGCCGGCCTCGGTTCGGCGATCCTGCTCACGGTCGTCGTCAACCTCGGCATCTCGCTGATGGTCGCACCGGTGATCGCGAAGCTCAGCGACAAGCTGAACCTCCGCAAGCCGTTCATCGTCGTCGCCGCCGTCATCCTCGGCGCGGGACTCGTGTTCGCCTCTACCGCCGAGGACTTCCCGACCTACCTCGTCGCGTGCGGCATCGTGGCCCTCGGCCAGGGCGTGTACTTCGCGGTCGAGCTCGCGCTCGCGACTCGCGTGCTGCCCGACCCCGAGAACCCGGCCAAGGACCTCGCGATCATCAAGGTCGCCGACAACCTTCCCGTCTCGATCGTCGCCGCGGTCGCCCCGGCCCTGCTCGCCGTCGGTGCCGGTACCGCGGGTCCGAACTTCGGGGCGCTGTTCATCGCGGGTGCGATCTCGGCGGTGCTCGGCGGCCTCGTCATCCTGTTCGTCCGCGGCGCGCGCTGAGTAGGGGAGAAGGAGACCCGAGATGATGCACCAGTTCCCCGACGACTTCCTCTGGGGCGTGGCCCTCGCGGGCCACCAGAACGAGGGCGACAACGTCGACAGTGACATCTGGCACCTCGAGCAGGTGAGCCCGTCGCTCTTCCGCGAACCCAGCGGCGCGGCGTGCCGCGGCTACGAGCTGTGGCCGGAGGACCTCGACCGGGTCGACAGCCTCGGCCTGAACGCCTTCCGCTTCTCCATCGAGTGGGCTCGCGTCGAGCCCGCCCGCGGGGAGGTCTCGCAGGAGGCGCTCGACCACTACGAGCAGGTCGTCGACGGATGCCTCGAGCGAGGCCTCGCACCGATCGTGACGTTCAACCACTTCGCGGCGCCGCACTGGTTCGCGGCCTCTGGCTCGTGGCTCGCGGACGACGCGGGCGCGCGTTTCGCCGACCAGTGCGACCGGGTCATGGCACGCATCGGCGACCGGATCGCCGCGGGTGTGACCCTCAACGAGCCGAACCTCGAGCAGCTGCTGGAGAGCAAGCTGCCCCCGCACGTCGAGCGCATCAAGCTCGACATGCTCGCTGCCGCCGCGACCGCAGCCGGCAGCGCGACGTACTTCGCGGCGAACGTCATCCCCGCGGACGCCCAGGAGGCGTTCCGGGACGCGTTCACCGAGGTGCACCGCACGGCCAAGGCCGCGATCAAGGCGCGCCGCGCCGACCTGCCCGTGGGCGTCTCGATCGCGATCGCCGACGAGGTCGCCCTGCCGGGCGGCGAGGCCGGCCGCGACGCCAAGCGCGCCCGGGTCTACGACCACTGGCTCGAGGTGGCGCGCGACGACGACTTCATCGGCGTGCAGAACTACGAGCGGGTCTACCACGGCCCCGACGGCGAGGTCGTGCCCGACGGAGACCGCAACGGCATGGGCACGGTCATCGAGCCCGCATCGCTCGCCGGCGCCGTCCGCTACGCCCACCAGACGTCGGGTGTTCCGGTGTTCGTCACCGAGCACGGCCTGCAGTCGCCCGACGACCTGCAACGCGCCGCATTCATCCCGGCCGCGCTCGAACTGCTCGGCGCGGAGATCGCGGCCGGCATCCCGGTGCTCGGCTACTGCCACTGGACCCTCATGGACAACTACGAGTGGATCTTCGGATACGAGCCGCAGCTGGGGCTGTTCGAGGTCGACCGCGAAACGATGGCGCGCACGGCGAAGCCGAGCGCGCGCGCGTACGCGGAGTTCGTGAAGGCGCAGGCGCGCGTGGGCGTCGCGGCGGCGTCGGCGGGCTGAACCCGAGGGGTCTCGCGACCCCCAGGCGACAGCTTCCAGCGGCACCCACGATCCCGGCCGCCGACCCCGCCGATGCGCGTACCTGCTGGCGTCCGCAACCGCATGTGTGCGTGCCACGGTGCAGGCTGTCAAGAGTCAGCGGTTCGAGTCCCCTCAGAAGCCCGGAGCGAATCGCTCATCGGGTCCTTCGGTGTCGCGTCGAGACCGATCGCGTCGGCCGCAATGCGGTCGACGCGATCTACGGCGGGCGATGAGCCGGGATGCGGTTCGGGCGGCATGGTTCAATTGCTGGCGTCGGTCGTGACGAGTCGCATGAACGTCTCCAGCAGCGGAAGCGTGTCCCGCGACGGATCCAGCAGGGCCTGGATGCGCAGGCCGTCGATCATCGCCATCAGCATGGTCACCTTGTCGTCCGCGGTGAGCTCTTCGCTGTCGTGTGCGGTCGTGAGTCGGCCGCTGGAGAAGTGGACGCGCATGCGCTCGCGTCGGGCGATGAAGAAGTCATGCGCCGGGTGGTCGGGTTTGGTCGCGGCGACGGTGATGGCGAGCCAGTTGCGCTGGTGGTCCGGGTGGGCGAACTCGTCGGCCAGCACGCTCGAGAGCACGTGCTCGGCGGGCACCTCGGACTGCATGATGCGTCGCGCCATCTGCTCGTCGTCGTCGTCGCGCTGGACGAGGGCTGCGAGGAGCAGGTCGTCCTTGCTGGCGAAATGCCGGAGAAGAGCGGCGTGGGTGAGGTTCGCCCGGGCAGCGATGTCGCGCAGGGATGCTCGCTCGTAGCCGTGCTCGGCGAAGCTCGCCAGCGCTGCGCGGACGATCTGGGCGCGGCGCGCGGGGGTGCTGGCGGACGGGCCGCGACGGCGCCGACTCAACGCCTCTGGCGCACCGGACGCCTGGGAATCCGGCGTCTCCGCCGCGCTCAGCGTGATCGAACCGTCCATGTCGTCTCTCCGTCGGGCCATCCCTCGAGTCTGGCAGGCCAGGCTTCGCCGTCACTTGCCAATAGTAACCATGATGGTTACTCTTGGCCATCAGGTAACCAATCTGGTTACTTTTAGGTGTTCCTGCAGTCCGGCCCGCGTACGATTCGCGTGGTCGGCTTCACTGATGAAGGAGTCAATGGTGACCAAGCACGAGCCGGGCGCGGAGCACGCCGCTGCCGTCATCGTCGCCGACGCGAACATCCCCCCGGTCATCGACGACACATCGCCGGAGCCGCAGCAGCCGATGAGCCGGAGCTACATCTTCTGGCTGATGCTCGCGAGCTTCGGCGTCTCGATGGCCATGATGGTGCCGCTGGCCTACGGCATCGCCGTCCGGATCAGCGAACTCGCGCCCGGGCATGAAGAGGTGCTCGGATACATCACAGGTACGGCGCAGGCGGTGTACTTGATCATCAGCCCGATGATCGGGATCTGGAGCGACCGGACACGGTCCCGCTTCGGGCGACGGACGCCCTTCATCTACCTCGGGATCGTGATCGGCCTCCTCGGCCTGATCGTGATCTCCCTGGCGCCGAACCTGCTGGTCGTCGGCGCAGGTTGGGTGCTTGGAATGTCGGGATGGTCGATCGCCGGCGCGCCGCTGCAGCTGCTCATGGCCGACAAGCTCCCCGAATCGCAGCGCGGCAAGGTGTCGGCGCTGACCGGCCTGATGACCCAGATCGCCCCGGTGCTCGGCATCGGCGTCGCCTACGCGGTGTCCTCCAACACGACACTCGTCTTCCTCGTGCCCGGCGTCATCGGCGCCGTGATGCTCGGCATCTTCCCCCTCATCAAGCCCGAGGGCAGCTCCAAGGACCTGCCGCGCACCGGGCATGTCACCGTCCGGGCGGTCGTGACGAGCTACGGCTTCAACGTGCGCAAGTACCCCGACTTCGCATGGAACTGGCTCGGACGATTCGTCTTCTTCGTCGGCCTCTACTTCAACACCACGTTCGGCACCTTCTTCTACGCCCAGCGCCTCGACCTGCCCGTCCGCGAGGTCGCCGGCATCGTCGCCACCGTCGGAATGATCGGTGTGCTCGCCGCGGCCGCGGGTGCGTTGATCGGCGGATTCCTCTCGGACAAGCTCCAGCGCCGTCGCCTCTTCGTGATGATCGCCGCCGTGCTGTTCGTGGGCGGCGCGGTCGCGGAGGCGACCGCCTGGAACCTCCCGCAGATCATCTTCGGTGCCGTGCTCATGCAGCTCGCGATCGCGGTGTTCGCCACCGTCGACCAGGCGATCGTCTTCGCGATCATCCCCGAGCGCGATCAGGTCGGCCGGTACATGGCGGTCGTCCAGTTCGCGCAGAAGATCCCGAGCGCACTCGCACCGCTCATCGCCGGCGTCGTCATCACCATCGGCGCGGTCGGCGACGTGAAGAACTACACGCTGCTGTACCTGACCGGCGCGGTCTTCGCCCTCGTCGGCGGCCTCATCGTCCTGCTCAAGGTCAAGTCGATCCGCTGACCGGAACGCGACCCGCCCGACCTGTACCGCATTCCAACGGAAGCGAACCAGCATGCGCACTGACCCCTACGACCTCGCCGTGGACAGCGGCGGTGACGGATTCCGCGTCACCGGCGCCGCCCCCCGTCTCTCGTGGAAGGATCCGGTCGACCGTGGGCCCCGTACGGCCTATCTCGTGGAAGCGGTGATCGACGGAGCATCGCCTGTCACCGCCGCCGTCGCCGGGCACCGCCTGGCGGCATGGCCCTTCGCCGCGCTCCGCAGCGGGCAGCGGGTGCGGTGGCGCGTGGCCGCCGACCAGCCCGGGGCGGATGCCGCGTGGTCGGACTGGTCCGGGTTCGAGGCGGGCCTCCTCAACGGGGACTGGACCGCGCACTGGATCTCGCCGGTCGAGGCGCCCGTCGGCTCCGAGGACGACCCCGGATACGGGCGGCGTGCTGCCCACGTGCTCGCGGGTCGGTTCACGCTCGCCGGCGAGGTCGTGTCCGCGCGGCTCTACACGACCGCGCTCGGCGTCTACGCGGCGACCGTGAACGGCGAGCGCGTCGGCACGATCGAGCTCGCGCCGGGTTCGACATCGTACGAACGCACGCTCTACGCGCAGGCGGCCGACGTCACCGCCCTCCTCCGTGAGGGTGGGAACACGATCGAGCTCGAGCTCTCGGACGGGTGGTTCCGCGGTCAGGTCGGCGCGTTCCGGCTCCCCGCCGGATGGGGCACGACGCTCGGCGCTCGCGCCGAACTGCACCTCGAGCTCGCCGACGGCACCCGCCGGGTCGTGCGCAGCGACGAGACCTGGACGAGCCGCCGGTCGGCGATCACCCGCGCCGACCTCATGGACGGCCAGACGCTCGACCTGTCCGCATCGCGCGAGGCCGAGGCATCCGTCCTCCTCGACGTCGTCAAGGCACCGCCCACGATCGACTGGTCGCCCGCGCCGCCCGTCCGCGTCGTCCAGACCCGGACGCCCGTCGCGCTGCGTCACCTCGCGGGCGGGGTGTGGATCGCCGACTTCGGCCAGAACGCCTCGGGGTGGATCCGGCTCACCGACCTCGGCGCGCCGGGCACCCGCACCGTGATCGAGTACGGCGAGGCGCTCGGCCGCGACGGGGACCTCGACACCTCGCACCTCGACTCCGAGCGTCCGGGCGAAGCGCCGAAGCCCTTCATACAGCGCGACGAGGTCGTCGCTGGGGAGCAGGGCGGCGGCGAGTTCGAGCCCCGCCACACCGTGCACGGCTTCCGCTACGCCCGGATCACGCGGTCCGACGGCGCCGCGGCCGTGGCGCCCTCCCTGCAGATGCGCATCGTGCAGACCGACCTCGCGCGGACCGGCACCTTCGCGTGCAGCGACGACGACCTCAACCGCCTGCACGAGATCGCTGACTGGAGCTTCCGCGGCAACGCGGTCGACGTGCCGACCGATTGCCCGACCCGCGAACGGCTCGCTTGGACCGGCGACTTCCAGGTCTTCGCGCCGATGGCGACGCGCCTGTACGACGTTCACGGCTTCAGCCGCAAGTGGCTGCGCTCGGTGCGCGACGACCAGCTCGACGACGGCCGGATCGCGAACTTCTCGCCAGACGGCCGGCGCATCAAGCACCACCTCGACGACCAGTTCGCGATGATGACGGGCTCGTCGGGCTGGGGCGACGCGATCGTCGCCGTTCCGTGGGAGCTCTACCTCGCATACGGCGACGAGCAGGTGCTCGCCGAGAACGTCGACGCGATGGTTCGCTGGGTCGAGTGGGCGCTCGAGCAGGCGCGCACGACCAGGCACCATGGCCGTGCGCAGGCGTCGCCCGAACCGGAGCCGTTCGAGCAGTACCTGTGGGACGGCACCTTCCACTGGGGCGAGTGGACCGAGCCGAAGCAGCGCGACGCCGACGGCAACCGCATCGATCCGATCACGCACAACCCGATGGCCTGGTTCCTGGCCGACAAGGGCGAGGTCGGCACCGCCTACCTGCACCGATCGACCGCGACGCTCGCCCGCATCGCGGGCATCCTGGGCCGCGACGAGGATGCCGCCCGCTACGCGGCGACCGCCGAGCGCATCGCCGACGCGTGGCGGCGGGCCTACCTGTGCCCGGACGGCACGACCACGACCGATACGCAGGCCGCCTACGTGCGCGCCCTCGCGTTCGGCCTCGTCCCCGACGAGCTCCGCGAGCGAGCGGTCGACCGACTCGTGGAACTGGTGCGGGCGGCCGGCACGCATGTCGGCACCGGATTCCTCGCCACCGGCGACCTGCTCCCCGTGCTCGCCGACCACGGGCGATCGGATGTCGCGTACGAGCTCCTGCAGCAGCGCACCGCGCCGTCGTGGCGGTACATGCTCGACCGCGGCGCGACCACGATCTGGGAGGACTGGGAGGGCATCGACGAGCACGGCGACGCCCACGAGTCGCTCAACCACTACAGCAAGGGTGCAGCCATGCGCTTCCTGCACACGCACACGCTCGGTCTCCGGCAGGAGGCCGACTCGATCGCGTGGGAACACCTCGTGATCGAACCCGTTCCGGGCGGCGGGATCACCTGGGCGCGCGGCACCCACGAGAGCCCGCAGGGCACCATCTCGGTCGAGTGGCGCATCGAGGGCGAGCGGATGGCTCTGGCCGCCGAGATCCCGTCCGGCACCGTCGCGCGCGTCGTCCTTCCCGACGGCAGCGAGCACCGGATCGGACCCGGCGCCTTCGAGGCATCCGCCCTGCTGCCCTCGGCCGAGGCCGTGCCGGCCGCCAGCTGAACCGCCCGACCGACCCCGACGCATCCGACCCCGACCCAACCGCTCAACGAACGAGAGGAACGAACCCATGACGACCTTCCCCGACGGATTCCTGTGGGGCGCCGCGACCGCCGGCCACCAGATCGAGGGCAACAACGTCAACAGCGACTGGTGGGCCCGCGAACAGATGATGCCCGGCATGGAGCTCTCCGGCGACGCCGTGGACAGCTACCACCATTACGCCGAGGACATCCGCCTGCTCGCCGAGTCCGGGCTCACCTCCTACCGCTTCAGCCTCGAGTGGTCGCGCATCGAACCCGTGCGCGGGTACTTCTCGAAGGCCGAGCTCGCGCACTACCGCCGCATGATCGACGCCTGCCTCGAGCACGGCGTGACCCCGGTCGTGACGCTCCAGCACTTCACCACGCCGCAGTGGTTCGCCGCGCTCGGCGGGTGGGACGGCCCCGACGCCGAGGCACTGTTCTGCGCGTTCGTCGAGCAGGCGTGCACGATCCTCGACGGCGTCGAGTGGGTCGTGACCATGAACGAGCCGAACATGCAGGCCGCCATCATGACCGCGATGCGACACCTCGCCGCGTCCGGTGGCGATTGGACCAGCCCCACGGTCGAGGCCGACGGCGACGACGAGAAGAAGCAGCAGCACGGCCAATTCCTGACCTACGCCGATCCCGAGATCGGCCGCATGTTCACCCGCATCCACCACGCCGCGCGCGCGATCGTGCGTGAGCGCACCAACGCGAAGGTCGGCTGGACCATCGCGGCCGGCGCGCTGACCGCCGTGCCCGGCGGCGAGGAGAAGCTGCTGCAGATCCGGTACGGCAAGGAGGACGTCTACTGGGAGGGCAGCCGAGGCGACGACTTCGTCGGCGTGCAGGCGTACTCGAGCCAGCAGGTCGATGCGAACGGCCTCGTGCCGCACCCGCCGCATCCCGACAACACGCTCGTCGGCACCGCGTACCGCCCCGACTCCCTCGCGATGGCCGTGCGCCACGCATGGGAGGTCAGCGAGCACACCCCGATCCTCATCACCGAGAACGGCATCGCGACCGCCGACGACGCCCAGCGCATCCGGTACACGACCGCGGCGCTCGAGGGCCTCGCGGGCACCATCGCCGACGGCATCGACGTGCGCGGCTACCTGCACTGGTCGCTGCTCGACAACTTCGAGTGGGGCCACTGGGAGCCGACCTTCGGCCTGATCGCGGTCGACCGCGACACGTTCGCGCGCACCCCGAAGCCGAGCCTCGCGTGGCTCGGCGAGGTCGCCGCCCGCAACGGCCTCGAGGCGACGGAGGCCGCAGCATGAGCTTCCCGTTCGCGGACGTCTCGACCCGCTCCCTGACCGACCTGCTCTCGCTCGCCGGTCGGCGAGCTGTCGTCACCGGCGCGGCGCAGGGCCTGGGCAAAGCCATCGCGGCGCGCCTCGCCGAGGCCGGCGCCGACCTGCTGCTGATCGACCTCAACGAGGATGCTGCGCGCACGGCTTCCGCGGAGCTCGCCGAGCGCTTCGGCGTCCGCGTCGCGAGCACGCGGGCCGACGTCGCCGATGCGGCCTCGGTCGCGGCGGCAGCGGACCTCGCAGTCGCCGAGCTCGGCGGCATCGACGTCTGGGTGAACAACGCCGGGATCTTCCCGAACGCGCCCGTCACGATGATGCCCGACGACATGTGGGACGCGACGTTCGCCGTCAACGCCCGCGGTGTCTTCCTCGGTTCGCGCGAGGCCGCGCGTCGCATGTCCGCCGACGGCTCCGGGGGCGTCATCGTCAACATCATCTCGACCGCGGGCGTACAAGTGGCGTTCCCGGGGATGGCCGCCTACGTGGGATCGAAGCATGCCGCGCTCGGCATGACGAAGTCGCTCGCGGTCGACCTCGCCCCGCTCGGCATCCGCGTGCTCGGGGTCGCCCCGAGCTTCGTGCCCACCGAGGGGAATATCGCGGCCGCGAAAGCGGGCGCGGAGGCTGCGGCCGCAGCCGGCCTCGAGATGCCGCCGCTCGACGTGATGAACACGAGCATGATCGGCCGCATGGGCACGCCGGACGACATCGCGCGTGTCGTGCTCTTCGCGGCGAGCGACCTCTCGATCATCATGACCGGAAGTACGCTCCTCGCTGACGCGGGCGAGACGGTCTGAACCGATGACGCCATCCGGGCGCCGACCGCTGAGGGCGATCCAGCAGATCCAGATCGGCCGGGTCACGTCGACGGAGGATCAGGCGCGCGCTGCGCCAGCGTCGAGCTCGGCACCGGGACCATGCCCATCGACGCGATCATCGACCGCGCAGCCGCCATGCGCGTGGAGGCCGCGCTCCTCGAGACGCACAAGAACTGGATCGGCGGGTCGCGCCTGCGCAGCGCGGAGTTGAGCGCCCAAGTGCTTCGTCGACGACTACCACAGGAGAACTCATGACCGATCGAATCGTCTGCAACCCGCTCGACCTCGCCTACCGCTACCAGGACGTACGGACGCCGTTCGTCGGGCGCAGCGTGCACCGCGAGGCCGCCGACCCGACGGTCGTCTTCTACCGCGACCGCTATTACATGTTCGCGTCGATGACCCGCGGTTTCTGGCACTCCGAGGACCTCGTCGCGTGGACGCTTCAGCCGAGCGAGAACATCCCGGCGATCGACTACGCGCCCGACGTCCGCGAGGTCGACGGAGCGCTCCTCTTCACAGCGTCGCGGAAGACGAAGGGCCGCTTCTTCCGCAGCGTCGACCCGCTCGCCGACGACTTCGTTGAGGTCGCCCCGAGCGATGTCGCGTTCTGGGATCCCGACACCTTCCAGGACGACGACGGCCGCCTCTACCTCTACTGGGGCTGCTCGCACAATCGGCCCGTGAGCGGCGTCGAACTCGACCGCTCGACGCTGCAGAGCCTCGGCGACCCGGTGCCGCTGATCTCGGCGGAGACCGCGACCCGCGGATGGGAGCGCACCGGAGACGACTACGTCCCCGAGGTGCGGCGTGGACTGAGCGGAAAGATCATGGACGCCTACATCGGCGACGCGCCGTTCATCGAGGGCGCGTACATGAACCGCGTCGGCGACCGCTACTACTTGCAGTACGCCGGTCCGGGCACCCAGTTCAACACGTACGCCGACGGCTGCTACGTCGGCGACGGACCGCTCGGCCCGTTCGAGTACGACCCGCACAGCCCGTTCTCATCGAAGCCCGGCGGGTTCATCACGGGTGCGGGGCACGGCAGCACCTTCCAGGACCGGCACGGCAACTGGTGGCACGTCGCGACCATGCGCGTCTCGGTCAACGCCGACTTCGAACGGCGGATCGGGATGTTCCCGGCCGGGTTCGACGAGGACGGCGTGCTGTTCTGCAACCAGAACTTCGCGGACTTCCCGATGCAGGTACCCGACCGCCCGTTCGACCCGTGGCGCGAGGCGTCCCCGGGCTGGATGCTCCTGTCGCACCGCGCCGCGGCGACCGCCTCGTCGGCGGCCGAGGGGCACGATCCGGCGCTCGCGACCGACGAGTCCGTGCGCACATGGTGGGTCGCCGGCTCGGACCGACCGGGGGAGTGGCTGCAACTCGACCTCGGCGCGGAGGCGACCGTCAATGCTCTGCAGGTGAACATCGCCGACCACGACCTGGCGCCGCGTGCGCCCAAGCGCCGCGACCTCGCGAAGGCGACGTTCGGCAAGCGTGCGGTCTTCCCGGACTCGCAGCCGACCGAGGTGCGCGTCGAGCTCTCGCTCGACGGCGTCGAGTGGACGGTCGCGCACGACACGATCGGCACGCGCGCGGACGCCCCGCACGCGTTCATCGCGCTGCCCGAGGCGCAGCGTGCCCGGCACGTGCGGGTCACCGCGGGTGCGTTGCCCTTCGGTGGCGTCTTCGCCGTGAGCGGGCTGCGCGTGTTCGGCCTTGCCGACGTCCCGCTTCCCGACGCGGTCGAGGTTGGCGGCGAACGCCACGACCCGCGCACGGCGTCGCTGCGTTGGGATGCCGCACCCGGCGCCGTGGGCTACAACGTGCGCTACGGGCTCTCGCCCGACAAGCTCTACCACTCGTGGCTCGTCTACGACCGGACCGACCTCGAGGTCGGATCGCTGAACGCCGGTCACGCGTACTGGTTCGCCGTCGACAGCTTCAACGGCGCCGGCGTCACGCCCGGTGCAGTGACCCGCCTCGGCTGATCCGCCCACTTCGAACGCTCCCAACAGTCAGGACATCACATGGACATCAGGAACAGGGTCTTCGTCGTCACCGGTGCGGGCAACGGGATCGGCCGCGAGACGACGCTCCGGCTCCTCGCCGGCGGAGCCTCGGTCGCGGGCGTTGATCTCAGCGCTGACGGACTCGCCGAGACCGCGCGCCTCGCCGACGCGGACCGCCGGTTCTCGCAGCACGTCGTGAACATCACCGACCGCGACGCGGTGGCGGCGCTGCCCGCCGCGGTCGACGCGGCTCACGGAGCCGTCGACGGCATCGTGAACATCGCCGGGGTGATCCAGCAGTTCGTGAAGGTGGTCGACCTACCGTTCTCCGACATCGACAAGGTCATGAGCGTGAACTTCGGCGGCGTCATGAACATGTGCAAGGCGTTCCTGCCGACGCTGCTCGCACGCCCGGAGGCTGCGATCCTCAACGTCGCGAGCATGGGCTCGTATGCGCCGGTCCCGGGGCAGGCGGTCTACGGTGCGTCCAAGGCCGCGGTGAAGCTCCTCACCGAGGCGTTGTATGCCGAGCTCCTCGACACGAAGGTGCAGGTCTCCGTGGTGTTTCCCGGAGCGATCGGCACCGATATCGCCGCGAACTCGGGTGTCGACCTCGCGGGGGGCACCTCCGCAGAGAACACCGCCTACAAGACCACGAGTCCGGTCGAGGCCGGCAGGGTCATCGTCGCCGCCATCGAGAAGGGGCGGTTCCGCGCCACGATCGGCTCCGACGCCGCGGCGATGGATCGGCTGTCCCGCCTGAACCCGAAGTTCGCGACCACGCTCATCGCGAAGCAGATGGGCGAACTCCTCGAGGCGTGATGGGCGGGTTCCCGTCGATGAGGGCCGGAGCGCAGTCGTGCGCTCCGGCCCTCTTCCGTCGCCGGGGCAGCGGCTCCGCACACGGCGCCGATTTCCTTCTACACCCGCTCGACGCCTTCTACTCGGCGGGCCTTCCCGCTTCCTACTGTTGCCTTCAGCTCATGAAGCGACCGTCGGAACGACCGTCGGTCGGCCGAGCGGATTCTCGAAGGAGCGAACACGCAATGGCGCGTAACCCGAAGCAGACGGCCAGCGAGGCGGATGGCGTCACGTACCGTCGCGCGAAGACCTGGGAGATCGCCCTCTCCCAGATGAACAACGGCTCGGCGATGATCTTCTACGTCCTCGTCGGCCTCATGAGCTACCTGCAGAACGCCGGCTACGGCATCGCGGTCGCCGCGGCTGGACTCATCCTCACGTTCACCCGCGTGTTCGACGGCCTGATCGATCCGCTGCTGGCGCTCATCATCGAGAAGGTGAACTTCCGGTTCGGCAAGCTGCGGTTCTTCATGCTGGGCGGATGGCTCATCCGGTCGCTCGCGATCCTCATGCTGTTCGTCTGGGCGGCCGACACCGGACTCGGCGCGGGCTTCTTCATCGCGATGTACGTCGTGTACATCATCGGCTCCTCGATGAACGACATCGCCGGCCAGATGGCCGGGCCCGTACTCACCAACGACCCCCGGCAGCGCCCGACCGTGCAGCTGTGGTCGACGGTCTACGCGTACTTCGTGCCGGCGATCTTCACGATCCTCTCGACGGTGGTGTTCCTGCCCCGCCACGGCAACCAGTTCACGGTCGAGATGCTCAGCGAGACTGCGCTCACGTACGTCGCATGCTCGCTGGTGTTCCAGATCCTCGCCTGCATCGGCGTCTCGCGCATCGACAAGCCCGAGAACTTCGCCCACCTCTCGGTGGACCGGGCCACGGCCGAGGTCTCGATGCGCGACATGTGGAACCTGCTCACGAAGAACGGGCCGTTCCAGCGGTACCTGATCAGCGGCGCGTCCGACAAGCTCGCCCAGGTGGTGAGATCGCAGGCCGTGATCGCCACGCTCATGTGGGGCATCCTGCTCGGTGACATGCAGCTCGGCTCAGTCCTCGGCCTCATCGCAATCCTCCCGGGCATCGTCTTCGCGATCTTCGGCGCCCGCTACACCGGCAAGCACGGCTCGAAGGCCGCGACCGTCACCTGGACGTGGACCTGCCTGATCCTCGCCGCGCTGCTCACGGTCTTCTGCCTGGTGGTCGACATGGGGTCCATCCTCGGCAACCTGGCGCTCACGATCGGGTTCTTCCTCGTGTACCTGCTCCTGAACGGCGCCTCGATGGTCGTGACCGTCGCGTCGGGTGCCATGCGGGCTGACGTCATCGACTACGAGCTGGACCGGTCGGGCAAGTTCCTGCCCGCCACGGTCACCGCGACGTACAACATCGTCGACCAGGTCATCTCTTCGCTCGGCGCGACGCTCGCGCTCGGCGCGGTCGCCCTGATCGGGTTCACCACCGTGATGCCCCAACCAACGGACAGCCCGTCCACGCCGATCCTGCTGATGAGCCTGCTGCTGTTCTTCGGCCTGCCGATCCTCGGCTGGGCGTGCACGCTCATCGCCATGCGCGGCTACAAGCTCGACCGTGCAGAGATGATCGAGGTGCAGAAGCGTGTCGGCGAGCGCAAGGCCGCCTTGCAGGCGGCTGAGCGCGAGGATGAGGGCGTCCTCGCCTGACCTCGCTCCGGCTCGGGGACCGCGGATCCGACGCGATCCGCGGCCCCCGCGTGCGTCAGGTCGTGTGCGCCTCGCGGTACGCGGTCGGCGTCATGCCGTGCGCCTCGCGGAAGACCTTCACGAAGTAGTTCGCGTCGTCGTAGCCGACGAACAGGGCGATGTCGCGCACGCTCTGCGACGTGGTGGCGAGCAGGCGGCCCGCACGCTCGGCCCGCTGTCTGGCCGTGTAGGCCGCGATGGTCAGGCCGGTGGCGGCCTTGAACCTGCGTGCGAGCGTCGACGCCGAGACGCCGAGCCGCTCCGCCAGTTCCGTGGTCGACACTTGGCTGCTGAGGTGCAGGTCGATCTCATCGGCGACCTGCCGGACCAGCTGCGGGTAGGTGCGCTGCTGATGGCGGCGCACGTGGCGGCAGAAGTCCGTGACCATCTGCGCCGTGAACGAGACGGCGCGACGCTGGTCGGAGGTGTGTCCGATGCGGTGCAGGCGCTGGGCGTACTCCTGGGAGATCGCGTCGATCGTCACCGGGGGCAGCCCGCCGCGCTGTGCCGCGACCCGCGCCATGATCCGCAGGATCGTCGTGCCGAGGAACGGGGTGTACAGGTAGCTGATCGTCTGCGGCATCCGCCCCATCCGGTGCAGGGCCGCCAGTGCGCGCTCGGACGACCCGTCCGCGACCGCATCCATGAACTCCCGCTCGAGCCGGTATCGTTCTTCGATCACCGTGAAGGCGGCAGACTGCGGGGCCTCGCCGAAACCCGGCGTGATCGCGCCGCCCTCGGCGACGACCTGGCGAAGGCTCCCGAGGAGGTCCTCGCTCCCGGCGGCCCGCAGCATCGCAGCGGCACCCCGGTAGACGTATTCGGCGTCCACGATCGGATAGCGGGTCCGGTACAGCTTGTAGGCCGGCAGGTGCGCGATGGGGATGCCGAGTCGGCTCATGGCCTCTTCGGCCACTCCGGGGTGCATCGGCTCGTGGGTGTAGGGGCCGATGACGAGCAGACGGTCGTCCCAGCGTGCCAGAGCGATCGCCATGCCGAGGGGCTCCAGGATCTCGTGCACGGCCTGTGGTTCCATCTCCCGCACGAACCCGCGCAGCACGGCGGCGGTGAACGCGGGCTGGATGCGGGGATCGAGGCAGTGCGCGGCCTCGAACTCGTCGAGCGCCGCCGCGACGTCGGTCGCGAGCTGCACCGGGCAGCTCAGCACCTCGGCCACGGCGACCGCGACCGGTTCGAGCGTCGCGGGACTCGGTGGGGGTGACGTCGTCGTCATCAGGGCCTCGGTTCATCGAGTTCAGGAGTTGGTGCCGAATCAGTACTGATCGTGCGTGACCAGTTCTATCATCCCGTCGCGCCGGCTCCGTACGGTGGGCGAAGCCGCACCGGCGCGCGCCGGTGCATCCACGTCGAAGGAGGCACCCATGACGCCCGATGCCAGCCACCCCCGACGAGTCGTGACGATCCACGACGGTTGGGCGTTCGCGCCGGTCGAACTGTCGACGGCCTCGAGCTGGGAGGACGTCGCCGCGGCGGGGGAGCAGGTCGTGCTGCCGCACACGTGGAACGCGATCGACGGCCAGGCGGGCGGCGAGTACCGTCGCGGCCGGTCGACGTACGCACGGGTCATCGAGCCCGACGCAGCCGACGACGAGACGTGGATCGAGTTCGCGGGGGTGAACTCGTCGGCCGAGGTGCACTTCGGCGGACGACTGCTCGCCCGCCACGACGGCGGCTATTCGACGTTCCGCGTCGACCTGACCGAGGGCCTCGCCGCCGGCGCACGCACCCTGCTCGTGATCGTCGACAACGCGGCGAACGAGCACGTCTACCCGCAGCAGGCCGACTTCACCTTCTACGGCGGCATCTACCGCGACGTGCACCGCATCACGGTCGGCCGCGAGCACTTCGACCTCGGAGACCACGGCTGCCCCGGCCTCACCGTCACCCCGACGCTCGAGGGCGACCGCGCCGAGGTGGCACTGCACGCCCGAGCGACGGTCCGGGATGCGGCGACCGGTGTGCGCTTCACCGTCGAGGGCGAAGCCGCCGCAACCGTGCCCCTCGTCGACGGCAAGGCGCACGCATCCCTCGCGATCGAGCGCGTGCGCCGTTGGCACGGCTTGCGCGACCCGCACCTCTACACCGCGCGCGCCGAGCTGCTCTCAGGCGACACGGTGCTCGACACCGTCGACCTGCGGTTCGGCTGCCGCGAGTTCGCCGTTGACCCCGAGCGCGGGTTCCTCCTGAACGGCGAGGAGTACCCCCTGCGGGGCGTCTCCCGCCACCAGGACCGCGAGGGCGTCGGTAACGCGATCACCGAGGAGATGAGGCAGGAGGATCTCGCCCTGCTGCAGGAACTCGGCGTCACCACGGTGCGGCTCGCGCACTACCAGCACGACCAGCGCTTCTACGACCTCTGCGACGAGGCGGGCATCGTCGTGTGGGCGGAGATCCCGCAGATCACCGTCTTCCTGCCGGGCGCGACCGGGAACGCGCGCGACCAGCTCACCGAACTCATCGTGCAGAACCGCCACCACGCGAGCATCGTCTGCTGGGGCCTGTCGAACGAGATCACCCTCGCCGGCTCGGGCGACGAGGTGGTCGCGGCGCACCGCGAACTGAACGACCTCGCGCACGAGCTCGACCCCACTCGCCTGACCGCGATGGCGAACCTCTTCCTGCTCGAGACCGACCACCCGCTCGTCGGCCTGCCCGACGTCATGTCGTACAACCTCTACTTCGGCTGGTACGTGGGCGAGGCCGCCGACAACGACTCCTGGCTCGACGACTTCCACGCCGCGTACCCCGAGATCGCGATCGGCCTCGCCGAATACGGCGCAGACGCGAACGCGCAGTTCCAGTCCGCCGCACCCGAGAAGGGCGACTACACCGAGGGCTACCAGGCCCTGTACCACGAGCACATGCTCGCCATGATCGAGCGGCGCCCGTGGCTGTGGGCCACGCACGTGTGGAACCTCGCCGACTTCGGATCGGCCGGGCGTGACGAGGGCGGCGCGGCCGGCCGCAACCAGAAGGGGCTCGTGTCGTTCGACCGTACCCTGAAGAAGGATGCGTTCTACCTCTACAAGGCGGCCTGGTCCAGCGAGCCGTTCGTGCATGTCGCCGGGCGGCGCCGCGCCGAGCGGGCGGAGGAAGTCACCGAGGTGATCGTCTACTCCAACCAGGACCGGGTGGTGCTGTCGGTCGACGGCGTCGAGATCGGCGCCGTCGAGGGCCGCCGGGCCTTCCGCTTCCGCGTGCCGCTGACGGGCGAGCACGAGATCACCGCCCGCTCGGGCGCGCTCGTCGACACCGTCATGCTCCGCAAGGTCGACGAGGTGCCGGCCGCGAGCGTGATGCCCACGACGACCATCGCGAACTGGTTCGACGATGCCGAGCTGCCCAGCCCCGACGGGTTCTACTCCGTGCGGGACTCGCTCGGCGACATCAAGCAGTCGGAAGACGGCGCGCGCGTCATCGCCTCGGTGATGGAGGCCGTCGCAACCAGCCGCGGCGAGGTCGGGCACGGCGTCGAGATCCCGCCCGCGATGCAGGCCATCGTCGACCGCATGAGCGTCGAGAAGCTCATCAAGCAGGCCGGCGGCGTGTCGATCGAGACCGTGGCGGCGCTGAACGCCCGGCTCAACCTCATCGCCAAGTGACCATGCCGCCACGAGATCCCGCACGCCTGCTGCCGGCCGACCCGTCGACCAGGGCGGTCGCGCTCGACCTGCACGCGCGCGTGGCAGGCAGCCCGATCATCTCGCCGCACGGCCACGTGCCGCCGTCGCTGCTGCTGCGCGACGAGCCGTACGCGGACCCGGTGGCGCTGCTGCTCACGGGCGATCACTACGTGACCCGGCTCCTGCACGCCGCCGGGGTCGACCTCGCCGACCTGGTCGTCGACGAGCGGGCGGGGCGCGACGCGCGCACGGTGTGGCGCGCGCTCGCCGCGCACTGGCACCGGTTCGCCGGGACGGCATCGGGCTACTGGATCGAGGAGGAACTCGACGGTGTCTTCGGCATCACGAGCCCGCTCGGCCCCGACACCGCGGATGCGACCTACGACGAGATCGCGGCCGCCCTCGCGCGTCCGGAGTTCCGGCCGCGCGCGCTGTTCGAACGGTTCGGGATCGAGTTCCTCGCCACCACCGACGACCCGCTCGACGACCTGTCCGAGCATGCGGCGCTCGCGGCATCCGCTCTCGGCGGTCGAGTGGTGCCGACGTTCCGCCCCGATCGGTACCTCGACCCCGACGCGATCGGGTTCGCGGGCAACGTGGAGCGGCTGCTCGGCGCGACTGGACACGCTGGCGACTTCGCCGGCTACCTCGGTGCGCTGGAGGACCGGCGGGATCACTTCATCCGGCACGGCGCGGTTTCGACCGACCACGGGGTCGAGGAGCTGTTCACGGTCGAGCTCGATCCGGGCGAGGACGAGCGGCTGTTCCAGGCGGTGCTGGCCGGCACTGCGAGTTCGGGGGACCGGCGCGCGTTCCGCGGGCACATGCTCGTGCAGATGGCGCGGATGAGCGTCGACGACGGGCTCGTCATGACGATCCACCCGGGCGTGCTCCGCAACCACTCGACCCACACGCACTCCCGGTTCGGTGCGGATACCGGGCACGACATCCCCGTCGCGACCGAGTTCACGCGCGGCATCCGCCCGCTGCTGGAGCGCTACGGCCTCGAACGCGACTTCCACCTCGTGCTGTTCACGGTCGACGAGACGACGTACTCGCGCGAGCTCGCGCCGCTCGCTGGGTTCTACCCGAGCGTCTATGTCGGCGCGCCGTGGTGGTTCCTCGACGCACCCGACGCGATCGCCCGCTACCGGGCCGCGGTGACCGAGACCGCGGGCTTCTATCGCAGCAGCGGGTTCATCGACGACACACGTGCGCTCCTGTCGATCCCGGCACGCCACGACACCGCCCGACGGGTCGACGCCGGATTCCTCGCGCGCCTCGTCGTCGAAGGCCGGGTCCGAATGGATGCCGCGGAGCGCATCATCGACGACCTGGTCGACGCCATTCCCCGAGAGGTGTTCAAGCTGTGACCGCCGACACTTCGATCCGGCTCGCTCGTGCCGCGACGGACGCGCCGACTCCGCCGGAGCGGATCGTGCACCTGGGGCTCGGCGCCTTCCACCGCGCCCACCAGGCCTGGTACACCGCACACGCCTCGGACGCCGCTGAGTGGGGGATCGTCGCGTTCACCGGCCGGAGCCGTGACCTCGTCGACCGGCTCACCCCGCAGGACGGCCTGTACACCCTCGTCGAGCGGGCCGCGGACGGCGACCGGTTCGAGCTGGTCCCGTCGATCGTGCGCGTCGAGGCCGGCGACGACGTGGCCGCGTTCGTCGCGGCCGTCGCCGACCCGCAGATCGCGATCCTCACGCTCACGATCACCGAGGCCGGCTACCGGCTCGCCGCCGACGGTTCGCCGAATCTCGAGGACGCCGCCGTGGCATCGGACGTCGACCTTCTCGCCGCCGCGTTTGCGGACACCGGCGAACCGACGTCGGCGCTGCCCACGACGGCGCTGGGCCGGGTGCTGCTCGCCCTCGACGCCCGCCGCCGCGCCGGATCCGGCGCGATCGCGCTCGTGCCCTGCGACAACCTGCCCGACAACGGCGGGCTCCTGCGGCGCGCACTGACCGAGCTCGCCGGCCGTGCGTCGTCCGATCTCGCCGGATGGCTCGGCACTTCGGTCGCGGTCGTGTCGACCTCGATCGACCGCATCACGCCCGCCATCGACGTCGACGCCGAGGCACGCGCGGTGCTCGACGCGACCGGATGGCTCGACGCCGCGCCGGTCGTGACCGAGCCGTTCGCCGATTGGGTGCTCGAAGGCGACTTCCCCGCCGGCCGCCCCGACTGGGAGTCCGCAGGCGCCCGGTTCGTCGACGAGATCGTGCCGTGGGAGAACCGCAAGCTCTGGATGCTGAACGGCGCACACACGGTGCTCGCCGCGTTCGGTCCGACCCGCGGCCACGCGGTCGTGTCCGACGCGATCGACGACCCGGTGTGCCTCGGCCTCGTCGAGGCGCTCTGGGACGACGACGCCCGGCAGCTCTCCGCCGTCGACCTCGCCGACTACCGCGCCGCGCTCCTCGGGCGCTTCCGCAACCCCCGCATCGAGCACCGGCTCGCCCAGATCGCACAGGACTCGACCACCAAGGCGCGCCTGCGCATCGTGCCCGTCGCGGTCGGCGAGCTCGAGGCCGGCCGGCCCGCAAGCGGATGCGCCGCCGCGATCGCCGCCTGGATGCTCGGCGTACGGGCGGGCACGGCTTCCGCACCGGACGATATCGACCGGGCGGCGATCGCCGAGCTCGACGCATCCGCCCGCCACGCCCTGCTGACCGTGCTCGACGCGCGGCTCGCAGCCGACGCCGGCTTCGCGACCCGCGTCTCGGACGCGATCGCCACGCTCGAGACATCCTGACCCCGAACCGCTCACCCACGATCCACGGAGCACCGCATGAGCATGATCATCGACAAGGCTGAGGTCATCGTCACCAGCCCCGACCGGAACTTCGTCACCCTCAAGCTCACGACCGACGACGGCCTGACCGGCCTCGGCGA
>NZ_JBEPKB010000010.1:0-163099 GCF_040496055.1 Agromyces zhanjiangensis | reverse complement strand
CCCGAGCCCCCTGGGGGGGGGATGCCGCGCGGGCCCCGCCGGCGATCGCCGGCGGGACCCTCGGATTCAGGATCGAACTGCCTCCTCAGCTCACGGGTCGATCACGATGGTGCACACGACCGTCCTCGGTTCGAGGTCGGTGATCGTGATGCTCGGGTCGTCGATCGCGTCGGCGATCGAGACCGAGTCGGAGCCGGCCACGTCGCACTCGATGCTCGAGAACGTGCCGCCCGGCACCTGGGAGTCGACGCTCACCGTGATGTCCGTGAGCGGGGTGTTCACGAACTCCTTCACGGCTCCGGCGTTGGCGTTCGCGCAGTCGGCCGCTTCGGTCACGTTCGCCGTCTGCGTCCCGACCTCCGCGTAGCCGCCGGGGACCGCTTCTTCGATCGTGTACATCCCGGCGAGTCCGCTCACCAGGAGCCCGGTGGCGCACGCCACGCCGTTCGCGTCGGTCGTGACCGTGATGCCCTCGGCCGGCAGTTCGCCGCCCGTGATCACGAAGTCGACGCCCTCATGCGGGTGATTCACACCCAGGCCGTCGGCCGCGTGCTTCCGCAGCTTCGTGATCTCGATCGCACCGACCTCGCGCTCGTCGTGGAAGGTGCAGGTGACGTCCTCACCCGCGCTCAGCCCGATGGAAGCCGGGTCCGAGCCGTCGTCGCACGTCGCGCTGACGAGGTTCCAGTAGTCCGGAATCGTCTCAGCGACGTCGTACGTGCCGGGGTCGAGGTTCGAGAACGTCTTCGAGTCCTTGCCGGCCGCACCCGCGCCGCTCGTAGTCAGCGTGAAGGGCGACGGCGAGAGCGTCGTCGAGGTGAACTCGAACGAACCGCTGCCGCTGTCGGTGATCTTCTCGACCACGATCGACCCGAACGCCCGGTTGGTGTACGTGCAGTCGAGCACGTCATCGGCGTCGTCGATCGTGAACGTCACGACCTCGTCGACGACGACCGGCGTCACACCGCTGCTCGCGCTGCAGTCGACGTCGATGAGCTCCCAGCCTGCGGGCAGCGCGTCCTCGGCCACGGTCAGCCCGGTGCCGAACAGCACGTCGCTGTAGGTCTGCTGCTCACCGTCCTTGAGCGAGAACGTCGGGTCCGTCGCGCCGGACAGCGTCGAGAACGCCGTCGAGTAGTCGAAGGACGTGTCGCTCTCGTCCGGGCTCGGCTGGGTCGCCTTGCGCACGATCACCGTGCCACCGGTCTGGTTGCCGTAGGTGCAGTCGAGCACGTCGCTGGCATCGTCGATGTCGAACGTCACGGTCGCTCCGACGATGTTCGGCGAGACACCCGAGCTGGCACTGCAGTCGAGGTCCTCGAAGGCCCAGCCCGTCGGCAGCGAGTCCTCGGTGATCGTGTACCCGGTCCCGAGCAGCACGTCATCGTAGGTCTGGCTGTCGCCGTTGCCGAGGCTGAACGACGGGTCCGTCCCGTTGGTCAGCGTGTCGAGCACCGTCGAGTACCCGAAGCTCGCATCGCTCGGATCCGGGTCGGGATCCGTCACCTTGCGGACGATCACGGTTCCACCGGTCTCGTTGTAGTAGGTGCAGTCCACGACGTCGGAGTTCTCGTCGAGGTCGAACGTGATCGTGCCGGTCGCGACATCCGTCAGCGGAGTCACGCCCGAGCTCGCCGAGCAGTCGATCGAGTCGAGCTTCCACCCGGCGGGCAGCGCTGCGAGGTCCTCGGTCACGGTCAGGCCGGTTCCGATGAACACCTGGCTGTAATCCTGCGACTCGCCGTTCTTCAGGTCGAACGTCGGGTCGGTCTCGGTCGGCGTCACGAAATTGCTCGTGGTGTACGAGAACGTCGAGTCGCTCGGGTCCGGGTTCGGATCGGTCACCTTCCGGATGATCACCTGGGCGCAGCTGTCGATGCCCGTGTCGAGCGGTGCGATGAAGTCCTTCATCGCGGCCGTGAACGAGTCGGACGAGCGGCTCTTCAGGTAGGCGCTGCCGAACGTCACGCAGCCGTCGCCGACGATGGCCGAGAAGTCGACCGACGCCTCGCCGAAGGTGCGCGGCGAGATGTCGCCGAGCCCGTCGGCGTCAGCAGCTGGGATCGCGGACGTGTTGATCGAGCCGGTCGCGTCGCCCGCGGCCGACAGGTTCACGCGAGCGCCCCAGCACGGGGTGCTGTTGGCGGCCTCGCACTGCGACTTCGGTCCGCTGGCGACCCAGCGGGAGAGGAAGAGCTCGGGGTTGGTGCCGCCGTTGGCGAGGTCGTACTGGATGAGCAGGTCGCCGTCGGTGCGGACCGGCGTGACGCCGTTGGCCGAGAGCACGTCGGACTGGTTGAACTCGAAGTCCATGTTCGTCGTGCCGGTCGGATCCTGGACGCGGTGCCAGAACATGTGCAGGAAGTCCCCGCCCGGGGTCTCCTCGAGGTAGGTGCCGAAGGTCTTCAGGTCCGACTTGTTCGGCGGGATGGAGCCAGAGACGACCGTCGGAACCGGCGTGTCCTCCTTGGACCCTTGGCCGAACGAGTCATCGCCGGTGCCGCTCTCGAGGTCGGCCTGACGGGCCTCCGTGACATTCGCCCAATCGAGCGAGGGAGGATCGGCGTGATCGACCTTGAGGTTGGCGTCCGTGTCGATCTCGAAGTCGCTCCCGACCAGGCTCACGTCGCCGTGAGCTGCGAGCGCGGGCCCGCCGATGAACGCGGTCGCTCCGAGCGCGAGGATGCCGGTGACCGCGGCTCCGCGCAGACATCGCCGCCGGAACGTCATCCGCTCCTCGGGCGTTCGGATTCGGGTTGTGTGGGGCATCATCGCCTCCGGTGTCGCAGGCTTCATCCGGTCCGGGCGGACCGGACGTCTCCGCTGCGGGCGGTGGGCGGACTCGGGCAGTCCGTCTTCGGCGCGTCCGGCGAAGTGGGTAGGTGCATCGCCGGGCGTGCATCGCGCCGTAGGGGTCTCTCACGCCATTCCGCACGATACTCCGGTTCGTGAGCATGCCTCATGTCCCCAGATGGGGGGCATGTTCTCCGGACGCATGCGACGATGTCAGGATGAGCGAGACGTCCCGATCGGCGGACGCGGCGGACGCGGTCGGCCCCGCGCCCTCCCCAGCCGGGAGGCCCACCCCCGCCCACATCCTCCGCACGAGCTTCGTCACCGAGGAGTCGGTCTACGGCGTCATCCTCGTCTCGGGCATGATCGTGGTCGCCGGCGGGCACGGCGAGAGTTCCTGGCGGGTCTTCTGGACGGTCGTCATCACGGTCCTCGTCTTCTGGGCCGCGCACGTGTACGCCGGCACGGTCGCCCACCACGGCTTCGACGACCACCGCATGGTGAGCCTCGGCGAGGCGTTCCGCGGGGCGCTCCGCCGCTCGTTGGGCATGCTCGTCGCGGCGCTCATCCCGTCGTCGATCCTGCTGTTCGGCGCGGCTCGCGTCGTCCCCGACCTCCTGGCCATCTGGACCGCGCTCTGGGTCGGCGTCATCGTGCTCGCCGTCCTCGGCTTCATCGCCTTCCGCCGGCGCGGCGCGAGCCTGCTGATGCAGGTCGTCGGCGCCCTCGGCACGGCGGCGTTCGGGATCGCGATGATCCTGCTGAAGGCCATCATCCACTGAGACCGGATGCCGCGGGCGGCGTGTCGCGGGACCATCGACCCGTTCGCGCGGGGCGACGTCGATATCGTCGGCAGCGAAGCCGAGCCGGGGGAGTGGGCGCAGATGAGCGACGCGACGAACACCGACGACGACCTGCGCGCCAGGATCGCCGAGCTCGAGGCCGAGAACGACCGATTGCGTGCCGACGCCGCGGAGACGCGCGACCTGTCCGCGGACGTCGCGGCCGCGGCATCCGCCGCGCCCGAACGCCCGAAGCGCCGCCGCGGCCGGAGCGTGGCCGCGGTCGTGCTCGTCGTGGTGGGCCTGCTCCTCGCACCGATCGCGGTGATCACCGCGTGGGCCCGCGCAGAGCTCGTCGACACCGACCGCTTCGTGGCCACGTTCGGCCCGCTGGCGGAGGACCCCGCCGTGCAGGCCTTCCTCGCCGACCAGGTCACGGCCGCGATCGAGGAGCAGGTCGACATCCAACAGCTCACCTCGGACGTCTTCGACGGCATCAAGTCGCTCGACCTGCCGCCGCGTGCCGAGGACGCGCTGTCCCTGCTCGAGGCGCCCGCCGCGCAGGGCCTGAGCTCCCTGCTGTCATCGACGGTGGACCGCGTCATCCAGTCCGAGGCGTTCGCGAACGTGTGGGATGCCGCGCTCCGAGCGAGCCACACGCAGATGGTCGCGGCGCTGCAGGGCGACCCGGACGCCATGCTCGAGATCGGCGGGGACGGCACGCTCTCGGTGCAGCTCGGCCCGATCATCGAGGCGGTCAAGGAGCGCCTCGGCGAGCAGGGCGTGGGCTTCGCCTCGGCGATCCCGGTCGTGGACCGCAGCGTGCAGGTCGCCCAGGCCGACTCGCTCGTGCTCGTGCAGACGATCTACACGCTCGCGGTGGCGGTCGGCACCTGGTTGCCGCTCATCGCGCTGCTGCTCCTCATCGCGGGCGTCGTGGTCGCGAAGCGGCGGAGCGTCGCGCTCGCCTGGACCGCGGGCGGATTCGCGCTGGTCATGCTCCTGACCCTTGCAGGCTTCGGGACGGGCAAGCTCTTCTTCGTCGGAACCGTGAGCCCGTCGATCATGCCGAAGGATGCGGCCGAGGCGATCTTCGGCGGCCTGACCGAGCTGATGGTCTCGACGTTCACCGCGCTCACGGTGCTCGCGATCGCCCTCGCGATCATCGCGTGGCTCTCGGGGCCGTGGTCGACGTCGCGGCGCGTGCGCGGCTTCTCGGATGACGCGTTCGGCGCGGTCCGGACGAGCGCTGCCGAGCACGGCATCACGACGGGCCGCTTCGGCATCGGCCTGCACCGCTGGCGGGTCGCGGCCTACGCCGTCATCGCGGTCGTCGCCTCGCTGTTCCTCTGGTTCTCGAGGCCCCTCCAGACGTCGACCGTCGTCTGGACCGTGGTCATCGCACTGCTCGCGGTGCTCCTCGTCGAACTGCTGCGGCGACCGGATCCGGTGGTCGAGGTCGTCGTGGTCGAGGCCGAGCTCGAGTCCGAACCGCCGGCGAGCGCCTGACCCGACGCGGTCGCGCCGGGTGAGGCGCGACGCGGCATCCGCTCGCCCGTCACGGGCACGTCGCGCGCCCCGCCCGGCCGTGCCCGGGTTAGGCTCGCGTGCGATGAGACGCACGACGATCGCCCTGCTGGCCGCACTCGAGGCCACGGTCGCCGTCCTCGTCGGCCTCGGCCTGGCGCTCGTGCCGCTGATGCTGCTCTGGGCGGTCCACTTCGGCCTCGCCGCCCCGGTGGAGGCGTTCTTCCGTGCCGCGGCCGATGCCTGGCTCATCGGCCACGGCGTCGACGTCGTCGTGCACCTCGACGCCGCGACCGCGGCGACCGTCGGCGTCGCCGGTGCGGATGCGCCGTTCACGATCGGCATCGCCCTGCTCGGGTTCGCCCTGGTCACCTTCCTCTTCGGGCTGCGCATCGGCCGCCGCGCCACCGCGACCGGCACGCCGATCGTCGGAGCCGTGTCGTCCGTGCTCGTGACCGCGCTCCTCGGGGCGGTGCTCGCCGTGCTGGCCACGGCGCCGGTGGCGCAACCGGTGGTCTGGCAGGCGGCGGTGCTGCCCGGGCTCGTGATGGGCGGCGGCGTCCTCTCGGGCGTGATGGTCGCCTTCGGCCGGTCGGGGTGGGCGACGGATGCCACGACGAGCGCGGTGCGCGACCGGCTCGACACGCTCCCGTTCGTCGCCTGGGCGGGCATCCGCTCGGCGATCCGGATCGGCGTGGGGGCGGCGGTCGGCGTGGTCGGGGTCGCCGCGGCGATCCTCGCGGTGCGCATCGTCGTCGACCATCCGACGATCATCGGCCTCTACCAGGCGCTCGGCGCGGGCGTCGACGGCGGCATCGCGATCACGCTCATCGAGCTCGCGCTGCTGCCGAACCTCGTCGTCTGGGCCGCGTCGTGGATGCTCGGTCCCGGCTTCGCGCTCGGTGCGGGCACGATCGTGTCGCCCAGCGTGACGCTCATCGGTCCGGTTCCGGGCCTGCCGATCCTCGGCGCGCTGCCGGCCGAGGGGGCGCCGCTCGGCGTGCTCTGGCTCGCGCTGCCCGTCCTGCTCGGCTTCGGCGGCGCCGTGCTCGTCGGCCGGGGCAAGCGCGAACGCGACGACGAGCCGTGGTGGGCGACGCTGTCGGTCGGCGCGGGCGCCGGCCTCGTCGCCGGGCTCGTCCTGGGCGCGCTCGCGTGGGGTTCGGGCGGAGCGGTCGGGCCAGGCAACCTCGCCGAGGTCGGACCCGACGCGCTCCTCGTCGCCGGGGTGGCCGCCGCGAGCGTCGGCGTCGGGGCGATCGCGGGCGCGTTCGCCGCGCGCGCCCGTTCCCGGCAGGGCGACGACGATGACGCTCCGACGAACGCATCACGGTGGGACGACACCGCGGCCGACGAGCGGGCGTCGTCGGACGACGTCGAGACGGTCGAGTTCGAGGGCCTGATGCGCGGGAGCGGCGGCCGCTGAGCGGCGATTTCAGCGCCCTCCGGCACCATGTTATCCTCACGGACAACAAGCCCCGGGTCCCCTGACGCGCTGACGCGCGCCCCGGCGGCTGCGCACCGAACGCACCGCACTCGACGAGGAGTCACATGACCGAGACCGCTGCCCGACCGCGGCCCGCATCCGCCCCCGACCCGGCGCCCGCCCGACACGACGGCAAGGGCCTCGCCACCGGGACCCTCGGCCTCTGGGGCTCGACCGTCATCGGCCTCGCCTCCACCGCGCCCGTGTACTCGCTCGCCGCGACGCTCGGCTGGGTCGTCCTCGCCGTCGGCGCGCAGGCGCCCATCGCGTTCATCATCGCCTTCGCGCCGATGCTCCTCATCGCGTTCGCCTACCGCGAGCTCAACCGCGAGATCCCCGACTGCGGCACCACGTTCACCTGGGGCACCAAGGCGTTCGGCCCGTGGATCGGCTGGATGGGCGGCTGGGGCGTCGCGGTCTCCGGCGTCGTCGTACTGGCCAACCTCGCGCAGATCGGCGGCATCTACTTCTTGCTGCTCATCGACGCCTCGCTCGCGGAGGATCCGGTCGTCGTGACTCTCACCGGCGTCGTCTTCATCGCCGCGATGACCTGGATCAGCTGGCGCGGCCTCGAGATCGGCGAGCGCCTGCAGAACGTGCTGCTCGCCATCCAGTACGTTGCGCTCGCCGCGTTCGTGGTGCTCGTCATCGTGCAGTTCGCCACCGGCACCGCGCCCGCGACCGCGACCCTCCCGACCCTCGAGTGGTTCAACCCGTTCGGCTTCGAGGACTTCTCCGGCTTCGTCGAGGCGATCCTGCTCGCGCTCTTCATCTACTGGGGCTGGGACACCTGCCTCGCGCTCAACGAGGAGACGAAGGACCCCAAGCGCACGCCCGGCCGTGCCGCGGTGCTCACGACCGTGATCCTGCTCGTCACCTACGTCGGCGTCACCGTCGCCGCAATGGCGTACGCGGGCCTCGGCAGCGAGGGCTTCGGGCTCGGCAACGAGGCCAACGCCGATGACGTGTTCTTCGCGCTGAAGGACGCCGTCTTCGGCCCGTGGTCGTGGCTGCTCGTCGTCGCCGTGATGATCTCGGCGGTCTCGTCGACGCAGACCACGATCCTGCCCACCGCGCGCGGCACGCTCGCGATGGCGGTCTACCGCGCGCTCCCCGAGAAGTTCGCGAGCGTCCACCCGCGCTTCAAGACCCCGGCGTTCTCGACCCTGCTCATGGGCGCGGTCGCCATCCTGTTCTTCGTCGGGATGTCGCTCATCAGCGACAACCTCATGCAGGACACGATCCTCTCGCTCGGCCTCGCGATCGCGTTCTACTACGCCATCACCGGGTTCGCCTGCGTCTGGTACTTCCGGCGGACCCTGCGCGAGAGCGCGCGCAACCTCTGGTTCCGCGGCATCCTGCCCTTCATCGGCGCGCTCCTGCTCGCTGCGGCGTTCGTGTTCTCGGTCGTCGACATGCTCGACCCCGACTACGGCTACACGGTGCTCTTCGGCGTCGGCGGGGTCTTCGTCGTCGGCGTCGGATCGCTCGCGCTCGGCGTCGTGCTCATGCTCGTGTGGGCCGCGCTCCCCGCCTCGCGGCCGTTCTTCCGCGGCGAGGCGCTGAACGAGGAGACCGAGGTGCTCGTGCCCGATGACGAGGACCTCGTCATCGCCGACGCGGAGCGTCAGGTCGCGGCCCGGTAGTCCGGTCCGACACGGCGAGCGGATGCCGCGGCGCGAGCCCGCGGCATCCGCTCGCCTCGTCTCGGGCCCGCCTGCCTCGTCGGCCGCGCACGTGCGCGCCCGAGCCCGTGTCATCCGCTCACCTGCGCGACGGGTACCCTCGTAGGGTGCTGAAGCTCGTCGTGCTGATCTCGGGCACGGGATCGAACCTCCGCGCGCTCCTCGAGGCGTCGGAGGACGCCGAGTTCCCCGCGAGGGTCGTCGCCATCGGCGCCGACCGCGACTGCGAGGGATTGGCGCTCGGCGAGGAGTTCGGGATCCCGGCCTTCACCGTCCCCTACACGGCCTACGACTCGCGAGACGAGTGGGGCGATGCGCTCATCGCGCAGGTCCGCGCCTGGGGTGCCGACCTCGTGATCCTGTCGGGGCTCATGCGGCTCGTGCCGCCCGCCGTCGTCGACGCGTTCAGCCCGAACCTCATCAACACGCACCCCGCGTTCCTGCCCGAGTTCCCCGGCGCGCACGGCGTGCGCGACGCGCTCGCCGCGGGCGCCACCGAGACCGGCGCCAGCCTCATCGTCGTCGACAACTCGGTCGATGGCGGGCCGATCATCGCGCAGGAGCGCGTGCCGATCCTGCCGGGCGACACCGAGTCGACCCTCCACGACCGCATCAAGCCCGTCGAGCGGCGCCTGCTCATCCGGGCCGTCCTCGACATCGCCAACTCGCACCTCGACCTGAAGGAGCTCGCCGCATCATGAGCGGAGCACGCATCGACCCGAGCCTCTACCGCGAACGGGACCTCGTCTCCGTCAAGCGCGCGCTCATCGCCGTGAGCGACAAGACCGGGCTCGTCGAGCTCGCCACGGCGCTCGTCGAGGCCGGCGTCGAGATCGTGTCGACCGGCGGCACCTCGAAGGCGATCGCCGACGCGGGGCTCCCCGTGACCCAGGTGGCCGACGTCACGGGCTACCCCGAGCACCTCGACGGGCGCGTGCGGACGCTGCACCCCGCCGTGCACTCGGGCCTCCTCGCCGATCTCCGTCTCGAGCACCACGAGCGCGAGCTGGCGCAGCTCGCGATCGCGCCGTACGAGCTCGTCGTCGTGAACCTCTACCCGTTCGTCGAGACCGTCGCCTCCGGCGCCGAGGCCGGCGAGATCGTCGAGCAGATCGACATCGGCGGGCCCGCCATGGTGCGCGCCTCGGCGAAGAACCACGCCAACGTCGCCGTCGTCGTCTCGCCCGACCGCTACGACGAGATCGTCTCGGCCGTGCGCGACGGCGGCACGACGCTCGTGCAGCGCCGCGCGCTCGCGCGCGAGGCGTTCCGCCACACCGCGACGTACGACATCGCCGTGGCCTCGTGGATCGGCAGCGTCGTCGCGCCCGACCAGGCGGCCGAGGAGTCGCCGTTCCCCGCCTGGGTGGGTGCGGCGTGGACCAAGGACGCCGACCTCCGTTACGGCGAGAACTCGCACCAGCAGGCGGCCCGCTACTCGGCCGTCGGCGGCCGACCCGGAATCGCCCAGGCCCGGCAGCTCCACGGCAAGGAGATGTCGTACAACAACTACGTCGACGCGGATGCCGCGGTGCGGGCGGCGTACGACTTCGACGCGCCGGCCGTGGCGATCATCAAGCACGCCAACCCGTGCGGCATCGCCGTCGCGCCATCCGGTGCGGCCGACCCCATCGCCGACGCGCACCGCCGCGCGCACGAGTGCGACCCCGTGTCGGCCTTCGGCGGGGTCATCGCCGCCAACCGCACGGTCACGCGCGAGATGGCCGAGACGGTCTCCGGCATCTTCACCGAGGTGCTCGTCGCGCCCGGCTTCGAGCCCGAGGCGGTCGAGGTGCTCACGCAGAAGAAGAACATCCGCCTGCTCGAGCTGCCGGAGGGCTTCACGCCGCCTGCCACCGAGATCCGCCAGGTCTCCGGCGGCCTCCTGCTGCAGCAGGCCGACCGGTCGTTCGCGCCCGCCGCCGAGTGGACGCTCGCCGCGGGCGAGCCGGCCGAGGACGCGACGCTCGCCGACCTCGAGTTCGCGTGGCGCGCGTGCCGCGCGGTGAAGTCGAACGCGATCCTGCTGGCCTCGGGCGGCGCCTCGGTGGGCGTCGGCATGGGCCAGGTCAACCGCGTCGACTCGTGCAAGCTCGCCGTCGAGCGCGCGGGCGACCGCGCGGCCGGATCGGTCGCGGCATCCGACGCGTTCTTCCCCTTCGCCGACGGGCTCCAGATCCTGCTCGACGCGGGCGTGACGGCCGTGGTCCAGCCCGGCGGATCGGTGCGCGACGAGGAGGTCGTCGAGGCCGCGAAGGCCGCCGGCGTCACCATGTACTTCACGGGCGAGCGGCACTTCTTCCACTGACCCGCGGACGCCCGTCCGCTGCCGCCCGGAGGGTCGGTCCACGTCGGCGGATATATGATCCGGCTCCCCGTGAGCTGCGGCCTTCGTCCGGCGCGCCCGATCGTATATCCGCACTTCTGAGCGGCGGGCGGGGCGGGACCGGGCGGCGTCTCCGCGGCGGTACCCTTGAGGTGAGGGCGCCCACGAAGCGCCCGCACAGCCGCGCCCACAAGGCGATGAACACAAGGAGCCGATCGATGTCGATCACCCACGCCCCCGCGCCGTCCCCGTCCAACGGGGTCCACGCCGCACTGCCCGCCGACGCACCCGACCACGAACGCGTGCTCATCACGCGGGGTCCCCGCTCCGGGCTCACCATCATCGTCGCGGTGCACTCCACCGCCCTCGGCCAGGCCCTCGGCGGAGCCCGGGTCTGGCACTACGAGCACTGGACCGATGCGCTCGCCGACGCGCTCCGCCTGTCGCAGGCCATGACGCTGAAGAACGCCGCGGCCGGCCTCGCTCGCGGCGGCGGCAAGTCGGTCGTCTGCATCCCCGCCGGCGAGACCCTCGACGAGGCCCGTCGCCACGACGCGATGCTCGACCTCGGCGACGCCGTCGAGTCCCTCGGCGGCGCCTACATGACCGCTGAAGACGTCGGCACGAGCGCCGAGCTCATGTCGGTCGTGCACGAGCGCACCGAGCACGTGTGCGGCCTGCCCGCCGACGAGGGCGGGGTCGGCGAGCCCGCCGACGCCACCGCGGCCGGCGTGCACGCCGGCATCCTCGCCACGCTCGACCATTTGTTCGGGTCGCGCGACGTCGCCGGTCGCCACTTCGTCATCGCGGGCCTCGGGCAGGTCGGCGGGCGCCTCGCCCGGGCGCTCGCCGCGGGCGGCGCGCGCCTCACGGTCGCCGACGTGCACGAGGGCAAGCGCGCGCTCGCCGACGAGCTCGGCGCCGAGTGGGTCTCCCCGGCCGAGGCGCACCGCGTCGAGGCCGACATGTTCGTGCCGTGCGGCCTCGGCGGCGTGCTCACGCCCGAGGTCGTCCAGGAGCTGCGGGTCCGCGCGGTCGTCGGTGCGGCGAACAACCAGCTCGCCGAGCGCGACGTGGCACGGATGCTCCGTGGCCGCGGCATCGCGTGGGCGCCCGACTTCGTCGTGAACGCCGGCGGGGTCGTCTACCTCGACCTCGCGTCCGCACCGGGCATCGGCCAGGAGGAGCTCGACCGCCGCATCGCCGGCATCGGCGACGTCGTCGCCGCGGTCCACCGCGACGCCGACGCGGCCGGGATCACCACGCTCGAGGCCGCCGAGCGGCTCGCGGCGGCGCGTCTCGACGCGGCGCGCTGACCCGATCGGGGTGCGGGGCGACGGTGCGCCGTCGCCCCGCACCGTCGCCTCCGGATGCCTCGGACGGCGCGCATCGGGGCCCTCCGGGGCGTGCGCGACGGCCCCCCGCCCGGCCGATAGGCTCGACCGCATGACACCGCCCGCGACCCAGCCCCCGGCCGTGCCCGCCCTCGATCCCGCGCAGGCGACGGTCGCCCGTCGCTCGGTCGCGGCGATGGCGTCGGCCGGGGCGGTCGCGCTCATCGCGTTCGGTACCGGCGTGCTCGCGAACCTCGTCTCGCGCGACCAGAACCCCGTCGTGCTCGCCCAGGTCGTGCCCTACTTCGCACTCGCGGCGGTCGTGCTCTGGGGCCTGCTGTGCATCGGGAACGCCCTCGGCGCGCTCCGCGCGTGGTTCCTCGCGCTTCCGGTCGCGCTCACCTCGGCGGTCCTCGCCACGCTCCTCGCGGCGAGTGCCAACGTGCTGACGAGCGGCGTCCAGGTGTCGGCGCAGGTCTTCTCGCTCGTGCTCTCGAGCCTGCTCGGGCTCAACCTCCTCTTCATCGTCGCCGCCGTGGTCGCCGAGGTGTTCGTCGCCCCGCGCGTGGCCGCGTGGGTGCTCGCGCATCGTCCGCGCCGTGCCGCGCGACGCCTCGCGCTCGTGCGCATCCCCGCCTCGAACCTGGAGGAGGCCGAGCTGACCCACCTCGAGCGCCGCCCCGTCGACCAGGCGCTCGCCGACGAGCAGTGGGACGACTACTGCGCCGCGCTCGTGGCCGAGGGGTGGGAGACCGTCGAGGTCGACGCCGCACCCGACCTGCCCGACTCGGTGTTCATCGAGGACGCCGTCGTCTTCTTCGACGGACTCGCGGTGCTGGCGAACCCCGGCGCCGACTCGCGCAAGCCCGAGGTCGACGCCGTGGAGCGCGCCGTCCGCGCCTTCCCGGGCGTCGCGGTCGCACGGATCGCCGCGCCCGGCACCCTCGACGGCGGCGACGTCCTCAAGGTCGGCTCGATCGTCTACGTCGGTGCGTCCTCTCGGACCAACGCCGAGGGCATCCGCCAGCTCCGAGGCATCCTGTCACCGCTCGGCTACACGGTCGTCGCCGTGCCGATCACGCGGGCGCTGCACCTGAAGAGCGCGGTGACGGCCCTGCCCGACGGCACCGTCATCGGGTTCCCCGACCTCCTCGAGTCGACGTCGCTGTTCCCGCGGTTCCTTGCTGTGCCCGAGCCCGAGGGCGTCGCGGTGGTGGTCCTGTCGGACGAGACGCTGCTCATGTCGGCGTCGGCGCCGAAGTCCGCCGAGCTCGTCTCCGGACTCGGCTACCGCGTGGTCACGGTCGACATCAGCGAGTTCGAGAAGCTCGAGGGCTGCGTGACGTGCCTGTCGGTGCGCGTGCGCTGACGGGACCCGGGTCCGCGAACGACGCTCGCGCCTGATCGGGATTCGGTCTTGCGCCGCCCGCTGGCGCGGGCATATTCTGAAGGGCTGTCCGCTCGGGGAACCATCCGGCGGGCGATGGGCTCGTGACCACGACGCAGGAGGACGACATGAAGTACACCGGCATTCCCGCCCGCACCGTCGCGGCGTTCGGTGCATTCGTCCCGGCGCTCGCCTCCACCGTCACGGTCGACCGGGGCTAGCTCCCGGAACCGTCCAGCCGGCGGGACGCCGGCCGATTCCCTGCGGGGCACCGCCTCGCACCTCTCGTCCGCGCGCGATCACGTGCGCGACATCCGCGTCTCCCTTCGACGAGTCCGCATCCTCGCGACCCGTCGCGCTTCCCGGAAGGACCCCGGCGTGACCGCCACCCGACCCGCTCTCCACCCACCCCACGCCGAGCGCACCGGAACGGTGCGCGCACTCATGCGGCTGCGCGAGTTCGTGGGACCCGCCATGCCCGCGATCTACGCCAGCATGGCCGCCTACCTCGTCGCGCAGCTCATCGCGCTCGCGATCCCGCAGGTGCTCGAGGCGATCGTCGACGGCCCGCTCGCCGACGGCGACCGCGCCGCGATCGTCCCGCTCGCGCTGCTCGTGCTCGCCCTCGGGGCGGGCGAGGCCGCGATGTTCGCCCTGCGACGCTGGCTCGTGATCGGCCCGACCACCAGGGTCGAGGCGCGCATGCGCGACGCGCTGTACGCCAGGCTGCAGGACCTCCCCGTGAGCTTCCACGACCGCTGGCCGAGCGGCCAGCTGCTCTCGCGTGCGGTGAGCGACCTCGGCCTCATCCGCCGCTGGCTCGCCTTCGGCCTCGTGCTCCTCGTGATGAACCTCGTCGTCATCGTCGTCGGCGCCGTGGTGCTGATCTCGATGAGCTGGATGCTGGGACTCGTGTTCCTCGCCTGCTCGATCCCGCTGTGGATCGTCGGCTACCGGTTCGAGGGGCGGTACTCCGAGGTCTCGCGGCGCAGCCAGGACCAGTCGGGCGACCTCGCCACCGCGGTCGAGGAATCGGTGCACGGCATCCGCGTGCTCAAGGCGTTCGGCCGGGGCAAGCACGCCCTGAGCTCCTTCCGTGCGCAGGCCGAGCAGCTCCGTTCGACCGAGATCGAGAAGGCGCGCCTCGACGCGAACATCTGGGTGTGGATCCTGATCGTGCCGGCCGTGGCGATCGCGATCTGCCTCGTGCTCGGCGTCCAGCTCGCCGCGCAGGGCGAACTGTCGGTCGGGCAGCTCGTGGCGTTCTTCGCGACCGCCGCCGTGCTCGCCTGGCCCATCGAGTCGATCGGCTTCCTGCTGGCGTTCTCGCTCGATGCGCGGACCGCGACGGACCGCTACTTCGACATCATGGACAGCGAGAACGCCGTCCGCGACCCGGAGCGACCGGGCGAGCTCGGGTCGCCCCGCGGCGAACTCGCGTTCACCGACGTCCACTTCCGCTACCAGGACTCGCCGGATCGCTTCGGCGACCTCCTCGACGGCGTCGACCTCGTGCTGCGGCCGGGCGAGACGATGGCGCTCGTCGGCCTCACCGGGTGCGGGAAGACGACGATGACGGCGCTCACCACGCGCCTCTACGACGTCACGAGCGGCTCGGTGACGCTCGACGGCGTCGACGTGCGCGCATTCCGGCGCGAGGAACTGCGCCGCCACATCGCGATGGCGTTCGAGGACGCCACGCTCTTCTCCGCCTCCGTGCGCGAGAACGTGCTGCTCGGCCGGCCCGAGCTCACGGGCGACGCCGCGGCGGACCCGGCGGTCTCGGCCGAGGCGGAGCGGGTGCTGGACGAGGCGCTGCGCATCGCGCAGGCCGGCTTCGCGTACGACCTGCCCGACGGAGTCGACACGAAGGTCGGCGAGGAGGGCATGAGCCTCTCGGGCGGACAGCGCCAACGACTCGCGCTCGCGCGCGCGGTGGCCGCGAAGCCCGCGGTGCTCGTGCTCGACGACCCGCTGTCGGCGCTCGACGTGGCGACCGAGGCGCGCGTCGAGGCCGAACTCCGGTCCGTGCTCGCCTCGACGACCGCGCTGATCGTGGCGCACCGTCCGTCGACGGTGATGCTCGCCGACCGCGTCGCCCTCCTCGAGGACGGGCGGATCACCGCGGTCGGCACCCACTCCGAGCTCCTGCGCGAGTCGCAGCACTACCGCTTCGTCATCTCGAGCCTGGAGGACGAGGAGCGCCGCGCCCACGCGGAGGCGTCCGACCTGATCGACGGCGAGGGCCGCGACACGCGGCCGACGGAGTCGGTTGCAGCCCGAACACCCGTGGAGTCCGAACCGAAGGAGGCGATCCGATGAGCACCGTGACCGGCGTGCAGGGCGAGGAGCGCGACGAGTACACGAAGGCGGAGTCCCGGTGGATCCGCCGGCGGAGCCTGCGCCTGCTCGGCTCCCTGCTGCACCCGCTGCGGGCGCAGCTCTGGGTGACGATGGCCGTCATCGTCGTCTCGACGGCCGCCCAGGTGGCCGGCCCGGCGATCATCGCGTACGGCATCGACCAGGGCCTTCCCGCGCTCATGCGGCAGGACTGGCTGCCCGTCGGGCTCGCAGGGCTCGCGTACCTCGTGACGGGCGCCATGGGCGCGTTCCTCATCGCGTGGTACATCCGCATGGCCGCGCGCGTCAGCCAGGCCGTGCTCATCGACCTGCGGACGCGCGTGTTCCTGCACACGCAGAAGCTGTCGCTCGAGTTCCACGAGTCGTACACGTCGGGCCGGATCATCTCGCGCCAGACGAGCGACCTCGACGCGATCCGCGAGCTCATGGACGAGGGCATCAACCAGCTCGTGCGGGGGCTGCTGTACATGCTCTTCACGGCGATCGCGCTCGTGTGGCTGGACTGGCTCTCCGGGCTCGTCCTGCTCGCGACCCTGCTCCCGCTCGTCGCGCTGACCCGCTGGTTCCAGGTGCGATCGCAGAAGCTGTTCCGGCGCTCGCGCGTCGCCAGCGCGAAGCTCATCGTCCAGTTCGTCGAGACCATGACGGGCATCCGGGCGGTCCAGGCGTTCCGCTCGGAGCGGCGCAACGAGCGCGTGTTCGGCGACCTCGTCGAGGACTACCGCGACGTGAACGCCCGGGCGCTCGGGCTGTTCGCCGTGTACAACCCCGCGCTCAACTTCATGGGCTACGTCGCGGTCGCCGGCGTGCTGCTCATCGGCGGCTTCCGCGTGGCCGACGGGGTGCTCGAGGTCGGCGTGCTGCTCGCGGCGGTGCTCTACACGAAGCGCTTCTTCGACCCGATGGAGGAGCTGGCGATGTTCTACAACTCCTACCAGTCGGCCGCGTCGGCGCTCGAGAAGATCTCGGGCGTCCTCGAGGAGCAGCCGAGCGTGCCCGATCCGACCGAACCGGTCGACCTCTGGACGGCCGAGGGGCGGGTGCGATTCGAGTCCGTCGAGTTCGCGTACACGCCCGACCGGGTCGTGCTGCCGAGGTTCGACCTCGACGTGCCGGCCGGGCAGACGGTCGCGCTCGTCGGGTCGACGGGCGCCGGCAAGTCGACGCTCGCGAAGCTGATCTCGCGGTTCTACGACCCGAGCGACGGCGTCGTCGAGCTCGACGGGGTCGACCTGCGCCGCATGCACCCGAAGGACCTGCGCCGCGCGATCGTCATGGTCACGCAGGAGGCGTACCTCTTCTCCGGGTCGGTGGCCGACAACATCGCGCTCGGCAAGCCCGACGCGAGCTTCGACGAGATCGTCGGCGCCGCGAAGGCGGTCGGCGCGCACGAGTTCATCGAGGGCCTGCCGAACGGCTACGACACCGACGTGAACAAGCGCGGCGGGCGCGTCTCGGCGGGCCAGCGCCAGCTGATCTCGTTCGCGCGCGCGTTCCTCGCCGACCCCGCGGTGCTGATCCTCGACGAGGCGACGAGCTCGCTTGACATCCCGAGCGAGCGGCTCGTGCAGGAAGGCCTGCAGACCCTGCTCGCCGACCGCACGGCGGTCATCATCGCGCACCGCCTGTCGACGGTCGCGATCGCCGATCGCGTGCTCGTCATGGAGCACGGCCGCATCGTCGAGGACGGCTCGCCCGCCGACCTCATCGGCGGCACGGGCCGGTTCGCGGCGCTGCACGCGGCCTGGCGCGACTCGCTCGTCTAGGGGGAGGAGTGCGGCGAGCGGATGCCCCGGGCGCGAGCCCGGGGCATCCGCCCTGTCGTCGGCTCAGGCCGGCGACACCTCCACGACCGGTGTGCGCGCGATCCCGTTGAAGCCGGTCGCGGTCGCCCAGGTGTAGGCGCCCATCATCGGCGAGACCAGAAGGTCGCCGTCGGCGAGCGGCGGGAGCGGCAGGTGCCGCGCGACGACGTCCACGCTGTCGCAGGTCGGCCCGGCGAGCGTCACCGGAACACGCGTCCGCGTGAGCACGCGCCGCGTCGCACGCTCGGCCGCGTCGTCGCCGACCGGCCGCACGCCGAGCTCGGCCGCCGCGAAGACCAGCGCGTGCACGTCCTCGGCCGGGATGTTCGAGTAGCCGCCGTACACGCCGTCGTCGAGGTGGTGCCAGCGTCCGTCGGCGCGGTCGTTCGTCCCGATCACGCGAGTGACGAGCGTCATCGCCGGCGCGGCGACGAAGCGGCCGGGCTCGATGACCACCCGCACGTGCTCGGGCACGGCGGCGAGCGCAGGGCGGATGCCTCGCGCCAGTTCGGGGAGCGGCGGCACCGGTTCGTCGTAGCCGACGGGGAACCCGCCGCCGAGGTCGAGCACCTCGAAGCGGATGCCGTGCCGCGCCTCGAGCGAGCGCATGAGCTGCACCGTCGTCGCGATCGCCCGCACCCACGGCGTCGCCGAGGTCGTCTGGCTGCCGACGTGGAACGTGAACCCGCGCACCGCGAGGCGGGACCGCCGGCACAGGTCGACGAGCGCCGGCGCGTCCTCGGGTGCGACGCCGAACTTCGATGACAGGTCGGACTTCGCGTCGGGGTTCGGGAACGACAGCCGCACGAGCACGCCCACGTCATGGGTCGGGAGCCCTGCGAACTTCGCGACCTCCGACGGGCTGTCCACCACGAAGGTGCGGATGCCGCGCAGGTACGCGCCCGTGATGTCGGCCACCGACTTCACCGGGTGCGTGTGCAGGCACCGCCCGATGGGGACGCCCTCGCGTTCGAGCAGGTCGATCTCCCCGCGGGACGCCACCTCGAAGGAGGCGCCGAACCCGTGCACCGCGCGGATGACCGCCGGGTGGGGGAGCGACTTCGTCGCGAAGTGGATCGCGGCGGACGGCAGCTCGCGGCGGAGCGCGAGCAGTTGCGTCGCGACCCGGTCGACGTCGAGCAGGAACAGCGGCGAGCCGTGCTCGCGCACGAGCGGGCCGAGGCGGATGCGCTGCGCGTACGCCGCGAGCTCGCGCCGGACGAGCTCGCGGTGCGGCGGCGGCACTGCGATCGGGCCCGTCGCGGTGCCGAGGAGGCGGCGGCCCGGGTGGGGGCGGCGCGGGCGCAGGTCGCCAGGGGCGGCAGGCGCGTCGGGCGGGCTCGGCGCGACCCGGTCGAGGTCCGTCGGAGACTCGGGCACGAGCGTCATCGGAGCGCTCCTTCGAGACGGGGCGCCGTCGGCGCCGGAGTGGCGGGATCGCGGGCGGGCTCCGCGCGGCGGCGGCGTCGCGGCGGGGCCGGCCGGCTCGCGGCATCCGCCCCGCCGTCGGGCAGGATCAGGCGCCGCCCGAGCTCGAACGAGACGATCGCGACGGCGTAGAACACGACGTCGGCGGCGAGCTTGCCGACGAGCCAGCCCGTCGGGTTCGGCCCCAGCACGGTCGTCGCCGCGACGAGGAGCGCGGGCCTGACGAGGAACGTGTCGAGCGCCTCGGCGGGTCCGAACTCCGTGACGAGCCCCCGCAGCGTGAGCACGACCGCGACGAACGCGCGCCGCGGCGCGCCCCGATGGCGGCGCACGCGCCTCGATCGCAGGTGCCCGCGGATGCCGCGGACGACGACGAGCGCGTAGTAGCCGACCCCCTCGGCGACCGTGCCGGCCACTGCGGCCGCGACGAGCGACCCGGAGGCCTCGTACGCCGCCGCCGCACCCGCGATCGCCGCCACGGTGCCGAGCACCTCGAGCGGCAGGTATCGCGCGATCCACTGCGCGATGCGTCCGCGTTCCGATCCGAGCATGCGCCAAGCGTCGCGGGCGGCGTCGCCCGCCGGATCGGGGCGGTCACCGCCGGTCGGTCCGGGTCATCACTGAACGCCTGCAGCGGCGCGGGCGCGGTGGAGCTCCGCTCGGCTCAGCCGAGCGGAGCGCGGTCCACCCGGTCGTCCATCTCCGGCAGCCGGCTCACGGCGTCCGGCATCCACCAGACCACGTTCGCCCAGGCGATGATGAACGCCGCGGCCGCGACGGTGTCCTCGAGCAGCGGGGCGATGCCGGCCGTGACGGCCGTCGCCAGCGCGTAGGCGACGAGGCCGGCCGCGACCGACAGGAGGGTCACGGTGAGCCAGTTGACCAGGTTGACGGGGAGACCCCGACCGGCGGGGGACGGATCGGGTGCGGTGGCGATGTCGACGCAGTCCTCGTCGGACCCGGCCCCCGGGCGGCGGTAGCGGATGAGCAGCCAGTCCCAGGTGAGCGAGATCGTGACGGCCGCGGCGCCGATCGCGAGCGCGATCCAGTTGAACTCCTGGGGGACCTCGAGCACGGCGGGGGTCTCGTCCGCCGTCGCGAGCTCGACGCCGAGCTGCACGAGCGGCAGCACCCCGCCGAGCAGCGCGAAGACCGAGATCATGGCGACCGTCCGCCGGTCGCGCCCCGGGATCGGCGCGCGCGTGGCCGCGGTCGCGAAGTGCACGGCGAGGGCGCCGAGCGTGGCCGTGACGGCGATGCAGAGCAGGATGAGCAGGAAGTTGCTGCCGATGATCGCGATCATGAGCGGCACCACGCTCGCGATGGCGACGCCGGCCATGAACCAGGCGGGCCTGCGGGCCCTGAGGCGCGCACGCTCCGCGTCGTCGCGGGCGGTGCCGTGGAGGTGGTCGACGACCCGTGACCAATGACGGAATCGCGACGCCACCTGGCCCACCACGACCGCGACGGCGGCCAGGCCGGTCAACAGGGCGAGACCCATCCACAGGCCGGACCTGAGTTCGAGGTCGTCCCAGGTGAGCAGCCAGGCGGTCGCCGCCGCGAAGGCCGACACGAGCGCCAGTCGCGGCGGATCGACCACGGTCGGCACGGCGACGAGGATCGGGCGGAGGAGGGCGAGCACCGCGCCGGCGATCCAGCGCGTGCCCTTCCGCGTCGGCTGCACCACGACTCGGTCGAGCAGCCTGACGGCCCGCGACGCCATCGCGAACCGGTAGGCGGGGTCGAGGTTGAAGATCGTGTCGGTGCCGGCGCGGAGCCGACCCCGTCGGGCCGCAGCCGGGTCCGCGGCGGCGGGGGCGCCCGGCGCCGCTCCGGGCACGGGCTCGAACGGTGACAGCCCGCACTCCGCGTACCTCGGATCGTCGGCCTCGGCGAGCACCGCGTCCTGCAGGGACTCGACCGCCGGGTCGGCGAGGATCTCCTCGGGAGCGAGCGAGGCGAGGAACCGCGTCACCCCGGCGGCCCCGTCGAGGCGGCCCCACCACCAGTCGTTGACCCGCCAGTCGCGGGCGAGGAACCCGAGGAAGTTCCCGATCCCGTACCCTGCGAGCTTCGAGCCGCGGTCGAGCGCCGCCGTCTCGGACGACGCCTGGATCGCGGCGGCGGCCTGCTCGGCGGTGAGGTCGCCCTTCCTGAGGACCGCGCTCAGCATCGTGAACCAGCGATCGGCCACGAGCGCATCGAAGTCCCCGACGCGGGCGGGCGGCTCATCGACGCCGATCGCCCAGTACCGCACGTTGGAGAGCGCGGGCGGGATCCCTGCTGCGTGGTAGAGCGGCGGGAGGTCGGCGGCCGAGAGCACCGGAGCGTGCGCGAGCGGGCGCCAGGCGGAGGCCGTCCAGGCGGGCTCGGGCGGTCGGGTGCCGTCGGCGATCTCGGCCTCGACCGTCTTCGCGGCGATCCGGAGACGCGCGACGGCACGGTCGAGGTTGTCCCAGAGTTCGTGCTCGCGGTCCCGACGGCTCTCCGCCAACCACGCATCGATCCACTCGCGCAGGTCGTCGGGGGCGGGCTTCCGGTCGCCGTCCGCGAACGCCGCGGTGAGTTCGAGGACCTTCGCCGTCGCGCGATCCCGACCGTCGATCGCGGCGGTGAGCGCGTCGTACGCGGCCGTGCGGACGGTGGCGAACGCGAAGCCGTGTCGTGAACCGGGCTCTGCGGGCAGCGCCTCGAGCGCCCGCGCCCATCCGAGGACGCAGTTGGCCGCGTCGGCGAGGGCGAGCGGCGACCGGGCGAACGCGTCGCGGTGCGTCGACGAGAGCCCGGAGACCCGCTGGGCCGCGACATCCGCCATGGCCGTCAGGTCGACGAGCGGAATCGGCCGGTAGCGTCGGCGATGCCCGAGCGACGAGTGCAGCTGCCACAGGCTGGGCGCGGCGATCGTCTCGGCCAGGTGGTCGGCCAGGTCGACGCCGAGCGCTCGCTGGTAGGCCCGGCGCCGATCGGGGACGGCCGCCGGGTCGGCGAGGGAACTCGCGACGAGCGGCGCCGCGCTCTCGAATCGCGCCCTGGCGACCTGCTGCGCGGTGTTGAAGCGCTCGAGCTCCGCGACCTCGCGCGTCACCGACTCGCGCCGCAACTGCTTGTCGGTCATGGCCTTGATCGCCCGGAAGAAGCGGGAGGCGTTCGGGTCCCAGTCGACTCGCCCGCCGAGCGGCGGATCGGGTTCCGGGTCGAGGAAGAGCATCGCGCGGTCCGCCCGGCGCTGGGACATCCTCGAGCGCGCCGCACGGAGCGCGCGCTCGATCGGGACGTTGTCGAAGACCGCGCCGTCGACGACGCGGTAGGGGGTCGCAGCGCTCGACCGATGCCCGGCGAACGCGAACCGCATCCCGGGCCCGCCCGGCAGGTCGGCCTCGTCGCCGCTGTCGGCCCGGCCCCCGAACGACTCGATGTTCCCGGGCTCGAACCCGCCGGGCAGCGATGACGTCGATCGGGCGGCGAGTGCGAGCCTGCTGAGGTTCACCAGGTCGTCATGGCGGTCGTCCGCCGGCTGCGGACGCTCCGGCGTCTCTCGCTCCCGATGCCGCGCCGGGATCCGGTTGTCCAGCAGGTGCGCCTCGTGGCCGACGAACCGGAAGTGCCCGCGCCCCTCGTTCGCGTCCTCCTCGTACTCGTCGCCCGCGTCGATGACGGTGACGGAGAGGTCGACCGCGGTGTACTCGGACGCGAGGTCGGGATGCCGGTCCTCGGTGTCGTAGATCCCCGTGAGGGCCTTCGCGGTCTCACGGCGGAAGTAGTCCTCGCCCTGCATGAGCGCCAGGATTCCGCGCGCGCCGGGCGGGTGCAGGAGCCCCCAGAACCCGCCGACCGTGCCCCAGGTGCTCAGGAGGAGGTCGAGGCCGGTTCCGGCCCGTTGCGCGACGGCGTACACGACCGCATTGAGCCCGCCGGCGCTCGCACCGGCCAGGAGGTCGAACTCGACGCGGTCGTAGCCCGCCGCGTCGAGCAGCTCGGCGTACACCTGCAGGCGGGCGAGGACGGGCTCGGTCAGCGGGCGCTTCGCGGTCTCGGGGACGAGCGCGACGGTCTCGTCGCCGACGTCGAACAGGCGGATGCGACGCAGCAGGTCGAGTTCTGCGACGGTGCCGCCGATCCAGACTGCGAGGCTCACACCGCCGCGCATCGCGAGTGCGACGCGGAGCGTGCGGTTGAAGGATGCCACGGCCCCCGGGTGATCGCGCTCGAGCACGTCGGACACGGATTCGCCGGGCCGGACGACGACCAGCCGGACGGGCCGATCCGTGCCGGTGACGCGCGCCGGAGGCGGGACCGCCGCCGCGGTGACGTGCGACGGCGACGGGGACGGGGCGGATGCCGGCGACGAACCGGATCGGACCATGACGCTCCTCGGGTGGACGGCGCGGGCCGGCGCCTCGGGGTGCGCGCGGCGGGCAGGGTGCGCGACCTGCACCCAGCGTGGCACGGTCGGCGCCCCGGGCGCACGGCCCTGTCCCCACAACGGGGTCCCCCACGGGTGCGGCCCTGCGCGTATTGTCGGCAGAAGGCGGCGCATGGACGTCGGGGGCTCACGCACGCCTTCGATCGGAGGTGCCCGGATGGTTGAGCGCACGGAGGACCGGCCCCTGAGGGTCGCCATCGCTGACGACGCGCTGCTGCTTCGCGAGGGGATCGCGAAGGTGCTCGAGGGCGGCGGCATCGAGGTGGTGTCTTCCGTCGGGACCGCCGACGAACTGCTCGCCACGATCGACGACCTCGACCTCGACGCCGCCGTGCTCGACATCCGCATGCCGCCGACCCATCGCGACGAGGGCATCGTGGCGCTCGAGCGCATCCGGCAGGACGGGTCCGACATCGGCATCCTCCTGCTCTCGATGTACGCCACGCCCGAGTACGCGCTCCGCGTCATGGGTGCCGGCAGCGGCACCGGCTACCTGCTCAAGGAACGCGTGTCCGAGCCGCAGACGCTCGTGCGCGCCGTGCAGACCGTCGCCTCGGGCGGTTCGGTCGTCGACCCCGAGGTGGTCGAGCAGCTCGTCCAGCGCACGCGCGCCGACGACCCGCTCGCGCGGCTCACCGAACGCGAGCGGTCGGTGCTCGAGCTCATGGCCCAGGGGTACTCCAACGGCGGCATCGCGCAGGCCCTGTTCCTGGGCCTGAAGACCGTCGAGACCCACGTCCGCAGCATCCTGCAGAAGCTCGACCTCGAGGAGTCGCCCGAGCACCACCGCCGCGTGCTCGCGGTGCTGACGCTCCTCGGCCAGAGGTGATGCCCTGGTGATGGCCCCGGGCCGCCGCGGGCGGATCGCACGACGGACCGCGGTGATCGCGACCGTCGTCGCGATCAGCCTGTTCATGGAGGTCTCGGGCTACCTCGCGACGCCCGAGGCCCTGCGTCCCGAGCTGTCGTGGACGACCGTGCACGCGATGGTGCCGCTCGTGTTCGCGGCGTGTGCCGGCGTGGCGTGGGCGATCGGGCCGAACCCGGTGCCGGCGCGGCTCATGATCGTGTTCGTCCTGTTCTGGATCCCGCAGGCGTTCTACCCGGTCATCGAGTCGCTCGGCTGGCTCTGGCCGATCCTCCGCGGCGTCGACCTCGGGTGGGCGGTGGTCGCCGGCATCCTCGTGCTCGTCTACCCGCGCGGCGGCCTCGGCGACCGGTTCGACCGGTTCATCGCGTCGACGGCGCTCGTGGCGACCGTCGTCAACTTCTTCACGGTGCTCGCGCTCGCCGGGCCGGATTCGGTGCCGTGCGACTGCGTGCCGAACCCGTACCGGCTCGCCGAGGCCCCGACCGTCTTCGCCATCGTCGACATCGGGTACCGCTTCGTCGGGGTGGCGCTGGCGATCGCGATCGCCATCAGGCTGCTGCTGCGCTGGGTCCGCGGGAGCGTGCCGGCGCGCACGGTCGCGTTCCTGATGCCGGTCGCGCTGCTGTCGTGGGTGAGCACGCTCGCCGCGCAGATGGTCCGGTACGCGACCGGAGCCGCGCCGAACCTCGCGCTCGAGACCGTCTCGCTCATCGCGATGGCGTCGGTGCCGGTGTGCTTCGTCGCGGGCATCGCGCACGCGCGCAACATGCGCGCCCGCGTCGCCGACCTCATGCGCATCACGCGCGAGGGCGCCGACCGCGGGCTGTGGGCCGAGTCGCTCGCGCGCACGCTCCGCGACGACTCGGTGCGGGTCTTCTGGTGGGAGGAGGAGCGCGGACGGTACGTGGACGCCGCCGGTCGCCCGATCGACTCGGCCGAGGAGGGTCGGGGCCACAGCATCCTGCCGGTCGCGTCGCCGAGCGGCCTGCCGATCGCGCTGATCCGGCACGATCGGGTCCTGACGGACAACATGCGACTGCTCGACGGCGTCTCGAGCGCCCTCCGGCTCTCCGTCGACAACGGCCGGCTCCGGTCGGAGATCGAGCGGACGCTCGAGCAGGTGCGCCAGTCGCGCCAGCGCATCGTCGAGGCGGGGGACGAGGCGCGCCGGCGCATCGAGCGGGACCTCCACGACGGAGCGCAGCAGCACCTCGTCGCGGTGGGCATGCAGCTGCGGATCGCCGCGAACGCGGCGCGCGCCACCGACGACGACGACCTCGCGAGCGAGCTGGAGGAGTCGATCGCGACCCTGAACCAGGGCCTCAAGGAACTGCGCGAGCTCGCGCACGGCATCCACCCGAGCCTGCTGTCGCAGGGCGGCCTCGCGCTCGCGCTGCCCGAGCTCGCCGGGCGATGCCCGGTGCCCGTCGACATCGCGGTCCAACCCGAGGGGCGGCTCGCCGAGCTCGTCGAGTCGACCGCGTACTTCGCCGTCGCCGAGTCGCTCGCGAACGTCGCCAAGCACTCGCAGGCGACGCGCGCGTGGGTCAGGGCGTACGTCGAGGGCGACGAGCTCGTCCTGACGATCCGCGACAACGGCGTCGGCGGCGCCTCGCTCGACCGCGGTACCGGCATGCTCGGCATCGTCGACCGGATCGACGCGGTGGGCGGGGTGATCGACCTCGACTCGCCGCCCGGCGCGGGGACCAGCGTGACCATCCGGATGCCGGCGCACCTCGAGGCCGCGGAGGACCTCCCGGCATCCGGGTCAGGGCTCCTCGTGGCCGCAGAACCCGGCGTCGAGCCGCCGGATGCGGCCGCCTCGCCCTCGCCCGCGAACTCCGTTGCGCCGGGCATCGTCTCATCGCCGGCCGATCTCTGAGGGCGGCGGACGCCCCGTGGTGCGGGCCGCGTCCCGGCACCGTCGGTGCTCAGCCGCGCCAGCGGCACGCCGCGATGTCGATCCGGTACCCGTCCTCGTCATCGACGGACCGGATCGGGACGCCCTCTGCGTCGTAGTGCGGCCGCGCGGCGTCGGCGTGCCCGGCCGGCGGGCGCCCGCCCGCGCGGATCACCCGCCACCAGGGCACGTCGCCGCCGTAGCGCGCCATGACCTGCCCGACCGCGCGCGCACCGCGCGAGCCGAGCGCCGCGGCGACGTCGCCGTACGTCATGACCATGCCGGGCGGGATGTCGGACACGACCGCGAGCACGGCGTCGACGAAGCCCTCGCCGTGCCGCGGCATCCGTCGCCCCTCCGACCGGTCGCGAGCGACCGGCTCAGCTCGCGAGCTGGAGCGCGCCGATGACGTCGCCGTACTGGGTCTCGCCGATGTCGCGGAAGCCGATGCGGTGGAAGAACTCGCCTGGGCCGCCCTCGCCGGGCTCCCACAGCACGGTGATGCGGTCGAACCCGCGGCTCTTCGCCTCTTCGGCGAGCGCGTGCGCGAGGAACCGGCCGACGCCCTTGCCCTGCGCCTCGGCGTCGACGTTGATGCGCCAGATGCAGGCCCGGAACTCCTCGTGCTCGTTCTCGGGGTCGAAGTTGCCGTGGATGAAGCCGACGACCTTGTCGTCGTTGAGCGCGACGCGCTGCCATGCGGTCGCAGGGTCGACGACGGAGGACTCGGCGGCGTAGGTGACCGGTGCGATGAACTGCTCCTGGCCCGGCTTCAGCGACAGGGTGTTCGCGGCGACGATGTTCGTCGCGTTCAGTTCTTCGAGTCGCAGATCAGCCATGCATCGCAGCCTAACCGCATGAGGTGGCGGGCCGGTAACCCTCATGCGACCGGATGGAACGACGACGGTCGGCGCGGCTCCGCCGGAACACCGGCGGGCGACGGGGGTCGGTGGGCGCAGCCGTGCCTCGTCGATCTCTCGATGTCGAGATATTCCGACGACGCGGTAAGCTGGTCGACGGCGTGTCCGGACACCCCCGAGACTTCCTCGCTTCCCAAGCAATCCCACGAGATCCCAAGGAGACCGCCCCTTGTCGAAGATCAAGGTCGAAGGTACCGTCGTCGAACTCGACGGCGACGAGATGACCCGCATCATCTGGCAGGCCATCAAGGACCAGCTCATCCACCCGTACCTCGACGTCAACCTCGAGTACTACGACCTCTCCATCCAGAAGCGCGACGAGACCGACGACCAGATCACGGTCGACGCCGCCAACGCGATCAAGCAGCACGGCGTCGGCGTCAAGTGCGCGACGATCACGCCCGACGAGGCGCGTGTCGAGGAGTTCGGCCTGAAGAAGATGTGGCGGTCGCCGAACGGCACCATCCGCAACATCCTCGGCGGCGTCATCTTCCGCGAGCCGATCATCATCTCGAACATCCCGCGGCTCGTGCCCGGATGGAACAAGCCGATCATCGTCGGCCGCCACGCGTTCGGCGACCAGTACCGCGCCACCGACTTCAAGTTCGAGGGCCCCGGCACGCTCACGATGACCTTCACCCCGCAGGACGGCTCCGAGCCGCAGCAGTTCGAGGTCTTCCAGGCGCCGGGCTCCGGCATCGCGATGGGGATGTACAACCTCGACGCGTCGATCCGCGACTTCGCGCGCGCCTCGCTGAACTACGGCCTCGACCGGAACTACCCGGTCTACCTCTCGACGAAGAACACGATCCTGAAGGCCTACGACGGCCGCTTCAAGGACATCTTCCAGGAGGTGTTCGACACCGAGTTCAAGGACAAGTTCGAGGCCGCCGGCATCACCTACGAGCACCGCCTCATCGACGACATGGTCGCGGCCTCGCTCAAGTGGGAGGGCGGCTACGTCTGGGCGTGCAAGAACTACGACGGCGACGTCCAGTCCGACACCGTCGCGCAGGGCTTCGGCTCGCTCGGCCTCATGACCTCGGTGCTCACCACGCCCGACGGCAGCATCGTCGAGGCCGAGGCGGCGCACGGCACGGTCACGCGCCACTACCGCCAGCACCAGCAGGGCAAGCCCACCTCGACCAACCCGATCGCCTCGATCTTCGCCTGGACGCGCGGCCTCGCGCACCGCGGCAAGCTCGACGGCAACCAGGAGCTGATCGACTTCTCGCACACGCTCGAGGACGTCATCATCACGACGGTCGAGTCCGGCGCCATGACGAAGGACCTCGCGCTCCTCGTCGGCCCCGACCAGGAGTTCCAGACCACCGAGCAGTTCCTCAACACGATCGACGCGAACCTCAAGGCGCGCCTCGGCGCCTGAGCCGCCCCGCTCGAGCGGTCCGAAGGGCCGGATGCCTCGCGCATCCGGCCCTTCGCCGTGTCCGCGACGCCTCGGTCGCCCTCGCGCGCATCCGAGTGCCGTTTCTGCGGTGGAGTACGGGATCAACCCGCACTCCACCGCAGAAACGGATCTTCGTCGCGGCTGGGTCGAGGGAGTGGGCGAGGATGGAGGCATGGCCCGCGGCATCCGTCTCATCCGGCGCTACCCCGTCGTCTCGCTCACGCTCGCGATCGGGGTCGTCGGCATCGTGCTGGCGCTCTCAGGGCAGGGCTGGCTCGTCGCGTGGATCTTCAGCGCGTACGCGCTCGCGATCGCCGCATGGCAGGCGGTCGGCATGGTGCGCGACATCCTGCGCGGGCACTGGGGGCTCGACATCCTGGCGGTCACCGCCATCGTCGCGACGGTCGTCGTGGGGGAGTACGTCGCCGCCCTGATCGTCGTGCTCATGCTCACCGGCGGCGAGGCGCTCGAGGACTACGCCAACCGCCGCGCCAAGCGCGAGCTCGACGCGCTGCTGACGCGGGCGCCGCAGCACGCGCATCGCGTGGTCGACGACCACTTCGTCGACGTGCCCGTCGACGAGGTGCGGCCGGGCGACCTGCTGCTCGTGCGGCCGAGCGAGATCGTGCCCGTCGACGGGACGCTGCGCTCCGACGAGGCATCCGTCGACGAGTCCTCGATCACGGGCGAGAGCATCCCCGTCGAGAAGGGCCCGGGCGATGAGCTGCTCTCCGGGTCGGTGAACGGCCCGGCCGCCATCGAGATCGTCGCGACCGCCCGCGCGGCCGACAGCCAGTACCAGCAGATCGTCGCGCTCGTCGCCGAGGCGGCAGCGAGCAAGGCGCCCGTCGTGCGGCTGGCGGACCGGTACGCCGTGCCGTTCACGGTCTTCTCGCTGCTGCTCGCGGGCGCCGCCTGGTGGGTCTCCGGAGATCCGGTGCGCTTCGCCGAGGTGCTCGTGCTGGCGACGCCCTGCCCGCTGCTCATCGCGGCGCCCGTCGCATTCATCGGGGGCATGAGCCGGGCCGCGCGCAACGGCGTGATCGTGAAGGGCGGCGGGGTGCTCGAGCAGCTCGCCCGCGCCCGGACGGCGGTCTTCGACAAGACCGGCACGCTGACGCACGGCGCGCCCGAGCTCGTCGCCGTCCGGCCCGAGCCGGCGTACGGCGAAGACGAACTGCTGGGGTTCGTCGCTTCGGCGGAGCAGTACTCGTCGCACGTCCTCGCGGCGTCGATGATCGACGCCGCGACCGACCGCGGCATCCCGCTCGTCGAGGCGACCGCCGCGCGCGAGGCCGCCACGAACGGCGTGGTCGCCCGGATCGACGGGCGGGAGGTCGTCGTCGGCAAGTTCGCGTTCGTCGCGGAGCACACCCCGGCGGCTCGCCGCACCGAGATCGCGCCCGGCGAGCTCGCGGTCTACGTCGCGGTCGACGGCGCGTACGCGGGGGCCGTGCTCGCCCGCGACCGCCTGCGCGGCAACGCGCCGGCGACGCTCGAACGGCTCGACCGGCTCGGCGTCCACCACACGATGATGCTCACGGGCGACGCGCAGGCGACGGCCGACCACATCGCGGCCGAGCTCGGCATCGAGCGCGTGCGGGCGGAGTGCCTGCCCGCCGACAAGGTGCACGAGGTGGCCGGCATCGCGGAGCGCCCGGTCATCATGGTCGGCGACGGCGTCAACGACGCGCCCGTGCTCGCGGCCGCCGACGTCGGGATCGCGATGGGGGCGCGCGGCGCCACGGCGGCGAGCGAATCCGCGGACGCCGTGATCCTCGTCGACGACATCTCCCGCACCGCGAAGGCCGTCGAGATCGGCCGCGACACGGTGCGGATCGCCCTGCAGTCGATCTGGCTCGGCATCATCGTGAGCGTCGTGCTCATGCTCGTCGCCGCGTTCGGGCTCATCCCGGCGACCGCGGGGGCGCTGCTGCAGGAACTCGTGGACCTCGCGACGATCCTGGCCGCCCTGCGCGCCATCGGCGGGCGCCGCGACGCCCGTTCGGCCGGGGTCGGCGGTCGCGCCGAGGTCGGGTCCGGGTCCGCGAGGTCGGACGCCGCGCGGCGCTGAGCGCCCGCGCGTCGGACCTCGCGCCGCCTCAGTCCGCGAGACCCGAGGTGTGCGCCACGACGACGGCCTGCACGCGGTCGCGCACGCCGAGCTTCAGGAGCACGCGCGCGACGTGCGTCTTCACGGTCGTCTCCGCGAGGAACAGCTCGGCGCCGATCTCGGCGTTCGAGAGGCCACGCGCCATGGCGCGGAGCACCTCGAGCTCGCGCGGGGTCAGCTCGGCGGCTCCGGCCGGTACGACCTCGGCCGGGCGCTCGATGTAGCTCTGCACGAGCCGGGCCATCACGCTCGGCCCGAAGGTCGACTCGCCGGCGGCGCACGCCTTCACCGCGGCGATCAGGTCGCGCGGCGGCGTGGTCTTGATGAGGAACCCGGATGCACCGGCACGCAGCGCGCCCGCGACGTAGTCGTCGAGGTCGAACATGGTGAGCACCATGACCCGTGCAGACGGGGCCGCGCGCAGGACCGGCGCGATCGCCGGGATGCCGTCGCCGCCCGGCATCTCGACGTCCATGAGCACGAGGTCCGGCAGCAGGCGAGCGGCCTCGGCCACGGCCGTCGGCCCGTCGTCGCAGACGGCGACGACCTCGAGGTCGGGGTCGCTCTCGAGGATCGAGACGAGCCCGCTCCTGAGCAGTTCGTGGTCATCGGCGAGGATCAGGCGGATCATCCGGGAGCTCCGCCCACGCGCGCGAGCGGCAGTCGCGCGACCACACGGAACCCGCGCTCGTCTCCCGGGCCCGCGGCGAACTCTCCGCCGACTCCGGCCACGCGCTCGGCCAGCCCCGTGAGCCCGTAGCCGGCACGGGATCGAGGGGCCACCGGTGCGCCGTCGTCGACCACGGAGACCTCCACCGTGTCGCCCACCAACTCGAGCCGGAGCGCGATGCGCGAACCCTGCGCATGGCGCACGGCGTTCGCGACGCCCTCCTGGGCGACTCGATACGCCGTCTCAGCGAGGTGGCGGGGCAGGTCGGGCACCGGTTCGGGCAGTGTCGCGACGACGTCGACGCCCGCGCGCCGCATCCGCTCGACCAGTGACGGCAGGTCGGCCGGGCCGCGGTCCGCGGAACCGCCGATCGCCGAGCCGGCCAGACGCGGCATCAGGTCGTCGAGCTCGTCGACGGCCTGATCCGCCGCCCCGACGAGCACCTCGATCGCCCGGATCGCGGCGGGCCGGTCGGAGGCCCACCGCACCTCGGCGGCGCCGGCCTGCATGACGATGACGCCGATCGTGGCGGACACCGCGTCGTGAAGCTCGCGCGCGGTCGCGACGCGGTCGCGCCGCACGGCCGCGTCGGCCTCGCGCGCGAGGACCGCTTCGTGCAGAGCGGCCCGGGCAGCGCTCCGGCGACGGCGGTCGTCGAGCACGCGGCTCGCGGCCCCGGTGATCGCGGCCGCGGCGAGGATGACGACGAGGACGCCGACGTTGTCGGGCGACCAGGCCACCTGCGACCACGTGGCGATCGCCGCGAGTGCGACCGGACCCGCGATCACGAGCGGTCCGCGCCGCGGGTGAGCGACGGCCGCCCACATCGGGAGACCGAATGCGAGCACGGTCCAGGTGCCGAATCGGATCGGCGACCCGAGCACGACTCCAACCGCCACCGCCGCCGCCTGGACGGCGAGCGCGGCCCCGGGGTCCACCCGCCAGGCCAGGGTCGCTGCGGCGGCGACGACGCCCAGGAGGACGGCGACGACGGATGGGCCGGGGAGGTCGAGCGCCGGACCGGCCAGCGACTCGACCAGGCACACTGCGACTGCGACCGCGGCGAGGACGAGGTCGGGGGCGCCCGGGCGCGGGCGCGGCGATGCGACCGGTCCTGCTCCCGCGGGCACGGGCCCGCCGTCGCCGCCGGGCGCTCGCAGCAGTTCGAGCAGGCGTCTGAGCTCGGCCGTCGCGGCGCGTCCGTCGTGCTGGATCGCGCGGAGGACGGCGGGAACGTCGGCAGGCGAGACGGGCGTCGTCGGGCCGGCGGTCGCGGGTTCGCCCGGGGCAGCTGCAGCGAGGTCGTGCCGCGAGCCCGCGGTGTCGTCGCCCTCCGAGCCCGCGGCCGGGGGGCGGAGCGGCGACGGAAGGGCGGCGGCGTGCGCCCGGATGCCGAGCACCGCGCGACGCACGACCGCCTCGATGTCCGCGGACATCCTCGCCCGTTCCTCGTCGACCGCGGCACGGGCGGCCTCCTCCGGCGAGCGCACGATCGTCGCCGCCGCGAGCGAGGCGGCGCGGTGCGCGGACCGCCACGCGAGGACCGCCGCGCGCGCCCCGAGGCCGAGGAACGCGAAGAGGATCGACACGAACGCGACGTCGAGCGGCGGCAGAGCGCCCCCGTTCAGGGCTGCGACGGCGGCGACGGCCGCGGTGATCGCGACGACCGCCACGACGGCGAACGACCGGATGCGCGGACCCATGCGACGAACGCTAGTGCTCAGCCGAGGCTGTGCGCATCCTCCGTGGGAACGACCCCGATGCCCTGCCCGCGGAGGAGGGCGATCGGTCCCGACCGAGGACGACCGCGGTCCCCCTCGGCGGATGCGGCCGCGCACGTGCGACGGGAACCTGCTCCCGGTGGTCGTCGACCACCGCACCCAGTCGAACCGGAGGAACCAGCCATGTCCCGCATCCGCCTCGCCGCACTCATCTGCGCGATCGCCACGTCCGCGATCGCCCTCTCCGACGCGCTCACGCGCATCGTCACCGGCTCCGACTCGGTCTTCGCCGACGGAAGCGCACTGCCGTTCGTCTCCGCGGTGGGCGGCGCGGTCCACGTCGCCTGCTATGCGCTGATCGTGGTCGTCCTGTTCACGGTCGCGGCACCGGCGTTCCGTGGACGCCCGTGGCGTTCGGTCGTGCGGTGGGCCCTCGCGGCCGTGTACGGCACGATGGCGATCGGGCTGACCGTGCACCTGTTCGGCATCGAGCCCGAGGGCGTGCTCGGCATCGCCGTCAACGTCGGGTTCTTCGGGATGCTGCTCCTGCCGGCAGTGCTCGGCATCACGATGCTCGTGCAGGGCGACCGCTCGCCGTCGGCCTGGCTCCTGATCCTGACGCTGCCCGCGACGGTGCTCCTCTTCGTCCTGCCCGAGTCCGCGGCGCACCCGGGGTACGCGGAGACCTTCGCGAACCTGGGTCTCGTCCTGCTCGGCGTCGGCGCCGCGACCACGCGTGCCACGCGTGCGGCAGCGGGCCGGGTGCGTCCCGTCGGGTCGGTCGCGGCCTGAGGCCGAGGATCCGACCACGGCCCGCGACCCCGGTGCCGGAACGGCGCTCCGACCGCCCGTTCCGGCACCGGCCCGCGTCGGGGTCGTGCCGTCCATCCTCGAACCGGCAGGTCACGGGTTTGTAAAGAACATGAACGAATTTAGTCGGAAGGGTTGCGCGGAGGTTTGTTCGTAAGGTGTACTAACAAACGTGACGGCAACGGAAGCAGCACCCGGGCAGACGCCCGCAGGCATCGCACTCGGCAGCGAGCGCACGGCAGGGACGGCGACGCCGACGGCCACCGCGGGCCAGCTCTTCGCAGGCCGCGCGCTGCGGACCTCGGGCAAGGTGCTCCCCGAGCACGCCCGCAGCCACAACCGCTCGCTCGTCCTGCAGACGCTCTACAGCCTGGGCGCGCAGAGCCGGGCGGATGTCGCCCGCGAGACCGGCCTCACGCGCGTCACCGTCTCCGACCTCGTCGCCGACCTCCTCGCCGAGGGGCTCGTCGTCGAGCTCGGCCAGCGCGAGGACGCCCGCCCCGGCAAGCCCGCGACGCTCATCGACATCGACCGCACCGGTCACCACGTGGTCGCCCTCGACCTCTCCGAGCACACGCGCTTCCGCGGTGCGGTGCTCGACCTCGACGGTTCGACCGTCGCCCGCGCCGAGGTCGCGCTCGACGGCGCGTCGGGGGAGCGGGCGGTCGAACTCGTCACCGAGCTGCTCGACGGCCTGCTCGCCCTCACGACCTCCCCGGTGCTCGGCATCGGCGTCGGCTCGCCCGGCGTCGTCGGCCCGAACGGCGTCGTCCACTCCGCTCCGAACCTCGGCTGGACCGACCTCCCGCTCCAGGAGCGACTGCAGGCGGCATTCCACCTGCCCGTGCACGTCGCCAACGACGCGAACGTCGCGGTGCTCGCCGAGCACGCGGGCGCGCCGGGCGACCTCGTGCTCGTCAAGGTCGGCCACGGCGTCGGCGCCGGCCTCATCGTCGGCGGCCGCCCCGTGCTCGGCGCAGGCAGCGCCGCGGGCGAGATCGGCCACGTCGTGGTCGGCACCGACGGCGGCCCGCGCTGCGCGTGCGGCAAGCACGGCTGCCTCGAGGCCTGGCTCGCCGTGCCCCGCCTCACCGCCGAGCTCGAACGGCTCGGCGACGCGGATGCCGCGGCATCCGCTCGCGAAGAGACCCTGCGGGAAGCGGGCCGGCGCCTCGGCATCGTGCTCGCCCCCGTCGTCGGTGCGCTGAACCTCTCCGAGGTCGTGCTCAGCGGACCGGCGGAACTGCTTGACGGCCCGCTGCTCGAGGCGGCCGTCGAGACGGTCCGGAACCGGACGATGACGGAACACCACCGGGAACTGAGGCTCCGGATGACCGCGCACGGGCAGGACATCGTCCTGCGCGGCGCGGCCGTCATGGTCCTCTCCGGCCAACTCGGGGTCTCCTAGGCCCCAACCCCCTGCACCACGGGTGGCAGCACCCCCGCTCCCACCTTCCCCCTACGAAAGGAAACCACGCAATGAGGAACCTCGGCATCGTGGCGCTCGGCGCCGCGGCTGCGCTGACCCTCGCCGGGTGCGCCACCACCGGAGGCGACGCGGCCTCCGAGGACGGCGCGGAGATCCGCGTCTGGCTCGTCGGCACCGACACCCCCGACGCGGCGCGCGAGCTGCTCGTCGAGACCTTCGAGGAGGAGCACCCCGGCTCCACGCTCGTGATCGAGGAGCAGTCGTGGGACGGCCTCGTCGACCGCCTCACCACGAGCCTCTCCGGCTCGGACAGCCCCGACGTCGTCGAGGTCGGCAACACGCAGGCGCCGGCGTTCACCTCGGCGGGCGCGTTCATGGACCTCACCGACCACTACGACGAGCTCGGCGGCGACGACCTCCTGCCCGGCTTCGTCGAGGTGGGCTCGTACGACGAGAAGTTCTACGCGGCACCGCTGTACTCGGGCTCATCGCTCGTGTTCTACAAGAAGGACGCGCTCGCCGCGTCGGGCCTCGAGGTCCCGACCACGCTCGACCAGTACGTCGACCAGGCGATCCAGCTGGCGGACGACAACCCCGGCAAGTCGGGCGTGTGGTGGCCCGGCCAGAACTGGTACGCCGCGCTGCCCTACATCTGGGAAGCCGGCGGCGAGGTCGCCGTCCCGGACGGCGAGGAGTGGGACGCGCAGCTCAGCTCCGCCGAGTCGATCGAGGGCCTCGAGATGGTCCAGAAGGTCATGACCGAGGCGTCGAAGGCCCCGAAGGACGCCAACGAGTCGAACCCGCAGGTCGGCTTCTGCGACGGCACGTCGCTGCAGCTCGCTGCTCCGGCCTGGGTGAAGTGGTCGATCCTCGCGCCCGAGGACGCCGAGACCCCCGGCTGCCCCGACCAGGAGGAGAACCTCGGCGTCTACGCGCTCCCGGGCGCTGACGGCGACGCGGCGCAGGTCTTCGCCGGCGGCTCGAACATCGGCATCTCGGCCAACACGAAGCACCCGGAGCTCGCGCTCGACGCGCTGAAGATCATCCTCTCGGACGAGTTCCAGACGATCTACGGCGAGAACGGCCTCGTCCCGGCGAAGCTCTCGCTCGGCGACACGGTCGGCACCGACGAGGTCGCCCAGGCGATCTCCGCGGCGGCCGGAAACGCGAAGCTCACCCCGGCCTCGCCGAAGTGGGCCGACGTCGAGGCGGCGGGCATCCTGCAGGACCTCTTCGTCAACATCGCGCAGGGCGGCGACGTCGCCCAGCTCGCCGAGGAGGCGGACCAGCAGATCGAGGACATCCTCAACGGCTAGTCCTTCCTCCGCGGTGCGGCCGCGCGCACACTTGACGTGCGGCCGCACCGACTCCCACAGGCCCCGGGCCGGCAGCGCCCCACACACGCTGCCGGCCCGGCACCATGAGCGGGCACCGCCCGCGGCATCCCCACCTCGCCGTCCGACGCAGGAGCCCCACCATGACCACCACCGACACCGGCCTCGCCCCGGCCGTGAGCGCGGTCGATGGCGAACGGATCGTCACGCCGCAGCCCGTCGAGCCGCCGAAGCGACGCCGCTTCAGCCGCCGCGCCGGGGGCCTCACCCCCTACGGACTGCTCGTCCCCGCCTCGCTCGTGCTCGCCGCGATCGTCGGCTGGCCCCTCATCCAGCTGCTCATCACCTCGATGCAGGAGTTCGGCCGCGCGCAGGTCTTCGGCGCCCCGCCGACCTGGGTCTGGTTCGAGAACTACGTCTCCGTCCTCACCGACGCCACCTTCTACGAGGTGCTGGGCCGGAGCCTCGTCTTCGCCGCGGTGTGCGTCGTGACCACGATGGTCCTCGGCACGCTCATGGCGCTCCTGCTGCAGCGCCTGCCGAAGGGCTTCCGCCTGCTGCTCTCGCTCGGCATGCTGCTCGCGTGGGCGATGCCGCCGCTCTCGGCGACCATCGTCTGGGGGTGGATGTTCGACACCGACTACGGCATCATCAACTCGGTCCTCGTGAACGGGTTCGGGCTCGAGCAGTTCCAGCAGCACTCCTGGCTCATCGACCCGCTGAGCTTCTTCCTCGTCGCGGGCATCATCATCGTCTGGGGCGCCGTGCCGTTCGTGGCGTTCACCATCTACGCGGGCCTCACGCAGGTGCCCGACGAGGTGCTCGAGGCGGCCCAGCTCGACGGCGCCGGCGCGTTCAAGCGCTTCCGGCTCATCACCTTCCCCTACCTCAAGCCGATCTTCCTCATCACGACGATCCTGCAGATCATCTGGGACCTCAAGGTGTTCACGCAGATCTTCGCGCTGCAGGACATCGGCGGCATCCGAGCCCTCACCAACACGCTCGGCGTGTACATCTACCAGGTCTCGATCGCGGGCGGCGACTTCGGCACGGGCGGTGCGATCGCGGTGATCACGGCGATCATCCTCATGACCGTCTCGCTCTACTACGTCCGCCAGACCATCAAGGAGGAGGAGCTGTGAGCGCCACCACCGCCATCGTGACGGGCTCGAGTGCGCGCCCGGTTCCCGGTCGCCGGCGCGGCCGCACCCGCCTCTCGACCGCGCTCTGGAGCGCCCTGTCGGTCGTGCTGTTCGCGCTGTTCGCGTTCCCCGTCTACTGGATGGTGAACACCTCCTTCCAGCCGAACAACGAGGTCCGCGGGTCCGAGATCCACTTCTGGCCCGACAACTTCACGCTCCGCAACTACGCCACGGTGCTCTTCGACCCGGGTCGCACCCCGTTCGCGCCCGCCGCGGTGAACTCGCTCGTCGTGACGCTCACGACCGTGCTCGTCGCGCTGATCTTCGCGTTCCTCGCGGCCATCGCGGTCACGCGGTTCCGGTTCAAGAGCCGGCGCGGGTTCATCGTGATGATCCTCGTGATCCAGATGATCCCGGGCGAGGCGATGATCGTCTCGATCTTCCGGGTGATCGACGGATGGCACCTGCTGAACACCCTGATCGGCCTCACGATCGTGTACGTCGCGACGGTGCTGCCGTTCACGATCTGGACCCTCCGCGGGTTCGTCAACGGCGTCCCGGCCGACCTCGAGGAGGCGGCCATGATCGACGGATGCTCCAGGGCCGGCGCCTTCTGGCGGGTCACGTTCCCGCTGCTCGCCCCCGGGCTCGTCGCGACCGGCGTGTTCGGCTTCATCCAGGCGTGGAACGAGTTCGTGATCGCCCTCGTGCTGAACGCCAGGCCCGAGATGATGACGCTGCCCGTGTGGCTGCGCACGTTCCTGGTGGCGAACGGCACGACGAACTGGGCGGCCATCATGGCGGGCTCGACCCTCATGGCGATCCCGGTGATCGTCTTCTTCCTCATCGTCCAGGGACGGATGACGAGCGGACTCGTGAGCGGAGCGGTCAAGGGATGAACGACGTGATCCGGGGCGGCGCCGAGCAGGACCTGCGCCGCGACATCCTCACGACCCTGCTGCCCGGCTTCGCGGGGCCCGAGGCGCCCGAATGGCTGCTCGCCCTGCTGGCCGAGGGCCTCGGCGGCGTGTGCGTCTTCGGCTCGAACGTGGCCTCGCCCGCCCAGCTGGCCGGCCTCACGGCCGAGCTCCGCACCGCGAACCCGCTCGCGGTCGTCGCCATCGACGAGGAGGGCGGCGACGTCACGCGCCTGTTCTTCGACCGCGGCGCGCCCTACCCCGGCAACGCCGTGCTCGGCCGCATCGACGACCTCGAGCTCACACGCGCCGTCGGGCGTGCGGTGGGCGATGCCCTGGTCGCGGTCGGCTGCACGATGACGTTCGCGCCCGACGCCGACATCAACTCGAACGCCGCGAACCCGGTGATCGGCGTGCGCAGCTTCGGTGCCGAGCCCGGGCTCGTGGCCCGGCACACCGCGGCGTGGGTGGAGGGGGTGCAGTCCGCGGGCATCGACGCGAGCGCGAAGCACTTCCCCGGCCACGGCGACACCGCGACGGACTCGCACCTGGCGCTGCCGGTCGTCGACCTGCCCCTCGAGGCGCTGGACGAGCGCGAGCTCGCGCCGTTCCGCGCCGCGATCGCTGCCGGGTCCCGCTCGATCATGACCTCGCACATCCTGCTCCCGCAGCTCGACGCGGAGCACCCCGCCACCCTGTCTCACCGCATCCTGCACGGCCTGCTCCGCGGCGAGCTGGGGTACGAGGGCGTCATCGTGTCCGACGCCCTCGACATGGCCGGGGCGAGCGGCGGGCGCGGCATCCCCGAGGCTGCCGTGCTCGCGCTCGCCGCCGGCTGCGACCTGCTGTGCATCGGCACCGACAACACGGGCGAGCAGATGGAGGAGATCGCCCTGGCGATCGGCGAGGCCGTCGCCTCGGGTCGCCTCGCCGCCGAGCGGGTGGCGGATGCCGCGGCCCGCGTGCGTGCGCTCGCGGCCGTCGCCCGCCCGACCGGCGCGCCCGCGGCATCCGGCACGGGCCTCCCGCTCGGCCTGCCCGACGGGCTCGCGGACCGCGTCGCGGCGTCGTTCCACGTCGCGCCCGGCACGCTCGACCGGCTCTGCGCGACCGGGTCGGTCGGCACGATCGTCCGCGTCGAGACGGTCGCGAACATCGCGGTCGGCGGCGTGCCGTGGGGGCCGTTCGCCCTCGCCGCTGCCCCGGACCCGGAGCGCCCTGCGCCCGCGTGGCTGACGGATGCCGCCGAGGTCGTCGTGGACGCCGCGACGCCGCTGGCCGACCCCGCGGCGCTCGCCGGCCCCGTCGTCGTCATCGGCAAGGACCTCCACCGCCACGCCTTCGCGGTCGCGGCGATCGAGGACCTGCGCTCGGCGCGCGCCGACGTGGTGACGGTCGACATGGGCTGGCCGAGCGAGGACCTCGCGTTCGCCGACCTCGCGACGTTCGGCGCGTCGCGCGGCGTCGCCGCGACCTTCGCCGAACTCGTCCAGGACGCCCTGACCGCCGCGGCGGAGGTGTCGTGAGGCTCGGGATCGACATCGGCGGCACCAAGACCGCGGCCGTCGCGATCGGCGAGGACGGAGAGCTCAGCGACCAGGTGCGCATGCCGACCGGCTTCGGCGCGGAGGCCGTCGTCGCGACGGCGTTGGCCACGGTCGAGCGGATGACCGACCTCGCCGGCGTGGACGCCCGCGCGTTCCGCTCGATCGGCATCGGCATCCCGGGTTCGGTCGACTCGGCCACCGGCCGCGTGACCCACGCGGTGAACCTCGGACTCGAGGGGCTCGACCTCGGCCCGCGGCTCGCGGACCGGCTCGGCGTCGAGGTCAGGATCGAGAACGACGTGAAGGCGGCCGCGCTCGGCGCGCACCACCTGCTCGGCGTCGCCGACGGCATCCGCGCGCACTCGATGGCCTACCTGAACCTCGGCACCGGACTCGCGGCGGGCATCGTGCTCGACGGGCACCTCCTGCGCGGGGGCCGCGGGGTCGCCGGCGAGATCGGGCACATCCCGGTCGACCCGGCGGGCGAGCGATGCGCCTGCGGGCAGCGCGGCTGCCTCGAGACGCTGGCGTCGGGCTCCGCGCTCGCGACGCTGTGGCCGAGCGCGCACCGGTACCCGGCGCTCGACCTGTTCGACCGGGCGGACGCCGGCGAGTCGGACGCCGTCGCGGTGCGCGAGCGCTTCCTCGTGGGCGTCGCGTCGGCGGTGCGCCTGCTCGCGCTCACGACCGACGTGGACGACATCGTGATCGGCGGCGGGCTCGCCGCGCTCGGGGATCGACTGCTCGAGGGCACCCGTCGCGTGCTCGCCGACTGGGCCGACGGCTCCGGGTTCCTCGCCTCGCTCGACCTGGCCCGCCGGGTGCAGGTCATCCCGCGCGGATTCCCCGCGGCGGCGGTGGGCGCCGCCCTGATCGGAGAGGAACTGGAGGAACCGGCATGGCAGAGGTCGTGATCGTCGGCGATGAGGCGGAGGCCGGCGAGCTCGCCGCATCCGCCATCGTCGACCTGCTGCGGGCCCGCGCCGACGCGGTGCTCGGGCTGGCGACGGGTTCGACCCCGCTCAGCACCTACCGTGCGCTCGCGCGACGCATCGGGGCCGAGGACATCGCCGTGGCCGGCGTGCGCGGCTTCGCGCTCGACGAGTACGTCGGGCTGCCCGCCGGTCACCCGGAGGGCTACCGCCAGGTCATCACCCGCGAGGTCGTGGAGCCGCTCGGGCTCACGCCGGGGCTCATCCGCGTGCCGAACGGCGATCCGTCGACGATCCGCACGGCGGCCGAGGACTACGAGGCGGCGATCGATGCCGCGGGCGGGGTCGACCTGCAGGTCCTCGGCATCGGACGCACCGGCCACATCGGGTTCAACGAGCCGGGGTCCTCGCTCGCCTCGCGCACGCGCGTGAAGACGTTGACCCAGCAGACCCGCATCGACAACGCACGGTTCTTCGACTCGATCGACGACGTGCCGATGCACTGCATCACCCAGGGGATCGGCACGATCCTCCGCGCCCGCCACCTCGTCCTGCTCGCGTTCGGCGAGGCGAAGGCCGACGCGATCGCGGCGGCGGTGGAGGGGCCGGTCTCCGCGAGCCGGCCGGGCTCGGCGATCCAGTTGCACCCGCACGCCACGGTCATCGTGGACGAGGCGGCCGGGTCGAGGCTCGAGCACGCCGGGTACTACCGGCACGCGTGGGCGAACAAGCCCGACTGGCAGGGCATCTGAGCCGGGCCGACGGATGACGCGGCCTCCGTCGGCCGACCGCCGCGGGCCGGGAGCGGGGGCTCAGTGGACGAGCGCCTCGCCGAGGGCGCCGAGGTAGGCGTCCTCGTCGAAGTCGTCGAGGAGCGCGCGCTGCAGGATGAACCCGGGTGCCGCCGAGAGGATGACGGGCGTCACCCGCTCAGCCCAGGCCGCCGGGTCGCCCTCGACGCGGTCGGGGTGCGTGCGCCCCCACTCGGCGAGCTGCATGCCGATCGCGCCGCGCAGGCGGAGGAAGACGACCTGCACGAGCTCGCGGATCTCGCGGTCGATGATGGCCTCCGACCAGAGCTGGGGGAGGACCGCGCTGAACGGCTCGTTCCGGATGCCCCCGAGCAGCGTCGCGATGATCTCACCGGGCGAGAGCGGACCGCCGTCACGGCGGCGCTCGGCGAGCTCGATCCGGCGGGACTCGAGCACGCGCGCGGCGGCCGCGGCGAAGAGCTCCTTCTTGCCGTCGGGGAAGTTGCCGTAGATCGCGCCGGCCGAGAGCCCTGAGGCCTCCACCAGGTCGGCGATCGAGGTCTTGGCGTAGCCGCGCTCGGCGAAGCACCTCAGCGCGACGTCGAGGATCTCCTCGCGGCGCGCGGCGCGGTACTCCTCGCTCACCTTGGGCATCGTCATCCTCCCGTCGCTTGACGATCCTACGTCGCAGGTCCATTATAAAGAACGAGCATTCGTTTTTTATGAAAGGACGGATCATGTCCTCCCACACCACACAGCGGACCCCGATGGTCCGCGCCGTCGGCATCGGCGCCATCCTCTCGCTCGTGGTCGGCGTCATCCTGCTCGCGTTCGCCTGGCCGTCGGTCACCGCCGATCCCAACGGCCTCCCCGTGGGCGTCGTGGGCCCCGACGCGTCGGTGAGCCAGGTCGAGCAGCGCATCGCCGACGAGGCCGAGGGCGCCATCGCGCTCGAGCGCTACGACGACCGCGACGCCGCGGTCACGGCGATCGAGCAGCGCGAGGTCTACGGCGCCGTCGTGCTCGGCGACGCCCCGACCGACGCGCCCGAGGTCCTCATCGCGACCGCCGCGAGTGCGCCGGTCGCGCAGCAGCTCACCGCCCTCGCGCAGCAGCTGCAGGCGGGCATCGACGAGCAGGTGCGCGCCGCGCTCCCGGAGCAGCTCCAGCAGGTGCTCGAGTCGGCCGTGAAGGCCGCCGTCGCACAGGCCACCGGGCAGGCGGGGGCCGGCGCCCCGACCGCCCCGTCCGTGCCCGAGCTCCCGCAGGTCACCGTGACAGTGACCGACGTCGTGCCGCTGGCCGACACCGACCCGCGCGGCACGGGCCTCGCGGTCGCCATGTTCCCGCTCGTGCTCGGCGGCATGCTCGGCGGCATCGCCATCTCGCTCGCGGTCATCGGCGCCATGCGCCGCGTCGTGGCCGTGATCACGTACGCGATCGCCGCGGGCCTCGTGCTCGCCGGCATCCTGCAGGGCTGGTTCGGAGCGCTGCAGGGCGACTACTGGGTGAATGCCGCCGCCATCGCGCTCGCCGTCGCCGCGATCGCCGCGCCCATCACCGGGCTCGTCGCGATCATGGGGCGAGCGGGCATCGGCGTGGGCGCCGTGCTGTTCATCCTGGTCGCGAACCCGATCTCGGCGGCGACCGTGCCGGTCGAGTTCCTCGTCTCGCCGTGGGGCGCGATCGGGCAGTGGTTCCCGCCGGGGGCCGCGGCCACGCTCCTGCGCGACCTGTCGTACTTCCCCGACGCGCCGATGGCGTTCCCGTGGCTGGTCCTCGCGGGCTGGGCCGCAGGCGGCATCCTCCTCTCGCTCGTCGGGCACTTCCGCACCGCCGGCGGAGCGGAGTCCGACGCCGAGGCGGGCCACGCCGATGAGGAGCTCGCCGAGGCGGACGCCGCGGGCGACCGCCCCGCGCCGACCTCGACGCATCGCGACGCCGCTCCGGTCGGCTGAGCCGCCCGACGACCACGGCAGTGCTCCGCCGCGCCGCGGCATCCTCCATCGGATGCCGCGGCGTCGGCGTCCGTCGGGCGCGGTTAGGCTTGAACCTCGTGAACGATGCCACCCCCGAGCCGACTCCGAAGGTCGGCGTGAACGACCTGCTGCGATTCCTGCTCGAGATCTTCGCGATCGTGACGCTCGGCATCTTCGGCTTCGCCGGGTTCGCCCTGCCGTGGCCCGGCGTGTTCATCGGGATCGGCCTGCCGCTCCTCGCGATCCTGCTCTGGGGCCTCTTCCGCTCGCCGAAGGCGGTCTTCCACGTCGACCCGTTCGTCAAGGCGCTCGTCGAGATCGCCGTCTTCTCGACCGCCGCGATCGCCTGGTGGATCATGGGCCAGCCCGTCGTGGCCGTCGTCTTCGCCGTCGTGGCCGCAGTGAGCGGCGTGGTCAACGGTCGTCGCGAGTTCCGCGACTGAGTCGCGCCCGCGCCCGGTCAGCGGAAGATGACCGTGCGCTGGCCGTCGAGCAGCACCCGGCGCTCCGCGAACCACTTCACGGCCTGCGAGAGCGTGCGGCTCTCCTCGTCCTGCCCGATGGCCACGAGCTCGGCGACCGAGCGCGAGTGCTCGACGCGGACCACGTTCTGCTCGATGATCGGACCCTCGTCGAGGTCGCTCGTGACGAAGTGCGCCGTGGCCCCGATGAGCTTCACCCCGCGGGCGTGCGCCTGCCGGTACGGATTCGCCCCCTTGAACCCGGGCAGGAACGAATGGTGGATGTTGATGCATCGCCCGGCGAGCGCCTCGCACAGCTCGGGGGAGAGGATCTGCATGTACCGCGCGAGCACGACGAGCTCGATGTCGTGCTCGTCGACCGCCTGCAGGACGCGCCGCTCGAACTCGGCCTTCGTCTCGGGCGAGGTGACCGGCGCCGACTCGAACGGCACGCCGTAGAAGTCGACGAGGTCGCGGAGCGTGCCGTGGTTGGAGAGCACGAGGGGGATCTCGACGGGCAGCTGGCCGCCGCGCTGGCGGAAGAGCAGGTCGTTCACGCAGTGCCCCGCGGTCGACGCGAGCACGAGCGTGCGGAGCGGGCGGCCGACCTCGTCGAGGTGCAGGTCCATCTGCCAGCGATCGATGACGGGCGCGAGCGCGGCCTCGAACTCGGTGCGGTCGGCCGGCGACTCGACCTGGACGCGCATGAAGAAGCGCCCGGTGTCGTGGCTGGCGAACTGCTGGCTCTCGGTGATGTTGCCGCGCGCCGCGACGATCGCGCCGCTCACCGCGTGCACGATCCCCGGCCCGTCGGTGCAGCTCAGCGTGACGACCCAGTGGGACAGGTGCGTGCCGTGCGGCTCGGGCTCCGTGCTCATCGGGACAGCGTACCGCCCGGCGAATACGCAGGTGCGCCCCGCTACACTTGGTGGCGGTCGTGCGGACACCGTCGGCCCCGGGCGCGCACGTGAGCGCGTAGTCGACCCGCTGCAGGCCGTGCCGCCTCGCGGGGAACGCCGTCGGATGACCTTCCTCATGCCGATCACCTCATCGTCGCGCGCCGACGCGACCACCATGCCCTGGCGTGCGCTCGTCGCACTCGCCGCGGCCGTCTTCCTGTCCATCACCATCGAGATGCTGCCCACCGGGCTGCTGCCCGAGATGAGCGCCGACCTCGGCGTCGGCGCGCCCCTCGTGGGCCTCCTCGTCTCGGTGTTCGCCTTCACCGTCGTCGCGACCTCGACCCCGCTCACCGCACTCCTGAAGCGGATGCCGCGGCGCACCCTCATCACGATCGTGCTCGTCGTGCTCGGGCTCTCGACCGCGGCCTCGGCACTCGTGCCCGACTACGGGCAGCTCGTCGCCTTCCGCATCGTCGGCGGCGTCGCGCACGGCCTGTTCTGGGCGCTCGTCGGCGCCTATCCGGCCCGGCTCGTCGGCGAGCAGCACCTCGGCCGCGCCGTGTCGGTCGTGCTCGGCGGCGGCACCCTCGCGCTGATCGCCGGCGTGCCGCTCGCGACCGCGCTCGGCCAGGCGGTCGGCTGGCGCTGGGCGTTCGGCGTGGTCGCCGCGCTCACGCTCGCCGGGGCCGCGGTCGTGCGCGCCGTGCTGCCGCCGGACGGCACCCCGGCCCCGTCGACGGCATCGGCCGACCGCGCGGAGGCCACGGGCGGGCCGGCCGCTGAGCCCGCCGCCGCGCGTCGCAGCATGCGCGGGGTCGTCGCCGTGAGCATCGTCACCGCCGTCGTGATGATCGGCCAGTACGCCGCCCTCACGTACGTGGCCCCGCTGCTCACCGACGTGGTCGGGGCATCCTCGGCCGCGGTCGCGCCGCTGCTGTTCGCCTCGGGCCTCGCCGGCGCCGTCGGCCTCTTCGTCGCCGGCAGCCCGATCGCGCGCGACAGCGCGCGGGCGCTCGTCGGCGCCATGCTGCTGCTCGCCGTCGCGCTGCTCGTGATCGCCGCCGAGCCCGGACTCTGGCCCGCGATCATCGCCTACACCGTGTGGGGCTTCGCCTTCGGCGCGATCCCGCCGCTCCTGCAGACGCGCCTGCTCCAGGCCGCGCCGGCCGAGCGGCGCGACGCCGCGAGTGCGCTCTACACGACCGCGTTCAACGTCGGCATCGGCGGCGGTGCGTTGGTCGGCGCCGTGCTGTTCGACGCGGTCGGCGTCGGCGCGGTGCCGGTCGCGTACGCGGTGCTGCTCGTCGTCGCGATGCTCGTCGTCGTGCGCTCCTCGCGCGCGGCGCGGGCCCGGGCGCGCGTGGTCGAGGCCTGAGCGCCGACGGGTGGGCGCCGTCAGGCGTAGCGGGCCGAGGCGGTCCACTTGTGGTTCGCAGGCGCCAGGTACTCGACGACGGCGAGCCCCGACTGGTCGAGCACCACGGTCGCGAAGGGCACGCCGTCGGCGAGCAGTTCGACCGCGGCACCGGGTTCGCCCGCCAGCTGCAGCGTGAGGCTCGAGCCGTGCGCGTCGACGACGAGGCCGAGGTCGGCGACCGGCTCGGGTGACGGCTCCGGCTCGGGCGACGGCTCGGGGTCGGGCGACGCCTCGGGTCCGGGCGGCGGGTCGGCCACGACCGCCGTCGCGGCGGGCGCGGGTTCCGTCGCAGGCTCCGGCTCGGTCGGCGGCTCGACGACGTCGGGCACCGGTTCCTCCACGGGCGGCGCGGCATCGGGAACGGACGCGACCGGCGATGATCCGGGCTCGGCGGGCGCCGGGGCGGCGATCGCCGTCGACGCCTGACCGGGTGCGGCATCCGTCGACGCGACCTGCGGCAGCACGAGCAGCGCGACCGCGGTGGCCGCGACCAGCACGGCGCCGCCGACGCCGGCGCCGACCGCGACGGCACCGCTCGCGCCCGAGGCCGCGCCCGCACCGACGGCCGTGCCCGCCGCGGTGCCCGTCGCATGCCCGGTGCCGCCGATCGCGGCCCCTGCGATCGCGTCCGCACCGGCCGAGGTCGCGCCGCCGACGGCGGCCAGTCCCGTCGCACCCGCGGCCGTCGTCGCGGCCTGGCCCGCGGTCCCGAGCCACGCCGAGTACGCGGTGGCCGCGGCCGGCCCGGCGGCGAGCGGCAGGAGCACGAACGCGAGTCGCATGCCGACCTCGCGCGCTTCGGCGGCCACGACCGTGCACTTCGCGCATCCGTCGAGGTGCGCCTCGACCTTCGCGGTGTCGCGGCTCCGCAGCCGGCCGCGCATGTACGCACCGAGTCGGTCCACCGTCCATCCGCACTCGGGCTCGTGGTGGGCGTCGGCCAGGTGCGCCCGGATCCACTGCTGCCGGAGGCCCTCGCGGGCGCGATACGCGAGGGCGGCCGTCGCGTTGGCGCTCATGCCGAGCAGCGGCGCGATCTCGTGCGGAGACATCCGCTCGACCTCGGCGTACCAGAGCACCTCCTGCCAGCGACCGGGGAGGGCTCGGAAGGCGGTGGCCGTCGTCGACCGGTCGAGCGCCTCGAGCGCGGCCGCGTCGCCGGTCGTGGGGTCCTCCAGCGACTCGAGGTCGTCCAGCGGTGTCTCGCGGTTGGCGCGGCCCCACGTCGCAGCCGTGTTCCGGATCGTCGTGAACAGGTACGGGCGGAACGCGCCCTGCGGACCCTTGCCCGAGCGGATCGCGTCGTAGGTCCGCGTGAACGCCTCGGCGACGAGGTCGTCGGCGTCGAGCGTGGTGTGCGAGCGGGCGACGGTGCGAGCGGATGCCTCGTGGCGCCGCCAGAGTTCGGCGTAGGCGTCGCGGTCTCCGGCGCGGGTCGCTGCGATCAGGTCGGCGTCGGCGGGCGCTGGGCGTGCTGGGGTCACGTGCCTGGTCCTCCTCGTGCGGGCGCGGGGGTGCCCGGGAGCGCACTCGTCGCCTTCGGGTGCCGGCGGTCCGCGCCGGTCGGGCTGTTGTGCGGTCCCGCTCATTCAAGCCGATGAGCGAGCCGATCGACGAAACGCGAGACCCGACGACCGGCTTCCGTCGGCGGATCGTGCGAAGTCGCGTCATGATCCCGCCGCATCGCAGTCTCTCTGGTGAGGGGCCGCGCACCGGGAAGGGGCCGGGAGGTCCCTCGGGGTCCGTCCGGGCCGCGTGGGGGAGATCTCGCGGAACGGCGACCGGGACGGAGCGCGGGGCGAAGGGGAACAGGCCCCCCGCTCCGCCCGGGTCGGCCGCCCGCACGGCCTTCGGCCGATCGTTCAGGCGAGACGCGTGCCGGCGCCCCACACCGCCGCGACCGCGAGGTCGTCGCCGAGGAGCACCGCATCGGCGGCGAAGCCGACGTCGAGCCGTCCCAGGTCGCCCGCGCGTCCGATCGCCGATGCGGGCGTGACCGTCAGCGCTCCGACCGCCTCGTGCAGCGGGATGCCCGAATCGAGGACGGCGCGCCGCAGCGCCTCGTCCTGCGTGAGCGTCGAACCGGCGATCGCGCCCGTGTCGGCGAGCCGCGCGACGCCGTCGCGCACGTCGACGGAGAGCGACCCGAGCGCGTACGCGCCGTCGGACGCGCCGGTTGCGGCCATCGCGTCCGTCACGAGCGCGACCCGGCCCGGTGCGCCGGAGAACGCCAGCCGCACGACGTCGGGGTGCACGTGCACCCCGTCGCCGATGACCTCGAGCGTGACGTGGTCGGCGCGCATCGCGGCGACCACGGGCCCGGGGGCGCGGTGGTGGATGCCCCGCATGCCGTTGAACGCATGCGTCAGGATCGACGCGCCCGCGTCGAACGCGCGGAGCGCGGTGTCGAAGTCGGCGCCCGTGTGCCCGACCGCGACCGCGACGTCGGCGTCGACCAGTCGCGCGATCGCGGACTCGGCGCCGTCGTGCTCGGGCGCGATCGTGACCTGTCGGAGCGTGCCTCCGGCCGCCTCGAGCAGGTGATCGAGCGCGTCGTCGTCGGCCGTCCGCAGCATCGACGGGTCGTGCGCCCCGCGGAACTCGTGGTCGAGGAACGGACCCTCGAGGTGGGCTCCGAGCACGAGCGGGTCGGATGCCGCGACCGACGCGATCGCGCGGAGTCGGTCGGCGAGCACCTCGACGGGCGCGGTGACGAGCGAGCACACGCTCCGGGTCGTGCCGTGCGCCCGGTGCACGGCGAGCGCCGTGCCGATGGCGCCGGCGCCATCGTCGAACGCCGACCCTCCCGCACCGTGGCAGTGGATGTCGACGAAGCCGGGCGTGAGCCAGCGGCCCGTGGCATCAGTCACCTCGGCCGCGCCGTCCCGCACCGCCGGCGCGTCGCGCCAGGACTCGCCGATGCCGCGCCCCGCGATCCGGTCGCCCTCGAACCGGACCCACGCGTCCGGGACGGCGTCGCCGCCCGAGACGATTCGGGCGGAGTGGATGACGGTCGTCGGCGCGGAGGTCACCGGGCCACGATATCGCCGGCACCCCCACGGTCGCCGGGCCCCGCGACCACGCGCGTCATCCGCGGCATGGGCTCGCGGCATCCGTTGCTATGCTTGGCGGCGTCGCGACTGGCGTTGAGATGGGTGACCATCGGGGAGCGACTGGCACGGACCGACCGCACGCCTGGGCCGGTACGCGAGGCCTCGGGGCGCGAGTCGCGCACGAGGCGATTTCCGCAGGTCCGCATGTCATCCCGAAGGAGCCATCCATTGGCTGAGTCACTCACCACCGACGCCCCCGCCGACGCCGTCGCGGGCGCCGAGTCCGTCTTCAACCAGCCGCTCGCGCAGGTCGATCCCGAGATCGCCGATGTCCTCGAGCTCGAGCTGAACCGCCAGCGCACCACGCTCGAGATGATCGCGAGCGAGAACTTCGTGCCCGTCTCGGTGCTGCAGTCGCAGGGCTCGGTGCTCACGAACAAGTACGCCGAGGGCTACCCGGGCCGCCGCTACTACGGCGGCTGCGAGTTCGTCGACGTCGCCGAGAACCTCGCCATCCAGCGCGCGAAGAGCCTGTTCGGCGCCGAGTACGCCAACGTGCAGCCGCACTCGGGTGCGACCGCCAATGCGGCCGTGCTCTCGGCGATCGCGACGCCCGGCGACACGATCCTCGGCCTCGAGCTCGCGCACGGCGGCCACCTCACCCACGGCATGAAGCTGAACTTCTCGGGCAAGCTCTACAACGCCGTCGCCTACGGCGTCGACCCCGAGACCTTCCAGGTCGACATGGACGTGGTCCGCGACAAGGCCCTCGAGCACAAGCCCCAGGTCATCATCGCGGGCTGGTCGGCCTACCCCCGCCAGCTCGACTTCGCCGCGTTCCGCGAGATCGCCGACGAGGTCGGCGCGAAGCTCTGGGTCGACATGGCGCACTTCGCCGGCCTCGTCGCCGCGGGCCTGCACCCCAACCCCGTGCCGCACGCCGACGTCGTCTCGTCGACCGTGCACAAGACGATCGGCGGCCCGCGCTCGGGCTTCATCCTGTCGCGCGACATGGAGCTGGCGAAGAAGCTGAACTCGAACGTCTTCCCCGGCCAGCAGGGCGGTCCGCTCATGCACGTGATCGCCGCCAAGGCGACCGCGTTCAAGATCGCCGCGTCCGAGGAGTTCCGCGACCGCCAGGAGCGCACCGTCCGCGGCGCACGCATCCTCGCCGAGCGCCTCATCGCCGACGACTCGCGCGCCGCGGGCGTCGACGTCCTCACGGGCGGCACCGACGTGCACCTCGTGCTCGCCGACCTCCGCACCTCGGAGCTCGACGGCCAGCAGGCGGAGGACCGCCTGCACGAGGTCGGCATCACCGTGAACCGCAACGCGGTGCCGTTCGACCCGCGCCCGCCGATGGTCACCTCGGGCCTGCGCATCGGCACGCCGGCCCTCGCGACGCGCGGCTTCGGTGACGCCGAGTTCACCGAGGTGGCCGACGTGATCGCGCTCGCGCTGCAGTCGAACCCGGATGTCGCTGCGCTCCGCTCGCGCGTCGAGGCGCTGACCGAGGCGTTCCCGCTCTACCCCGGCCTGCAGCAGTAGTCCGGCCCGACCACCTGGTGTGTTCGGAATTCAGGAGCGTGCGCCTCGCGCGACCTCGTTCGGGCGCGGATCCCGCCCCCGACCGGCGTCGCGGGCGTCGCGCTCCTGAATTCCGAACCTCGACGACAGCGGAGGAGACCGCATGACCGCCATCACCCTCGACGGCGTCGCCACCGCGGCGGCCGTGAAGTCCGAGCTCGTCTCGCGCATCACCGACCTCCGAGCGAACGGCGTCGTGCCGGGTCTCGGCACCCTGCTCGTCGGCGACGACCCCGCCTCCCGCTCCTACGTCGCGGGCAAGCACCGCGACTGCGCCGAGGTCGGCATCGAGTCGATCCGCGTCGACCTGCCCGCCTCGGCCACCACCGCCGACGTGCGCGCCGCGATCCACGACCTCAACTCGGCGCGCGAGGTGACCGGCTACATCGTGCAGCTTCCGCTGCCGGCCGGCCACGACGAGAACGCCATGCTCGAGCTCATCGACCCCGACAAGGACGCCGACGGGCTGCACCCGACCAACCTCGGCCGTCTCGTGCTCGGCATCGAGGGCGAGCTCCGCTCGCCGCTGCCGTGCACCCCGGCCGGCATCGTCGAGATGCTCCAGCGCTACGACGTCCCGATCCGCGGCCGGCACGTGGCGGTGATCGGCCGCGGCCTGACCGTCGGGCGCCCGCTCGGCCTGCTCTTCACGCGCAAGGGACTCGACGCCACGGTCACCCTCACGCACTCGCGCACCCAGGACCTCGCCGCCGAGGTCGCCCGCGCCGACATCGTGGTCGCGGCCGTCGGCGTGCCGCACATGGTGAAGGCCGAGTGGATCAAGCCCGGCGCCGCCGTCCTCGACGTCGGCATCACGCGCGTCGCCGACGAGGAGACGGGCAAGGGCAGGCTCACGGGCGACGTCGACCCCGCGGTCGCCGAGGTCGCCGGCCACCTCTCGCCGAACCCCGGCGGCGTCGGCCCGATGACCCGGGCGATGCTGCTCGCCAACGTCGTGAAGGCCGCGGAGATCAAGCTGCACGGCCGCTGAGGCAGGCGACGGATGCCGCGGCATCCGCTGTCAGCCTGAACGTCGCCGGTCGTTCACCGGGCGTGCACCGCGCGGACGCGTCGCCCGCGTAGCTTCGCGGCATGAGCCGCAGCGACTCCATCGAGGCCACCGCCGCCGGCGCGGCCGCGTCTGGATCCGCCCGGGACGGCGACGGCGCGTCGGGGGACCGCGCCGCCCGCACCGGGCAGGGCCCCGCCGCGACCGGCGGCGGTACGCAGGCCGGCGCCGCGCGCGCCGTCGCCATCATCCCGGCCAGGGGCGGGTCGCGGGGCCTGCCCGGCAAGAACGTGGCACGCGTCGGGGGAGTGCCGCTCGTCGCCAGGGCCGTGCACGCCGCGCTCGCCGCGGATCGCATCGGGCGCGTCGTCGTGACCACCGACGACGCGGAGATCGCGGATGCCGCGCGCGGCGCCGGCGCCGAGGTCGTCACCCGCCCGCCCGAACTCGCGAACGCGACCGCGTCGAGCGAGTCGGCGCTGCTCCACGCGATCGATGCGCTCGTGCGCGAGCCGGGCCCGGCCGACGGGCGCCCGGTTCCCGAGGTCACCGTCTTCATCCAGGCCACCTCGCCCTTCATCGACCCCGCCGACCTCGACGCGGCCGTCGCGCGCGTCGCGTCGGGCGAACGCGACGTGGTCTTCGCCGCGACCCCGACCCACGGGTTCATCTGGCGCGAGCGGGACGACGACGCCGATGGCGCGAGTGCGGTCGGCGTGAACCACGACCCGACGAACCGGCCGCGCCGGCAGGACCGGGAGCAGGAGTTCCTCGAGACGGGCGCGTTCTACGTGTTCCGCACCGACGGCTTCCTCCTCGCGGAGCACCGCTTCTTCGGACGGATCGGCATCCAGCGGGTCCACCCCGACACCGCGATCGAGATCGACGACGCCGCCGACCTCGCGCGGGCCCGCGTGCTCGCACCGCGCATCGACCGGCGGCTCGCGGGCGGCATCGCCGCCTCGCTCGCCCGGCGCGAGGGCGTGGCGTGGGTCGCCGACCCGCGGCATCCGTTCGTCGACGTCGACGCCGTCGTGACCGACTTCGACGGCGTGCACACCGACGACACCGCCGCCGTCGACGAGCTCGGGCGCGAGTCGGTGCGCGTCAGCCGGGCCGACGGTCACGGCGTGGCCCGGCTGCGCGACGCCGGCATCCCCGTGCTGATCCTGTCGGCCGAGGCGAACCCGGTCGTCAGCCGGCGCGCGGAGAAGCTGGGGGTCGACGTCATCCAGGGGCTGGCCGACAAGGGCGCCGCGCTCCGCGAGTGGGCCGCCGCCCGCGGCATCCGCCTCGACCGCATCGCCTACCTCGGCAACGACCGGGGCGACATCCCCGCGCTCGACCTCGCGGGCTGGCCGCTCGCCGTGCCGGATGCGGCACCGGACGCGCTCGAGCGCGCCCGCCACGTGCTCGAGCAGCACGGCGGCCACGGCGCGGTGCGCGAACTCGCCGAGCTCGTGCTCGCCGCGCGCGAGGCGAAGCTCGGCTCCGGCGCCTCCGACCTCGTGCGCGAGTCGCGCGAGCTCGACCCCGCGCACCCGACCCGCGAGCAGCGCGAGGCCATCGCCGCGGCGTCCTCCGCGTCCTGACCACCCACGAAAGCGAGCCACCATGTCCGTGCGCATCGGCCACGCCGCCATCGGCGAGTACGACCCCGTCTACGTCATCGCCGAGATCGGCCTGAACCACAACGGCGACGTCGAGATCGCCAAGCGGCTCATCGAGGTCGCGGCGCACGCCGGCGCGCAGGCCGTCAAGTTCCAGAAGCGCACGCCCGACCTCTCCACGCCCGAGCACATGAAGCCCATGCCGCGCGAGACGCCGTGGGGCACCATGACGTACCTCGAGTACCGGCACCGCGTCGAGTTCGGGCGCGACGAGTACGCCGAGGTCGCCCGGCACGCCGCCCTGCACGGCCTGGACTGGTTCGCGTCGCCGTGGGACGCGCCCGCCGTGGCCGACCTGGAGTCGTACGGCGTCGTCGCCCACAAGATCGCGTCGGCGTCGGTCACCGACCTCGAGCTCCTCGAGGCGGTCCGCGACACGGGCAGGCCCGTGATCCTCTCGACCGGCATGTCGACCCTCGACGAGATCGATCGCGCCGTCACCGTGCTCGGCACCGAGCGCCTCGTGCTCATGCACGCCACGTCGAGCTACCCGATGCCGTCGGAGGAGGCGAACCTCCTCATGATCCCGGCGCTGAAGCGCCGCTACCCCGGCGTCCCGGTCGGCTACTCGGGCCACGAGCGCGGCCTGCAGATCTCGATCGCCGCGGTCGCGCTCGGCGCGGTCGCCGTCGAGCGCCACATCACGCTCGACCGCACCATGTGGGGCTCCGACCACTCGGCCTCGCTCGAGCCGCAGGGCCTGGAGCACCTCGTGCGCGACATCCGCATCATCGGCGAAGCGCTCGGAGACGGCGTGAAGCGCGTCTACCCGGGCGAGGAGGCCCCGAAGGCCAAGCTCCGCCGGGTGCTCGCGTGACGGATGGACCCATGGCGGGCTCCACGGGTGCATCGGATGCCCCGGTGCCGGATGACACGGCCCGCCGACTGCTCGTCGTCGGCGACTCCGACTCGTACGTGAAGTGGGGCGCGGCGCTCGCCTCGACGCTGCCCCGCGAGTGGACGTCGCGACTCGTCGTCGTCGCCTCGCCGGTGCAGCCGTCAGGGCGGCAGCTCGAGCACGCCCTCGACGGCACGCGCTTCGCGCCGGGCGACGTGCGCTTCCTGCCGCTCGAGGGGCGCGGCGGGGTGCCCGGCCTCGACGACGAGCTCGACGCCTTCGTCCCGCACGCCGTGCTGCTCGCGCTGCGCGGGCCGTTCGTCCGGGTGATCGCGCCGCGGCTGCTGCGGCGCCGCGACCGTCCGGTGCTCGTGAGCGGCTTCCCCGGCCTCACGATCCCCGCGGTGCCGAAGGCCGTGATCTACCGCGAGCAGACCGACCTCATGGTGCTGCACAGCCGCCGCGAGGTGCGCGAGTTCCGTGCGAACGCCGCCGAGCTCGGCGTGGACCGGATGTTCGGACTCGCGACGCTGCCGTTCCTCTCGACCGGTGACGGGTCGACGGATGCCGCAGCCACGGGCGGCACGGACGTGATCTTCGCCGCGCAGGCGAAGGTCCCCGTCGGCCGCGACGACCGGATGCGCGTGCTCTCGGCGCTCGCCGAGCTCGCCGGGCGGCGGCCCGAGGGGCGCGTCGTCGTCAAGGTCCGTGCCCGCGCCGGCGAGGCGCAGACGCACGAGGAGGCGCACGACTACGCCGACCTCCTGGCCGACCTCGGCGCGACGCGGGAGCTCCCGCCGAACCTCGTCGTCGAGGACGGGCCGATGGCGGGCCACCTCGCGCGCGCCGGCGCGCTCGTCACCGTCAGCTCGACGGCCGCGCTCGAGTCGATCGCGCTCGGCCTGCCGACGCTGCTGCTCGACGACTTCGGCGTCTCGCCGTCGATGATCAACACGGTGTTCGAGGGCGCCGGGCTGTTCGGCTCGACCGAGGCGCTCGCCGCGGGGCGGTTCGGGTTCGCCCAACCGGCGTGGCTCGCCGACAACTACTTCCACGGGCCAGACGTCGACGACTGGGCGGCGCGGCTCGCCGCGCTCGTGGAGGCGCGCGAGATCGTGCCGCTCCCGCACCTCGAGCGACGCCACAACCTGTCGGGCGGTGCGATGCGCGCCGCGTTCGAGCGGCGCCGGATGCTCGGCGAGCACGATCGCAGCCTCACCGGTGCGCTGGCCTGGGGCGTCGGCGTCCCGGCTCGCGGGGTGGTCCGACGCGTCCGGCGCGCGCAGCGCCGCCTCGCGCGCGTGCTGGCGGGCACGGCGATCGGCGGGATGGCATCGGGCCCGGCCGCCGAGGGGTCGACGCAGGCGGAGGCGGAGGCGGGGGCAGCGCGCGCCGCGTCAGTCGACGGGGGCCGTGTGGCGGGCGACGTGCGCGAGGTACGCCTCGGCGTTGCGCCGGATTCCGGCCTGCTCGTCGGCGGTGAGTTCGCGACGGACCTTGCCGGGGACGCCCGCGACGAGCGAGCCGGGCGGCACGACGGTGCCCTCGAGCACCACGGCGCCGGCCGCGACGAGTGACCCGCGTCCGATCACGGCGCCGTTGAGGATCGTCGCACCCATCCCGATGAGGCAGTCGTCCTCCACGGTGCATCCGTGCAGCACGGCGCGGTGGCCGACCGACACGCCCGTGCCGATCGCGACCGGGTAGCCCGCGTCGACGTGGCAGACCACGCCGTCCTGCAGGTTCGAGCGCTCGCCGAGGGTGATCGGCTCGGCCTCGGCTCGCAGCACGGCGTTGTACCAGACGCTCGACTGCGCGGCGAGGCGCACCTGCCCGACGACGACGGCGCCGAGCGCGACGAAGGCGGTCGGCTCCAGCTCGGGCGCCGGCACGTCGGCGATGGTCAGGATGCGGGCGGACGGATCGGCGCTCATGCCGCCAGCCTATTCCCGGGGATCCGATCGAGAGGATGCCGTCCGCACCGTCGCTGGGCCCGACCGGTGCAGTCGGCATCCTCTCGATGTCGGACTACTCCTCGGGAGCGCCCGAACGCCGGGCGACGGCGAGACGGATGCCGCGCACCGCGGCGCCCACGGCGAACACCGCGACGCCCGCCGTGATCGATGCGACCGGGAGCGTGACGACGAGCACGACGCATCCGATCGCCCCGAACCACGAGAGCCATCGCGGCACGAGCCGTTCGGCGGCGGGCTGCGTGATCGCCGAGGCGTTCGCCACGAGGTAGTAGAGCAGCACGCCGAACGACGAGAACCCGATCGCGCCGCGGAGGTCGGCGACGAGCAGCAGCACGATCACGGCGGCACCCGTCGCGGGCTCGGCCACGTGCGGCACGCCGAACCGCGCGTGCACCGCAGTCAGCTGTCGGGGCAGCTCGCCGTCCCGCGCCATCGCGAGGCCCGTGCGCCCGACGCCGGCGACGAGTGCGAGCAGCGACCCGAGGGCAGCCACGCCGGCCGCGATGCGCACGACGGGCTCGGCCCACAGCCATCCGGCGATCGCGACGACGTCGACGAGCGGGGCGACCGATGCCGCGAGCCCGCCCGCCCCGAGCGCACCCAGCGTCGCGGTGCCGACGAGCGCGTACACGACCACGACGATCGCGAAGGCGACGCCGATCGCCCGCGGGATGGTGCGTCGCGGCTCGCGCACCTCCTCGCCGAGCGTCGCGATGCGGGCGTAGCCGGCGAACGCGAAGAAGATCAGGGCGGCGGCCTGCAGCACGCCGTACGCGCCGAGGACGCCGGGCGCGTCATCCGAGGCATCCGTCGCCTGCAGCGCCGCCTCCGACGCGGCCGCGCCGACACCCCATCCCACTCCGGCGACCGCGGCGAACCCGGCCGCGACGACCACGGCGAGCACCGCGAGCACGGCCGACACGATCATCGAGGCCACCCGCGCCGTGCGCGTGACGCCGAGCACGTTCACGCCGACGAGCACCACGACGGCGGCGATCGCGACCGGCTTCTGCCATGCGGGCGGCACGAGGTAGGCGGCGGCGGTCAGGGCCATGGCCGCGCAGCTCGCGGTCTTGCCGATCACGAAGCCCCATCCGGCGAGGAAGCCGGGCCAGGCTCCGAGCCGCTCGCGGCCGTACCGGTACGCGCCGCCGGACTCGGGGTACCGCACGGCGAGCTGCGCCGTCGACCCCGCGTTGGCGAACGCGACGGCCGCGGCGATCGCGAGCCCGGCGAGCAGCCACCCGCCCGCGGCCCGGGCCGCCGGCGCCCACACCGCGAACACGCCCGCGCCGATCATCGCCGCGAGCCCGATCGCGACCGCGCCGCGGAGGCCCAGGCGGCGGGCGAGGCGGTCGTGCGGTGCGGCGGAGGCGGTCACGCTCGAACCCTACGGCAGCGTGGTGAACCGCCGGCCCGGCGACGGATGCCGCGTCACCCGCTCGTAGGATCGACGCATGACCGACGAGCAGACCGCCGCCCCCTCGCACGCCGCAGTGGATCGCGTGGCCGCCGCACTCGCCGCGGACGGCGTCGACCCGCGCATCGTGTGGTTCGACGACGCCGTGACGACCGCGAAGCTCGCCGCCGACGCGCTCGGGGTCGAGGTCGGCCAGATCGCGAACTCGCTCGTCTTCACGCTCGACGGCGAGCCGATCCTCGTGCTCACCTCGGGCGCGCACCGCGTCGACACCGAGTGGCTCGGCGCCGAGCTCGGCGGCACGATCGGGCGCGCATCGAAGGAGGTCGTGAAGTCCGCGACCGGCCAGGTGATCGGCGGGGTCGCCCCGGTCGGCCACCCCGCACCGGTGCGCACGTTCGTCGACATCGACCTCGCCGGCTACGACGAGGTGTGGGCCGCCGCCGGGCACGCCAAGACGGTCTTCCCGACCACGTTCGACGAGCTCGTGCGCATCACCGGCGGCACGCCGACGGCGGTCGAGCCGCGCTGAGGCGACGGTGCGGCCGCGGGCCGCGCCGGGCCTGCGCGCCTCGCCGAGCCCGGCTCAGGCGTCGCGCCGCGCGCCCTGTGCGGCGTGCACCGTGAACACGCCCGGCTCGCGGTAGCCGTGCTCCGCGAACGCCTCGGCCACCTTGCGCGCGACGACGGGCACGAGGGCGTCGATCACGAGCGCGATGGCGGCGCCGCCGAAGCCGCCGCCCGTCATGCGCGCGCCGATCGCGCCGTTCGCCTGCGCGGTCTCCACCGCGAGGTCGAGCTCGGGCACCGAGATCTCGAAGTCGTCGCGCATGGAAACGTGCGAGGCGTCGAGGAGCGGGCCGATCGCGCCGGGGCCCTGTTCGCGGAGCGTGCGGACCGTGTCGAGCACGCGCTGGTTCTCGGTGACGACGTGCCGCACGCGGCGGAAGGTCTCGTCGTCGAGCAGTTCCCGTGCCCGGTCGAGGTCGTCGACGCGCACGTCGCGGAGCGACTCCGCCCCGAGCGAGGCCGCCCCCGCCTCGCAGGACGCCCGGCGCGCCGCGTACCCGCCGGTCGCATGCGCGTGGCTGACCCGCGTGTCGATCACGAGCAGCGACAGGCCCGCCTCGGCGAACCCGAGCGGGATCACGTCGGCGTCGAGGCTGCGGCAGTCGAGGAACACGCCGGCATCGGCCTCGCCGAGGAGCGACGCGGACTGGTCCATGATGCCCGTCGGCGCGCCGACGACCCGGTTCTCGGCGAGTCGGCCGATTTTCGCGAGCGTCGGGCGGTCGAAGCCGAGCCCCCAGTGCTCGTCGAGGGCGAGCGCGACGGCGCTCTCGATCGCGGCCGACGACGACAGGCCCGCCCCGACCGGCACGTCGGAGTCGATGTAGAGGTCGACGCCGCGCACGTGGGCGAGGTCGGCGCCGAACTCGCCGAGCGCCCACACCACGCCGAGCGGGTAGGCGGCCCAGCCGCTCACGGCGTCGGGGGTGAGGTCGTCGAGGTGCACCTCGATCGTCTCGGGCGAGAACGTCGATGAGACGCGCACGACCCGGTCGTCGCGGTCGCCGAGCGCGACCGTGGTGCGCCGGTCGATCGCGAAGGGGAAGACGAACCCGTCGTTGTAGTCGGTGTGCTCGCCGATGAGGTTGACGCGGCCGGGCGCCGACCAGACGCCGGCGGGGCGACGGCCGTACTGCTCGGCGAAGAGGTGCTGGGCGGAGGCCACGGCGTCGGTCACAGGTCCACTCCTTCGATGGCGGTGCGCAGCGCGGCGGCCTGCGCCTCGGGCGGCACGTCGCCGATCCAGGCCCCCATGGCGGCCTCGGACCCGGCGAGGTACTTCAGGCGATCGGCGGCGCGGCGCGGGCTGGTCAGCTGCATCGTGAGCCGCACGTCGTCGCGGTGCTCGCGCACCGGGGCCTGGTGCCAGGCCGCGATGTACGGTGTCGGCGTGTCGTAGAGGCGGTCGACGCCGCGGAGGAGGCGGAGGTACACGCGCGAGAGCTCGTCGCGCTCCTCGGCCGTGGTCTCGGCGAGGTCGGGCACGTGCCGGTTCGGCACGAGGTGGATCTCGATGGGCCAGCGGGCCGCGAACGGCACGTACGCGGTCCAGTGCTCGGCGGCGAGGAGCACCCGCTCGCCCGACCGCTCGCGGTCGAGCACGTCGGCCTGGAGCGTGGGCCCGTACGCGTCGATCGCGGCGAGCAGTCGCTCGGTGCGCGGGGTCACGTACGGGTAGGCGTAGATCTGGCCGTGCGGGTGGGGGAGCGTCACGCCGATCTCGCGGCCGCGGTTCTCGAACGGGAACACCTGCTGCACGCCGGGGAGCGCCGAGAGCGCCGCGGTGCGGTGCGCCCAGGCCTCGATGACCGTTCGTGCGCGCGAGACGGACTGCGTGCCGAACGAGCCCTCGTGCTCGGGGCTGAAGCAGACGACCTCGCAGCGCCCGTGCGAGGGGAGCCGACGGCCGATGCCGACGGTGCGCACGTCGGCGAGGGCGGATGCCGCGGCATCCGCCACCCCCTCGGCCGAGTCGGGCCAGTCGGGCAGGTCGGGCCCGAACGAGGGGGAGCGGTTCTCGAACACGGCGACGTCGTAGGTGCTCGGGATCTCGGACGGGTTCGTCGCGGTCTGGGGTGCGAGGGGGTCGGCATCGGCCGGGGGGAGGAACACGCGGTTCTGGCGTGCGGCGGCGATCGAGACCCATTCGCCCGTGAGCGGGTCCTGGCGCATCTCGGCGACCGCCGGCCGCGGATCGAGGGTGCGCGCGTCGATCGCACGCTCGGGCGGGAGCGCGGTGTCGGCGTCGTCGAAGTAGATCAGCTCGCGGCCGTCGGCGAGCGTCGAGCGGCGCACGGCGATGCGCGGGTCGAGGAGGCCGGGTTCGGTCTGGTGCACGGCGCCACCGTACGCGAGTTTCGTTTCAGAAACAAGTGGGTTTCGTATTGCAAAGTCAGGATGGCGCGACGCACACTGGACGTCATGCAGCCAGACGCCGCGCATCGCCGCAGGCTCACCGCCGACCTCGTCACCGAGCGCGGGTTCGTGCGCGTCGTGGAGCTCAGCGAGTCGTTCGGCGTGACCCCGGTCACCGCGCGCGCCGACCTCGACGCGCTCGAGCGCGCCGGCCTCGTCCGTCGCGTCCACGGCGGAGCCGTGCCCTCCGGCGCGGGCGCCGTCGACCCCCGACCGGAGCGGGAGCCGAGCTTCGAGGAGGCCCTCGCGGCCTCCGTCGTCCCCAAGCAGCTCATCGGCGAACGGGCCGCGGCGCTCGTGCGGAGCGGGCAGAGCGTCATCCTCGACGTCGGCACCACGACGCTCCAGGTCGCCCGGGCGCTCCGGGCACGCGACGACCTCGAGGACCTCACGATCTTCACCAACGGCCTCTCGATCGCCCTGGAGCTCGAGCCCGAGATCCCGCGGTTCACCGTCGTCGTGACGGGCGGCACGCTCCGGCCCCGCCAGCACTCGCTCGTCCACCCCCTCGCCGGCTCCGTCCTCGACGAGATCCACGTCGACCTCGCGGTCATCGGATGCAACGGCGTCGACCCGAGGCTCGGCGTCACGAACGCCAACCTGCCCGAGGCCTCGGTGAAGTCCCTCATGCTCCGGCGCGCCGCGCGCTCCGTCGTCGTGGCCGACGCGTCGAAGCTCGGCGAGGTCCACCTCGGCCGGATCGCCCCGGTCGACGCGTTCGACGCGCTCGTGACGGATGCCGCGGCCCCCGGCGTCCTCATCGGCGAACTGCGCGACGCCGGACTCGACGTGCTCGTCGCCCGAGCCGCCGAGCGGTCATAGGGTGGTGTGCATGAATCTCCCCACGGGCGATCAGTTCGAGCTCGAGACGACCACCTCCACGGGCGACGTGCGCGCGACCATCACCGCCGTCGCCGCCGGACTCCGCACCCTCACGATCAACGGCGTCGACCTGGTCCCGCCCTACGGCGAGGACCAGACACCGCCGTCGGGCTCCGGCATCGTCCTCGTCCCGTGGCCGAACCGCATCCGCGACGGCGTCTGGCGCCACGGCGAGCGGACGTACCAGCTCGCGATCACCGAGCCGGCGAGGGGGAACGCGATCCACGGCCTGCTGCGCTACGCCGAGTACGTCCCGGTCGAGCAGGACCGCGACTCGGTGACCCTCGCAGCGACGATCTTCCCCCAGCTCGGCTACCCGTTCCTCGTGCGCACCGCGGTGCGCTACGAGCTCGTCTCAGACGGGCTCAAGGTCACGCACTTCCTCGAGAACGTCGGCGGCGAGCCGGCCCCCGTCGCGGTCGGCACCCATCCGTTCGTGAAGATCGGCGGCGTGCCCACGGAGGACCTCGTGCTCCGGCTCGACGCCGCGAGCCACCTCGAGGTCGACGAGCGGCTGCTCCCGACCGGCGAGGTCCCCGTCGACGGCACCGAGTGGGACTTCCGAGAGGGGCGCCGCGTCGGCGACGTCGACCTCGACGACGCGTTCGGCGAAGTGGCCTCGGTCGACGGCACGGTCGAGCACACGCTCGTCGCGCCCGACGGCCGGTCGGTGTCGGTGTGGGCCGACGACGAGTTCGCCTACGTGCAGGTCTTCACGACCGAGAACTACCCGGGCGAGAGCCGTGCGATCGCGGTCGAGCCGATGACGGCACCTGCCGAGGCGTTCAACTCGGGCAAGGGCCTCCGCTGGCTCGACCCGGGCGAGCAGTGGGAGCTCAGCTGGGGCATCCGCTTCGCCGGCTTCACTGCGGAGTGACGGCGATGCCGGCCACGTGCCGGCTGCCGCACCGCGGTCGCGACCGCGTCAGAACGCGCAGCTGCCCGAATCGACCCGCTCGCTGAGCGACGGCGCGTCGTCGGCGAGCGGCTCGAGGGTGCCGACGGGAACGGCGAAGCCGACGTTGTCGACGGTCTGCGACTTCGCGAACACGACGCCGCCCACCTCGCCGTCACCGGTCAGGACCGGCCCGCCGGAGTTGCCGTGGTCCACCTCGGCGGCGAGCGTCACGACCTCGCGCGAGGTCGTGTCGCCGTCGATCGAGATCGTGATCGGACCCGTCGCCATGACCCGCGCGGCCCGCAGCTCCAGCGGTCCGCCGAACGGGTACCCCGCCACGGCGACGTCCGTCTCGGCGCCCGGCGCGTCGGCGATCTCGAGCGGGGCGACGTCCAGGCCGTCGACCGCGATGACCGCCAGGTCGGCGTCGGGATCGTACGCGACCACCCGACCGGCGACGGGACCACGACCGGGCGCCTCGACGATCGGCTCGGTGACGCCCGCGACGACGTGGGCGTTCGTCACGACCCGGTCCGGCGCGACGACGAAGCCGGACCCGGTGAGGTTCCCGCCGCACTCGAACGCGAGCCCGGTGACCCTGACGACGGATGCCGCCGCCGCGCGGAGCTCGGGATCGTCGACGCCGCCCGACGGCAGCTCCGGTGCGACCGTCGGTCCGTCGAGGACCCCCGTGAGCCACGGGATCGCCTCTCCGAACGCCGCCGTGCGGAGCTCGGCCATGACCGTGCGCGCCGGCGGCGGCGTGACCTGGTCGATCCCGCGGACGACCCATGAGCCGGCGACCGCCGGGGAGACCACGGGCACGCCCATCGAACCGACGCCGGAGGCGACGAGCGCGACGACGAACGCGGTGACCATCGTGTTCACGATGGCGCCGAGCACGCGGTCGACCGGGCCGAGCTTCACGGTCTCGGCGCCGCGGCCGAGCGCACGCCCGATCGCGCCGCCGATCGAAGCGCCCGCGACGAGGAGCAGCACGGCGACCGCGATCGCGATCGGCGCCCGCCATTCGGGCGCCGCGACGAACGACACGACCCACGGCATCGCGATGTAGGCGGCGATGCCGCCGCCGATGAGGCCGAGCAGCCCGCCGAGGGTCCGGAGCAGGCCGGCGCGCCATCCGTGCACGAGCGCGCCGATGAGGACGAGCACGAGCAGGATGTCGAGGACGAGGCTCCAGGCCATGGGGTTCGCTCCGATCTGCCGGACGACCAGCCTGTCGCATCCGCCTCGGAGGCCGCTGAGGGTGCGCGTGGCGGCGAGGGGGCGGGATGCGGGCGCGTGACGCGGGCGGCCCCTCCAGCGTCGCTGGAGGGGCCGGCGTCGGTCGCGGGCCCGAGCCCGCGGTGTCCGACTACTGCGGCATGAGCACCGAGTCGATGAGGTACACGGTCGCGTTCGCGGTCATGACGCCGCCGCAGATCACGTTCGCGTCGTTCACCATGAGCTCGTCGCCCGAGCCGGTCACCTCGACGGTGCCGCCCTGGACGGTGGTCTGCGTGCCGACGACCGCGTCGGGCGCGAGCTGCCCGGGCACCACGTGGTAGGTGAGGATCGAGGTCAGCAGTTCGCTGTCGCCCTGCAGGGTCTCGATCGTGGCCGCGTCGATCTCGGCGAAGGCGTCGTCGACGGGCGCGAAGACGGTGAACTCGTCGCCGTTCAGCGTGTCGACGAGGTCGACGTCGGGGTTGATCCCGCCCGAGACCGCCGCGACGAGCGTCGTGAGCAGCGGGTTGTTCGAGGCCGCCACGGCGACGGGATCCATCGCCATGCCCTCGACGGAGCCGGCGCCGTCCGGCACCTGCTCGGCGTACCCGGCGCATCCGGGGCCGACCAGGTTCGCGGCCGGGTCGGCCATCGTCTCCTCGGTCTCCATGGGCTCCTCGCTCATCGAGGTCTCGTCGTCGGTCGCGGGCTCGTCGGTCGTGCCGGCGCTGCAGCCGGCGAGGCCGAGCGCGGCGACGGCCACGATCGAGAACGCCGCGAGTGCGGTGCGGTGCGTGCTGCGCGTGGATCGCATCGGTCTCCTCCTTGGGTGGTGCGGCCCGCCCTCGGGGCCGTCGGATGGGGTTCGGGGCAGCCGGCTCGTCGGTTTGGAGTTCGTCGACCCGGGCGTGTCGGCGCCGGTACCGCGGCGGAGAGCCGCGATCAGGTTCCGTTCATCGCCGTCTCGTACCCTCGTCACCATGACGACGACCCTTCTCGCCGCCACCGAACCCGAACTCACCGGCCTCGCGGCCTTCGCCGTCGACCTCATGGAGACGCTCGGCGCCCCAGGCGCCGGACTCGCGATCGCGCTCGAGAACCTGTTCCCCCCGCTGCCGAGCGAGGTCATCCTGCCGCTCGCGGGGTTCACGGCCAGCCAGGGCTCGTTCTCACTCGTCGAGGTGCTGTTCTGGACCACGCTCGGCTCGGTCGTCGGCGCCCTCGCGCTGTACGCGGTCGGCGCGCTCCTCGGTCGCGAGCGCACGCGGGCGATCATCAAGGCCGTGCCGCTCGTCGACGTCGCCGATGTCGACCGCACCGAGGCCTGGTTCACGCGCCACGGGAAGAAGGCGGTGTTCCTCGGCCGGATGATCCCGCTGTTCCGCAGCCTCATCTCCGTGCCGGCCGGCGTCACGCGCATGAACCTCGCGCTGTTCCTCGCGCTGACGACGACCGGCAGCCTCATCTGGAACACGGTCTTCGTGCTCGCGGGCTACGTGCTCGGCGAGAACTGGGCGGTGGTCGAGCCCTGGGCCGACGGATTCCAGGTGATCGTGATCGTGGCGGTCGTGATCGCCGTCGGCGCGTTCGTCTGGAAGCGGATCGTCCGCAATCGCGAGCACCGGCGCCGGGTGGCGGCCGGCCAGGAGACCCGCGGCGGGATCTGAGCCGCGACGTCCCGTCACGTCCCGCGGCGCGCCGCCCGCGGCATCCGTTCCCCGAGGCGCCGGCCGGGACTACCCTGATCGCGTGGGCAGCCCCCGAGGTCGTCGCGGAGCGGGATCGTGATCCCGGCGACGCGGTACGCCGTCCGGAACGGCGTCGACCTCGCCTACAAGGTGTTCGGCGAGGGCGACCGCGACATCGTGCTCGCGTTCGCGTTCATCTCCAACGTCGACGTGTTCTGCGAACTGCCCGAGCACCTCGAGTTCATCGAGCGGCTCCAGGGCCTCGGCGCGCGCGTGATCCTGTTCGACAAGCGCGGCACGGGGCTCTCCGATCGCGGCGGGCTCGACGCGACCGTCGAGGACCACGCCGACGACCTCGTCGCCATCCTCGACGCCGCCGGAAGCACCCGGGCGACGGTCATCGGCTGGTTCGACGGCGGCGCGACGGCGCTCGTCACCGCCGCGCGCCATCCCGACCGCGTCGAGTCGGTCATCGCCTACGAGGTGCTCGCGGTCGGACACGCCGAGGACGGGTTCCCCTGGGAGCTCGACGCCGCCTGGATCGCGAGCCTCATGGCCGGCCTCGAGCCGTCGGAATGGGGTCGCGGGCACGTCGTCCGCCAGTTCTGGCAGGCGGAGGGCGCCGAGCGCCTGGTCGCATGGTGGGAGCGCTACGAGAGCATGTCGGCGACGCCGACCGCCGCGCGGCGGCTCGCCGAGGGCATCCGGCGCGTCGACATCCGTCCGTACCTCGCCGACGTGCACGCGCCGGTCCTCGTGCTCCACGACACCGCGCTCGAGGCGTTCGACGAGGCGCCGATGCGGTGGCTGGCGGACGCGCTTCCGGCCGGCCGGCTCCAACTCGTGCACCGCTCGTCGGCGCTGCCGGCGATCCTCCCCGACACCGCGCTGGTCGACGAGATGGAGGAGTTCCTCACCGGCAGCCGCAGCGGAGGACGACGCGACGTGCTCTCGACCGTCTTCACCGATATCGTCGGCTCCACGGCCGCGCTCGCGAAGACCGGCGACGAACGCTGGCGCAGCATCCACGCCGCGCACGACGAGGCGCTGCGGCGCTCGATCGCCCGGTTCTCGGGCACCGAGGCGAACACGACGGGCGACGGGATCGTGGCGACCTTCCCGTTGCCCTCCTCCGCACTGCACTTCGCGACGCAGGCGCTCGACTCGGCCGCCGCGCTCGGCCTCGAGCTGCGCGTCGGAATCCACGCGGGCGAGCTGATCATGCGCGGCGACGGCCTCGTCGGGATCGCCGTGCACGCGGCGGCCCGGATCTGCGCGATCGCCGACCCCGGTCGCATCATGGTGAGCGACACGGTCCGTTCGCTCCTGCTCGGCTTCCCGTTCGCCTTCGAGCCGGCAGGGGAGCACGAACTGAAGGGCGTGCCGGACCGGTGGCCGCTCTGGTACTGCGTCGACGGGCCCGACGACGCCCCGGCGCCCCCGGACCGACCGCGGTGACGCGGGCCGGGCTCGGCCCGGCCAATCCTCGTGGCGGCCCGCGCCGAACCACCTGCGACCGTCCCGCACCGCAGGAGCACCGCATGACCCTCGTCCAGGCCCCGCGCCGGGTCCCGCTCCGCGCCGCACCCGCTGCGGCGCGGAATCGACCGGTGCGGTCTGTCATGCTGGGACCCGTGGAACACGGCGAGCACGGGCACGGGGCATCCGACCCGCCCCTCGACGACCTGCTCGTCGCCACCGGCGTCGGCGACCGGGCGGCGTTCGGAGCGCTGTACGACCGCACCGCAGGCCGCATCCTCGGCCTCGTGCGCCGGGTCGTGGTCGACCCGGCCCAGGCCGAGGAGGTCGCACAGGACGTGTTCCTCGAGGTGTGGCAGACCGCGCCGCGGTTCGACGCCGCGCGAGGATCGGCGATCGCGTGGATGTTCACCCTCGCCCACCGCCGCGCCGTCGACCGGGTGCGCTCGGCGCAGTCCGCGCGCGACCGCGATGCCCGCATCGGGGCGCGCGACATCGACGTGCCGGTCGACAGCGTCGCCGAGGCGGTCGAGGTGCGACTCGACCACGAGCGCGCCCACGAGGCGCTCGCCGAGCTCAGCGACCTGCAGCGCGAATGCGTCACGCTCGCGTACTACGGCGGGCTGACGCAGTCCGAGATCGCCGAGCGGCTCGACGTGCCGCTCGGCACCGTGAAGACGAGGATGCGCGACGGCATGATCCGCCTGCGCCGCGTGATGGGGGTGAGCACATGACCGACTCCGAGTCCCCGGCACGTCGGGAGCCCGACGACTTCGACGCATTGCTCGCGGCCTACGCGCTCGACGCGGTGACCGACGAGGAACGTGCGATCGTCGAGGCCCGCCTCGCCGAATCGCCCGAGCTCCGGGCCGAGCTCGCCGCGCACCGGGAGGCGGCCGCCGCGCTCGCCGACGGCGCCGGGCAGGTCGCAACGCCGCCGTCGCTCAAGGCCTCGATCTTCGACCGGCTCGACGACGTCGAGCAGGTTCCCGCCGAGCCCCGGCGCGAGTCGGCCGCGGAAGCCGTCGCCGCGCCCGGAGCCGCCTCCTCCGCGGCCGACTCCGCCGCCGAGCGGCGTGGGCCGAAGGCATCCGTCGCCGGGCCCGTCGAGCGCGCCGCCCAACGTCGCTGGTTCCAGCGCCCCGCCGCCATCGTCGCCGCGGCCGCCGCGGCCGTGCTCGTCATCGCCGGCGCCGTCGTCGGCGTGAACTGGCCGGGGCCGACCGGATGGGGCGCGCAGCGCTCGGTCCAGGAGATCGCCGCGGCGCCCGACGCCGAGTCTGTCACGGTCGCGTCGGCCGACGGCGGCGAGCTGACGATCGTGTGGTCCGCGGAGCTCGGTCGTTCGGCGGTCCGTGCGTCCGCGCTGCCCGACGTCGGCGCGGAGTCGACCTACGAGCTCTGGTACATCGACGAGGCCGGCGCGCGGCCGGCCGGCACCTTCGACCCCGACGACGGCGATGCGTACGTCGTGCTCGATGGCGAGTTCACGCCGGGCGTCGTCGTCGGCGTGACGGTCGAACCGGCCGGCGGCTCCGAGGCGCCGACGACCGACCCCATCGTCGTCGTCGAGACCTGAACCGGTCGGCTAGGGTCTGAGGGGGCCGCGCGCCCCCGACCACCACCCCCGACGACGAGGAGTGACGCATGCGCATCGGCATGTTCCTGAGCTACGCAGGCGGCTTCCGCGAGGCCGCCGCCGAGGTCGCCGAGCTCGAGCGCGCCGGGGTCGACCTCGTCGTCGTCCCCGAGGTGTACTCGTTCGACGCGGTGAGCCAGCTCGGGTTCCTCGCAGCGCGCACGTCGCGGATGACGCTCATGAGCGGCATCCTGCAGCTCTACACGCGCACGCCGTCGCTCACCGCGATGACCGCGGCCGGCCTCGACTACGTCTCGGAGGGCCGCTTCGAGCTCGGCATCGGCGCCTCGGGGCCGCAGGTCATCGAGGGCTTCCACGGCGTGCCGTACGACGCCCCGCTCGGCCGGATGCGCGAGATCGTCGACGTGTGCCGGATGGTGTGGCGTCGCGAGCGCGTCGTCCACGAGGGGAAGAACTACACGATCCCGCTCCCGGCGGGTCGGGGCACCGGCCTCGGCAAGCCGCTGAAGCTCATCAACGAGCCGGTGCGCGAGCGGATCCCGATCACGATCGCCTCGCTCGGCCCGAAGTCGGTCGAGCAGACGGCGGAGATCGCCGAGGGCTGGCTGCCGATGTTCTTCCACCCCGAGCGCGCCGCCGACGTGTGGGGCGCATCGCTCGAGGCGGGTCGCGCGCGCCGGTCTTCCGAGCTCGGTCCGCTTGACGTCTTCGCGAGCCCGGCCCTCGCCATCACCGACCGACCCGAGCTGATCGAGGCCGCGATCGCGGCGGTGCGGCCGAACCTCGGCCTGTACATCGGCGGGATGGGCGCTCGCGGCAAGAACTTCTACAACGACCTCATCGCGAGCTACGGCTTCGCCGCCGAGGCCGAGCGGATCCAGGACCTCTACCTCGACGGCCATCGCGAGGAGGCGATCGCCGCGGTGCCCGACGAGCTCGTCCGCGCGATCTCGCTGATCGGCTCGCCCGCCGAGGTCGCCCAGCGCGTCGCCGCCTTCGCGCGCGCCGGCGTCACGACGCTGAACGTGACCCCCCTCGGACGGAACGGCGACGAGCGCCTCGCGCTCATGGCGGGGCTGCGCCGCATCGTCGGCTGACGCGCGACCAGCCGCCGATCCGCGGGTCGAGTGGGCGGGTGTCCCCACTTCGAGGGTGTTCCCCGAGGCGGAGGCGGGACGTACGCTCGGTCCACCGCACGTGGCAGTGCGGAAGGGGACACCTGGGGAGGAGCCGCCGCGTCGGGGCATCGGGGCCCAGCACGTCTCCGAGCCCCCACGGCGGTGCCCCGGTCCGCCGCCGGCGTCGATGCGCCGATCGCGTGGCATCATGGTGCCGACCGCGGGAGCACGCCCGCCCGCGAACGGGGAGGTCGGATGGCCCGGAGCGATGCCGTCGACGCGGTCGTGGTGGGATCGGGCCCGAACGGGCTCGCGGCTGCCGTGACCCTCGCGCGGGCCGGGCTGTCGGTTCGTGTGTTCGAGGCCGCGGTCGAACCCGGCGGCGGCGCCCGCACGGCCGAGCTCACGCTCCCGGGCTTCCGCCACGACGTCTGCTCCGCCGTCCACCCCATGGCGCTCGCCTCGCCGTTCTTCCGTGCCTTCGGCCTCGACCGGCGCATCGAGCTCCGGGTGCCCGAACTCTCCTTCGGGCACCCGCTCGACGGCGGGCGCGCCGGGCTCGCGTGGCACGACCTCGAGCGCACCGTCGACGGCCTCGGTCGCGACGGGCGCGCCTACCGCCGCCTCATCGCACCACTCGTCGCGCATGAGGGGGCCGTGACGGAGTTCACGGGCTCGACGCTGCTGCGCCTGCCGAGGCATCCGCTCGTCGCCGCGCGCTTCGGGGTGCGGGCGCTCGAACAGGGCACGCCCGCGTGGAACCTTCGATTCCGTGGCGACCTGGCGCGCGCGATGCTCACCGGCGTCGCGGCGCACGCCATCCGCCCGCTGCCGAGCCTCGGGACGGCGGGCACGGAGCTCGTGCTCACGATGCACGCGCACGCGCGCGGGTGGCCCATCCCGGTCGGAGGCAGCGGCGCGATCGTCGCCGCGCTCGTCGACGACCTGCTGGCCCACGGCGGCGAGGTGGTGACGGATGCCGCGGTGGACGACCTCGCCGCGCTGCCGCATGCCCGTGCCGTCCTGCTCGACGTCACCCCGCGCGCGCTCGCGCGCCTCGCCGGCGACCGGCTTCCGACGCGGTACCGCCGCGCGCTTCGCGGATTCCGGTACGGCAACGCGGCCGCGAAGGTCGACTTCGCGCTCGCCGGGCCCGTGCCCTGGGCGAACCCGGACCTCGCCCGGGCCGGCACGCTGCACCTCGGGGGCACGCGGGACGAGATCGCCGCGGGGGAGCGCGAGGTGGCGCGCGGGCGGCATCCGTCGTCACCGTACGTGCTGGTGTCGCAGCCGTCGATGCTCGACGACTCGCGCGCGCCCGCCGGTCGGCACGTGCTCTGGACGTACACGCACGTCCCCGCCGGGTCGACGCTCGACCCGACCGAGGCGGTCACCCGGCAGGTCGAGCGCTTCGCGCCGGGCTTCCGCGACCTCGTGCTCGCGACGTCCTCGCGCTCGGCCGCGCAGATGCAGGCCGAGAACGCCAACTACATCGGGGGCGACATCGCCTCGGGCGCCCCATCGCTCGCCCAGCTCGTGCGGCGCCCCGTGCTCTCGCCCGACCCGTGGCGCACGCCGCTCGCGGGCGTCTACCTCGCATCGGCCTCCACGCCGCCCGGTCCGGGCGTTCACGGCCTCGCCGGCTGGCACGCGGCCGCGAGCGCACTGCGGCACGAGTTCGGGCTGGGGATGCCGCGGCTCGCGCCGTGACGGCTCGGCGTTGCGACGCATGATCGTGCTGCCGGCGCCTCTTCGCGGCCAAGGCTGCCCTGAGACGGTCGGGTTCGACTCCCTGCCGAGGAAGTCGAACCCGACCACCCGCGCCCGCGTCGTGCTGTTGACGCGTCGGATACGGTGAGAGCGCAGTTGGGCTCGGATCGAGCCGTGCAATGGTTGGGGGCGATGTGAGCGACGAGATCGAGCTCTTCAGTGACGGAGACGGGCTCGCTGTGATCGGGGAACCCGGAGCGGTCGATCGGTTCCTCTCGTCTGCCGGAGTGCGGTCGAAGGATCTCCAGCTTCATCAGAGGCTTGGAGGCGCGCTCAGCGCCGGATCCAGCGTCGCTCAAGCGGGGTCTCAGGTTGCTGCGAACTCGGGTCGCTGGGTACGGCTCACTGAGGAGTCCGCAAAGGCCATGAAGGTCGGCCACCTCATGAAGGGCTCGTCGGACGGGGTCAGCCGCGCCATCGCGACGACCAGCAAAGGCAAGGTGACGAAGATCCTTGAGTTCACGAAGCCCGGTTCGGTCGGCTCGATGCTCACCAATCCGGCCATGCTCGCCGGCGCTGCAGGCATCATGGCCCAACTGGCCATGCAACAGACGATGGAGGAGATCACCGAGTATCTCGCCGTCATCGACGAGAAGGTCGACGACGTCCTCCGGACCCAGAAGGACGCAGCCATCGCAGAGATGATCGGCGTGGGCATGGTGGTCGACGACGCCATGCTCAAGCGGGAGCACGTGGGCCGCGTTTCCGATGTGACCTGGTCCAGCCTGCACGGTGCTGCCCAAACCATCGCCACGACCCAGGCCTATGCGCTCCGTCAACTCGACGCTTTGGCCGAGAAGATCGAGAAGAAGTCCAAGATCGGCGATCTCGCCAAGCTGGCGGGCAGTGCCGAAGCCACCGTCGAGGAATGGCTTGCGGTCCTTGCGCGCTGTTTCCAGCTCCAGGACGGTCTTGCCGTGCTTGAACTGGACCGTGTACTGGACACCAGTCCCGATGACGTCGATCTTCATCGCGCTGCCGTCCGGGCAGCCCGCGCGAAACGCCGGGACCTGATCTCGAAGAGCACTGGTCGACTTCTTGGAAGGATGGATGCTGCCGCGCTGAGCGCCAACCGGCAGGTACTGTTCCATCCGCTCAAGTCCGGCACGGTGGTGCGGTCCGGCAATGAAGTCGCGGCGGACGTGATCGTCTTCCGCGAACGGCTCGGCATTGAGGCCGCGCGCGAACCGATCAGAGCCAAGCGATGGCGCGAGGCAGTCGGCGAGGCCAAGGACACGACGATCGAGACCGGCGGCAAGGCTGCCGAGGCTGTCGCCCAGTTCGGTGCGAGTACGTTCGAGGGCGCGAAGTCCAGCGCCGGGAAGCTTTCAGCAGTGGTCGCAGCGCGTCTGCCGAACCGCCGCTACGACGCCCCGCCCGCAACCGATGGGTCGGAGCGCGACAGCGCCTCGTAGCTGCTCAGCGATTGCGCTTGTTGTCGGCGCCCTGCTTGAGCACCGTGTCGACCACCAGCGCAGCCGAAACCACCAAGGACAGCAGCGGGTCCTCCATGCCCCGATGTATCTCGAGGACGTAGTTGTCTGCCTTGGTGAAGTTCTCCTTGCCGAATCCTGCCCAGGTCTTCGTAATACGGGCGACCTCGGCTCCCGCCGGATCCTGGATGCTGAAGTCCCATGCACGCCAGTCCTCGGCGTTGATCGTGCCCAACATCTCGCCGTCCGACTCCATTCGGAATCGGACGTTGAATCTCCCGCCGAGCACCGGGGCCATCACGCCGAAGTTCTCCTGCGCGATCTGGCCCACGTGACTGCCATCCTCACGCATGACAACGACCTTCGACTTCAGCACCGTCGCCGGCCGAGTGAGCGTCAGAACCGGGCGGCCGTCCGCGTCGACGATCTGCAGGCGCTTCGTGGAGTTCTCGCGTCCGACCACCATCCGCGACATGCTCGACCCGTACTCGCGAACGCCGCCCACCTTGTGGCCGTGCTGGTTGAAGACCTGATACTCGGCCTTCCTCTCGAAGAGCTTTGCCTTCTGATTCACCACGAGCACGTGCTCGGTGAACAGCGTTCCGCCGCCGCTGCGAGCCGGGTCACCAACGCCGAGCTTCTGCAGTTGTCGCCGCACCTTCTTCGTGGCAACCGGAGGCCGCGAGGCGACCTGAACCGGGGCGACTCGCGCCGTTTGCGTCACCGTCGGAGCGGGCGGCGCAACGACCGGTGCATCGACGTGCTGGCGCCCCTGCGACCCGACGTGCTCCGTCCAGTTCGCGCCGTCCCAGTAGCGGTGCTCGTGCCGGCCGAAGGGATCGGGAAACCACCCGGCGGGTGCTTGGTCGCTCATGGATGGAGGCTAACAGCGGCGTGTTCACGTGGTGCGACGAACATCCGTCGAACACTGAGCGGGCTGGCACGCGGCCGCGAGCGCCTGGACACGAGTTCGGGCTGGGGACGCCGCGGCTCGCGCTGTGATGTGCGCTTGAAGGGGAGCATCGCGCTCCACGAGGGGGCTCCGATGACGGTGGGCTGTCGTACCTTCGAGCTCACGACACCCGTGCGACTGAAGGAGAAGCCGTGGAGAGGAGTCCTTCTTCCGGTGCCCCCGGGGAATTCCGACATCCCGACCCGCTGATTAAAAGTCAGCTGCTCTGCCTCTGAGCTACGGGGGCGAAGTGACGCAATGAAGCGATGCGCCAGCTGCAAGCAGTCTAGGCCACTCACTGAATTCAACCGTCGAACGCAGTCGCGAGACGGCCTCCAACCGACGTGCCGGGAGTGCAACCGAGCGTCGGCCCGCGCCTACTACGCCCGGAATCGTGAGTCTCACGTACGACGCATCGTCGCTGCGAAGGGCGAGCGCCGTCGTCGGGGGATCGAGGTCGTCGGTGCGTATCTCCTCGCGCATCCGTGCGTCGATTGCGGAGAGTCAGACGTCCGCGTGCTCGATTTCGACCATCGGGATGCGTCGACGAAGGGGAACGAGGTCATGCGCCTCGCTCAAGATGGGCATGCTCTGGAGCGGATTCGTGCCGAGATCGCGAAGTGCGACGTCCGCTGCCGCAACTGTCATGCGAAAATCACCTATCTCCGGCAGGGAGGCACCTGGCGCGATCTCCTCTTCGAGAAATCCCCGCGACCTCAGGATTCGTCGAGAGAACCCGACTGATCCAGTCAACCCGGATTCCGCCCGCCGCGGAACGCGGCCCGACCCCGGGCGATTCTCGGCGGGCGGGGGTATCGTGTCCGCGATGACCGCAGACTTCCACCGTCCCACGCGCTTCCCGCCGCGCATGTTCGAGGGATACCTGGGCGCAGAGGACCCGGCGTACGTGAGCCGTGTCGCGCACGACACCGCGGCGGCCGTGCTCTCGCGCGTGCGCGACGACCCCGACCCCGAGGTCGTCGCCCGGCTCGTCACGTACACCGACGAGCACGGCATCGACGCGATCGCCGAGCTGTGGTCTCAGGCGTCGCCGAAGAGCCTGCCTGGTGCGCTGTGGCGGATCTACTTGCTGCGCACCATGATCCGACAGGACGCGCAGGGCGTCAGCCTCGCGTTCCAGCGCGGCACCGAGGTCTCGCACACGATCGACCAGGTCGTCGCGGGCGCACCGACGCCGGCGGGCCCGGCCGAGGTGCGCGAACTTGCCGACACGATCCTGCGCGGCGTGTTCTCCGGCGACTTCGCCGCGGCGCTCGAGCGGGCGACGGCGTTCTGCCGGGTCGCGTCGGCCGGCTTCGCGAGCCTCGCCGACGACGCGGATGCCGCGGACGCGGCGCACCCGGAGCGGCCCGGCCTCCTCACGCAGCGCGCCCTGCGGCTCTCCTCGCTCGCCGAGGAGCTCGCCGCATGCGCGCGACTCTGGCGGCACGACAGCCTCGACTGAACGGGCTCCGGCGGCCGGGAATAGACCCGCCGCCGACCTCGTTTAGACTGTTCGTGGCCGGTCGCAGTAACCCCGGGCTCCAATATTCGCCGCTTCGAGCGGCCTCGCGCCGAGAGGCGTTCTGCGGCCGGCCATCTTCATGCCCGGGCAACGGCTCGGCCCGGTGACGGCGCGGCTCGATGGTCGGCGACAGGCGGGGCGCGGGCTCGCGGCGTAGCATCGAGCCATGGCCGACACCGTCTCGTTCCTCGTCGACCCGATGCCCGTCGACGCGTCACCGGAGTTCCTCGAGGCGTCGTTCCGCGAGATCGAGCCGGGCTCCGGCGCGCTCGCCGTGAACGACCTCGCGCCGCACCGCGGCGACGGCGTCTTCGAGACGCTCGCCGTCGTCGACGGCCACGTGCAGGAGATCGGACCGCACCTCGCCCGCCTGGCGAACTCGGCCCGGCTCACCGAGCTGCCCGAGCCGAACCTCGACCAGTGGCGGCTCGTCATCGTCCGCGCCGCCGAGCGGGTGCCGGCCGAGGGCGAGTTCGCCCTGAAGATCGCGCTCAGCCGCGGCGTCGATCCGGGCACCACGCCGACGGGGTGGGTGCACGTGACGCCGGGCGCGGACTTCAGCGCGGCGCGGGAGCGCGGGATCCGCGTCGTCAGCCTCGACCGGGGCGTGTCCCGCGGCGCGGGGGAACGGGCTCCGTGGCTGCTCCTCGGCGCGAAGACGCTGAGCTACGCGGCGAACATGGCGGCGATCCGGGAGGCCAAGCGCCGTGGCGCCGACGACGCGCTGTTCACCTCGTCGGACGGGTTCGTCCTCGAGGGCCCCACGTCGAGCGTGATCGCGCGGATCGGCGACGAGTTCGTCACTCCGCCGCCCGCGGCCGGCATCCTGCACGGCACGACCCAGCGCAGCATCTTCGCGCACCTCGAGACGCAGGGGCGCCGCGTCGCCTACCGCGACCTCGAGCTCGACGACCTCAGGCGGGCGGATGCCGCGTGGCTCGTGTCGAGCGTGCGCATGGCCGCGCCGATCGTCGAGCTCGATGGGTCTCCCGTGGCCGTCGACGCCGACGAGACCGCCGCGCTGAACGCGTACCTCCTGAGCCCGCGCGACTGAGCAGCGGCACCGGCGACGCCCCCCTCGGCCGACAGCGACGGCCCGGCCCCCGAGCGGGGACCGGGCCGTGATGCGCCGGTGCGAGGATCGACCGAGGATCAGCCGAAGCGGCCGGAGACGTAGTCCTCCGTCGCCTTCTCGGACGGGTTCGAGAAGATCGTCGTGGTCTCGTCGTACTCGATGAGCTTGCCGGGCTTGCCGGTGCCGGCGATGTTGAAGAACGCGGTCTTGTCGGAGACGCGCGAGGCCTGCTGCATGTTGTGGGTCACGATCACGATCGTGTAGTCCTGCTTGAGCTCCTCGATCAGGTCCTCGATCGCGAGCGTCGAGATCGGGTCGAGTGCCGAGCACGGCTCGTCCATGAGGATGACCTCGGGCGAGACCGCGATCGCGCGGGCGATGCAGAGGCGCTGCTGCTGGCCGCCCGAGAGGCCCGAGCCCGGGCGGTCGAGGCGGTCCTTGACCTCGTTCCAGAGGTTGGCCCCCTGCAGCGACTTCTCGACGAGGTCGTCGGCGTCGGACTTCGAGATGCGCTTGTTGTTGAGCTTCACGCCCGCGAGCACGTTCTCCTTGATCGACATCGTCGGGAACGGGTTGGGCCGCTGGAAGACCATGCCGACCTGGCGGCGCACGAGCACCGGGTCGACCTCGGGGTCGTAGAGGTTGTTGCCGTCGATCAGCACCTCGCCCTCGACGCGGGCGCCGGGGATGACCTCGTGCATGCGGTTGAGGGTGCGGAGGAAGGTCGACTTGCCGCAGCCCGACGGGCCGATGAACGCCGTCACGCTCCGCGGCTCGATCTCGAGGGAGACCCCCTCGACCGCGAGGAACTTGCTGTAGTAGACGTTCAGGTCTCGGACTTCGATGCGCTTGGACACTGTGGTTCCTATCTGGGGTCAGCGACCGTACTTGGGGGCGAAGAACCGCGCGACGAGTCGGGCGACGAGGTTCAGCACCATGACGATGAGGATGAGCGTGAGGGCGGCCGCCCACGCGCGGTCGAGGTACGCCTCGGGCGGGTTCCCCTGGTTGGCGTACTGGGTGTAGACGAACACCGGGAGCGACTGCATGCGCCCCTCGGTCATGTCGTAGTTCATGCTGTTCGTGAAGCCGGCCGCGATGAGGAGCGGCGCGGTCTCGCCGATGACGCGGGCGATCGCGAGCATGATGCCGGTCGTGATGCCGGCGATGGAGGTGGGCAGCACGACCTTCACGATCGTCAGCCACTTCGGCACGCCGAGGGCGTACGAGGCCTCGCGGAGCTCGACCGGCACGAGCCGCAGCATCTCCTCGCTGGAGCGCACGACGACCGGGATCATCAGCACCGCGAGGGCGACGGCACCGGCGATGCCGGTGCGCGTGCCGGGGCCCCAGAAGATCGCGAAGAGCGCGTAGGCGAAGAGGCCCGCGACGATCGACGGGATGCCGGTCATGACGTCGACGAGGAAGGTGATGCCCCGGGCGAGGCGACCGCGGCCGTACTCGACGAGGTAGATCGAGGTCATCAGGCCGATCGGGATCGAGATCAGCGCCGCGGTGCCGGTCATGAGCACCGTTCCGACGATGGCGTGGAGGGCGCCGCCGCCCTCGCCGGTGACGTTGCGCATCGAGTACGAGAAGAACTCGACATCGAAGCGGTTGAGCCCGAACGTCACGACCGTGATCGAGAGCGAGATCAGCGGGATCATCGCGAGGAGGAACGCGCCGGTGACCAGCGCGGTCACGAAGCGGTCGGTCGCGCGCCGGGAGCCCTCGACGATCCGCGAGAGCAGCGTGATCGTCACGACGTAGAAGAGCGCCGCGACCACGAACATGCCGACCCAGTTGAACTCGGCGCCGCTGAACGCGATGACACCGAACAGGCCGGCCGACACCAGGAGGCTGCCGCCCAGCACCATCCACGATGCGCCGTTGGGGAGCTTGCCGGCGGTCAGCGAGTTGCTGACCGGCGCCGCGGCCGGGCCGCGCGTCTCGGGAGGGGTGATCGTCGTGGTCATCAGTTCGCTCCCGAGAACTCGGCACGGCGAGCGACGATCCAGCGAGCGATCGCGTTCACCGCGAAGGTGACGATGAAGAGGATGAGGCCCGTCGCGATGAGGACGTTGACGTTGATGCCGTACGCCTCGGGGAAGCTCAGGGCGATGTTCGCGGCGATCGTCGACGGGTTGACCGACGTGAGCAGCTGGAACGTGACCGCGCCCGTCGCCGAGAGCACCATGGCCACGGCCATCGTCTCGCCCAGGGCGCGACCGAGGCCGAGCACGGCGGCCGAGATGATGCCGGGGCGGCCGAACGGCAGGACCGCGGTGCGGATCATCTCCCACCGCGTCGCGCCGAGTGCGAGCGCGGCCTCCTCGTGGAGGACCGGCGTCTGCAGGAAGACCTCGCGCGAGATCGCGGTGATGATCGGGATGATCATGACGGCGAGCACGAGGGCCGCGGTGAGGATCGTGCGGCCGGTGCCGGAGACCGGGCCGGCGAAGAGCGGGAACCAGCCGAGGTTGTCCACGAGCCAGGAGTAGAGCGGCTGGACGGCGGGGGCCAGCACGCCGATGCCCCACAGGCCGAAGACGACCGACGGGACGGCGGCCAGCAGATCGACGACGTAGCCCAGCACCGAGGCGAGCCGACGCGGGGCGTAGTGCGAGATGAAGAGCGCGATGCCGATCGAGATCGGCAGGGCGATGAGCAGCGCGAGCGCCGCCGCCCAGATCGTGCCGAAGACGAGGGGGCCGACGTAGGCCCAGAAGTTCGTGTCGAGGATCGAGGCGTCCTCGCCGTCGGCGAAGAGCGCCGGGATGCTCTGGACGATGAGGAACGTCGCGACCGCGGCGAGCGTGACGAGGATCATCGAGCCGGCGAAGACCGCCGACTTTGAGAAGACGCGGTCGCCTGGGCGCTGCTTCGCCCGGATCGGCGCGGCTGCGGTGGTCATCTGGGGATCCTCCGGTCAGTGGTGCGTGGGACATGGCCGTGCCCGGCCCCGGGTGCTGACGCTACCGGGGCCGGGCACGAACCACCTACTGGATCGAGTCGATCGCCGCGGTGACCTTCTCGCGGAGCGAGTCGGAGATCGGGGCGGAGCCGGCGGCCTCGGCCGCGACGTCCTGGCCCTCGGCGCTGGCCATGTAGGAGAGGTACGACGTGACGAGCTCGACGTTCTCGGGCTCGGCGTACTCCTGGCAGGCGATGATGTAGCTGACGAGGACGATCGGGTAGACGCCGGCCTCCTCCGAGGTGCGGTCGAGCTCGATCGCGAGGTCGTGCTCGTCACGGCCCTCGACGAACGGCGACGCGTCGACGATGGCGGCCGCGGCCTCGGGCGAGTACTCGACGAACTCGCCGCCGACGCCGATCGCCACGGTGCCGAGGTCACCGGCGCGCGAGGCGTCGGCGTACCCGATGGTGCCGGTGCCGTTGGTCACGGCGTCGACGACACCCGAGGTGCCCTGGGCGCCCTCGCCGCCTTCGAACGGCCACACGCCGTCGGCCTCGTAGGTCCACACGTCGGGCGCAGCCGCACCGAGGTAGTCGGTGAAGTTCTCGGTGGTGCCCGAGTCGTCCGAGCGGTGGACCGGGGTGATCGCGAGGTCGGGGAGCTCGACGCCCTCGTTCGTGGCGGCGATCGCCTCGTCGTTCCACTTCGTGATGTCGCCGGCGAAGATGCCCGCGAGGGTGGCCGCGTCGAGGTTGAGGCTGTCCACGCCCTCGAGGTTGAAGATCACGGCGATGGGCGAGATGTAGAGCGGGAGCTCGACGACGCTCGTGTCGGGCGCGCACTTCTCGAAGCCGCCCGCGGCGATCTCCTCGTCGTTGAACGCACGGTCGGAGCCCGCGTAGTCGCTGGCGCCCGAGAGGAAGGTGTCGCGACCGGCGCCCGATCCCGAGGGGTCGTAGTCGATGGTCACGTCGGGGTTCGCGGTCTGGAAGCCGGCGATCCACGCCTGCTGGGCCGAGTCCTGCGACGAGGCGCCGGCACCGACCAGGTTGCCCGAGAGCGTCGACTCGGAGGCGGCGGGCTCGCCCGAGCCGCCCTCGTTCGCGGCGCAGGAGCTGAGCGCGAGGGCCGCCGTCATGGCGATGACGGCAGGCGCGCCGAAACGCTTGAGGTTCACGTGATTCCCTTCCGGGGGTTTGGATTGCAGGTGGTGGGGCCGGGTGCCGACCCGCCTGCGACGCTAACCAGCGTGCGTGACGAGCGTCCCCCACGGCGGTGAACGGAAGGTGAACTGGGCCTGACCGGCCGGGATGCCACGGCTGTGAGTCCGCCGTGACGGCGACGCTCCGGCGACCGTCGGGTGGGCGGGTCCTATCCCCGGATGGACTCGATCGCCAGCAGGGCGCGCTCGCGCAGGGATTCCGAGATGGGCGCCGATCCCGCGCCCGCGGCGGCGGCCTGCTGGCCCTCCTCGCTCGCGATGTACTCCAGGTACTGCCGCACGACCTCGACGTTCCGAGGCGAGGCGTACTGCTCGCAGGCGATCAGGTAGCTGACGAGGACGATGGGGTAGACGCCGGCCTGCTCCGTGGTGCGGTCGATGCTGATGGCCAGGTCGCCCTCGGCTCGACCCTCCTCGAGTGGGGACGCGTCGACGATCGCCGCGGCCGCCTCGGGGGAGAAGGAGACGAACTCGTCGCCGACGCCGACCGCCACGGTGCCGAGGCCTCCGGCGCGCGACGCATCGGCGTAGCCGATGGTCCCCACGCCGTTGCCGACCGTGTCGACGACGCCCGAATTGCCCTGAGCAGCCTCGCCGCCCGAGAAGGGCCACACGCCATCGGCCTCCCATTCCCAGACCTCGGGTGCGGCGGCGTGCAGGTAGTCGGTGAAGTTCTCGGTCGTGCCCGAGTCGTCGGAGCGGTGCACCGCCGTGATCGGGAGGTCGGGGAGGGTCGCCCCGGGATTCGTCGCGGCGATCGCCGGGTCGTCCCAGTCGGTGATGGCGCCGGCGAAGATGCCCGCGATCGTCCCGGGGTCGAGGTTCAGCGAGTCGATGTCGTCCAGGCGGAAGACCACGGCGATCGGGGAGATGTACAGGGGCAACTCGATGACCGTCGAGTCGGGCGCGCAGCGGCCGAAACCGCCGTCCTCCAGTTCGTCCATGGAGTAGGCGCGATCCGACCCGGCGAAGTCGCTCGCGCCCTCCATGAAGGTGTCGCGGCCGGCCCCGGACCCGGCCGGGTCGTAGTCGACCGTGACCCGGGGGTGGTCGGTCTGGAACGCCGCGATCCACGACTGCTGCGCGGCGCCCTGCGCCGATGAACCGGCGCCGACGACGTAGCCCTCGAGCGTCGACCCCGTGTCGCCGGTCCCCATCTCGTTGACGGCGCAGGAGGAGAGGACGGATGCGGCGGCGACGGCGAGCGCGACGGCCGCGAGCGAGCGCGTGCGGTTCACTGGGATCCTTCGGGAGGTTCGGGAGGTTCGGGAGGTTCGGGAGGTTCGGGAGCGGCTGGGAGCCGACCGGTCCGGGCCGGATCCCACGCCATGTCCGGTGAACATCGAAACCGAATCAGGTGAACGAATGGTGAACACTCGGGGACGCGTCGGTGTGCGGAACCTGCGTATCCCCTGCGTCCCCACGCCGCCCGGGCGGCGGCCTAGGCGGCCGGCGCGTGCGTCTCGATGGCGATGATGCCCGAGGACGGGTTCGTCGAGGAGAGGTGCACCACGCTGAACGCGCCCACCTCGAGGCTCGCGGCATCCGTCACGTAGGAGCCGAGCGGGGTCCCGGTGGCCAGGGCGATCTCGCGCATCATCTCGGGCATCACGGGGCCGTGTCCGCAGATCACGGCCGTCTTGCCGACGCGCACGCGCTTGCCGATCACGCGGCGCACCTCGTCGTTCCCGGCCTCCCAGGCGTCCTGGCTGATGCCCTCGTCGCGCTTGACGGTGATCCCCGTCTTCGCCGACAGGGGGGCGACAGTGGTTACGCACCGCACGGCCGGGCTGGAGACGATCCTCTTCGGCCTCCACGCCATGACCGTGTCCACGACCGCGGCGGCCTGCTGCACGCCCCGCTCGACGAGGGGGCGGCCGGCGTCCTCCCCCTTCCACGACGACCTCGCCTGCGCCTTGCCGTGCCGCAGCACGATCAGCGCGAACGTCTCCGTGACGCCCTGGTCGACGAGCGCGGAGAAGTTGTCGAGGATCTCGCGGTCTGGTCCGTAGGTGAGGTAGCCGCGGGCGCGCTTGATCGTGACCCACTCGAGCGCGGCGATCTCGGAGTTCGGCCGGAAGGTCGAGGCCTGCACGGCCTTCTCGGTGACCTCCGCCGCCCAGTAGTGCACGATCTTCTCGCGACCGCTCGGGAGCGGGTACCGCGAGACGCCCACCGGCACGCCCAACGCGACGGCGAGCCCGGTCTCCTCCGCGATCTCGCGGACGGCGGTCTGCGGGAGCGTCTCGCCGGGGTCGACCTTGCCCTTCGGGATCGTCACGTCGCCGTGCACCGTGCGGTGCACGACGAGCACGTGGATGCGCCCGTCGATGACGCGCCAGCAGACCGCGCCGGCCGCGTAGACGGCGGTGGCGACCTGGCTCATCGGCGCGCCGCTCGCGTCGCGCGCTGGGCGACGCGCTTGCTGCGCTGCGCGACGCGCTGGATGCGGAGGTGCTGCAGGTCGTCGAGCGGCCGGCCCGAGTCATCCGTGGAGTGCCGCGTCCAGGTGCCGTCGCCGTCGAGCCACCACGACCCGGTCCGCTCGTCCATCGCCTCGTCGAAGAGTCCGGCGATCGCCCCGACGTGGTCGGGGTCGGTGAGCCGGACGAGCGCTTCGACGCGTCGGTCGAGGTTGCGGTGCATCATGTCGGCCGAGCCGATGTAGACGACCGGGTCGCCGTCATTCCGGAACGAGAAGATGCGCGAGTGCTCGAGGTAGCGACCCAGGATGGACCGGACCCGGATGTTCTCGCTCAGCCCCGGGATCCCGGGTCGGAGGCTGCAGATGCCCCGCACCCAGACCTCGACCGGCACGCCCTCGTTCGACGCGCGGTAGAGCGCATCGATGATGGCCTCGTCGACCATCGAGTTGACCTTGATGCGGATGCCGGCCGGCTTGCCCTCCTGCGCGTTCCGGGTCTCCTGGGCGATGAGCTTCAGCAGCCCCTTGCGGAGGTGGAGCGGCGCGACGAGCAGGCGCTTGAACTTCTTCTCGATCGCGTAGCCGGAGAGCTCGTTGAACAACCGGGTGAGGTCCTTGCCGACCTGGTCGTCGGCGGTCAGCAGGCCGAGGTCCTCGTAGATGCGGCTCGTCTTCGGGTTGTAGTTGCCGGTGCCGATGTGGCTGTAGTGCTTGAGGCCGTCCTTCTCCTGGCGGATGACGAGCGCGAGCTTGCAGTGCGTCTTCAGTCCGACGAGGCCGTAGACGACGTGCACGCCCGCCTTCTCGAGCTTGCGCGCCCACGTGATGTTCGCGGCCTCGTCGAAGCGGGCCTTGATCTCGACGAGCGCGAGGACCTGCTTGCCCGACTCGGCGGCGTCGATCAGTGCCTCGACAATCGGGCTGTCGCCCGAGGTGCGGTAGAGGGTCTGCTTGATCGCGAGCACGTCGGGGTCGGCCGCGGCCTGCTCGAGGAATGCCTGGACGCTCGTCGCGAAGGATTCGTACGGGTGGTGGAGCAGGACGTCCTTCTCCGCGACGGCGGCGAAGATGTCGGCCTGCCGGTTGGGCTCGGAGGGCTGGAGCTGCACGTTCGTCGTGGGGACGTGCGTCGGGTAGTGCAGTTCGGGCCGATCGATGCGCGCGAGGTCGAACAGGCCGCCGAGGTCGAGCGGCGATGGCAGGGTGTAGACCTCCTGCTCGGTGACGTCGAGCTCGCGCACCAGCAGGCCGAGGGTGACGTCGTCCATGTCGTCGGAGATCTCGAGCCGGATCGGCGGGCCGAACCGCCGGCGCAGGAGTTCCTTCTCGAGCGCCTTGATGAGGTTCTCGGTCTCGTCCTCCTCGATCTCGACGTCCTCGTTGCGGGTGACGCGGAACACGTGGTGGTCGAGGACCTCCATGCCGGGGAAGAGGTCGCCGAGGTGGTTCGCGATGAGGTCCTCGAGTGCGATGTAGCCGGCGTCCTCGACCGACTCGGTCGGGTCGACGCGCACGAAGCGCGGCAGCATCTGCGGCACCTTCACGCGTGCGAACTCCTGCCGGCCGGTACGGCTGTTGCGCACGCGCACCGACAGGTTCAGCGAGAGGCCCGAGATGTACGGGAACGGGTGCGCGGGATCGACCGCGAGCGGCATGAGCACGGGGAAGATCTGGGTGCTGAAGTACCCGTGCAGGTGCTCGCGGTGCTCCTCGTCGAGTTCGCCCCACGAGACGATGCGGATGCCGGCTTCGGCCAGCGCCGGCTTGACGAGCTCCTGGTACGCGACGGCGTGCCGCCACTGCAGCTCGTGTGCCTTCTGCGAGATGTCGGCGAGTACCTCGTGCGGGGTCCGGCCGACGTTCGTCGGGACGGCGAGCCCGGTGTTGATGCGGCGCTTCAGGCCGGCGACGCGGACCATGAAGAACTCGTCGAGGTTGGAGGCGAAGATCGCGAGGAAGTTCGCGCGTTCGAGCACCGGCAGTCGGGGATCCTCGGCGAGCTCGAGGACCCGCTGGTTGAAGGCGAGCCAACTGAGCTCGCGGTCGAGGTAGCGCTCGGCGAGGAGTTCGGGCGCGCCGTCGGTGTCGAGCGGCTCGAAGTCGTCGTCGAAGTCGCTCGCGGTGCGGTCTTCGTCGAGGGTGCTCTCCGCAGTCATCCACACATCATGCCACCGGGCCGCGACGCGGTGGTGAAGCGCAGGTCACCGGGCGGTGACGTTCGCGTCCTGCTCGTCGTCCTCGTGGACGTTGAAGCGGTAGCCCACGTTCCGCACGGTGCCGATGAGGCTGTCGAGGTCGCCGAGCTTCGCGCGGAGGCGTCGCACGTGCACGTCGACCGTGCGAGTGCCGCCGAAGTAGTCGTAGCCCCACACCTCGCTGAGCAGCTGCTCGCGCGTGAACACGCGCGACGGGTGGGCCGCGAGGAAGCGGAGGAGCTCGAACTCCTTGTAGGTGAGGTCGAGGGTGCGACCGTGGACCTTGGCGGAGTAGCTCGCCTCGTCGATCACGACGCCGGAGGTCTGGATGCGCTCGGCCGGCTGTGCGGCCTGCGCCCGGCCGAGTGCGAGCCGGATCCGCGCGTCGATCTCGGCGGGGCCCGCCTGCTCGAGGATCACGTCGTCGACGCCCCAGTCGGCGTTCACCGCGGTGAGCCCGCCCTCGGTCACGACGAGGATCAGCGGCACGGAGAGGCCGGTCGTGCGCAGGATCTGGGCGAGCGCCTTCGCGCCCGCGAGGTTGGTGCGGGCATCGAGGAAGACCAGGTCGGCCTCGGGCGCGCGCACGAGCTGGTCGGGTGACGCCGGAATCACGCGCACCCGATGCGTCAGGAGAGACAGGGCCGGGAGAACGTCTTCGTTTGCTGCCGGCGTCAGGATCAGCAGCTGCGCCACGCACACACTCCAGTAGTAAGGTGCGGTCAATACTACGGGACGCCGAGCAGTGGGCGACGGAGAACGGGGGACGCGTGACGCAGGACGACGCGGGAGCACCGGCGACGGGCCTCGCACGATGGGCCGTGCCCGCCGTCTGGCTCCTCTCCACGGTCGGGTCCGTCGTGGTCGTCGGCTTCGCGTGGTCCGGTACCAGGGTCTGGTTCCACGACTCCGGCCCGTCTGCCGCGCTGGGTGTGCTCGGCATGGTGTTCGCGGCATCCGTCATCGCCGCACTGCTGCTGCAGCTCGCGTCGCGGAGGCCGCACGGCTACGTCGGCCGGGCCAGCGCGTCGATCGCGGGCGCCGTGGTCCCGGTGGCCGTCGGGGCGCTCGCGCTGCTGCCGGTCGTCGGCTGACCAACGGGTAGACTCGCACCATGTCCTCGCTGCTCGCGCTCGAACTCTTCTTCATCGGCCTGCTCGGTCTCGCGAGCCTCACGATCGCCTGGATCAGCGGCGTGGTCGTCTACAAGCTCTTCAAGGGGCAGCGCTAGATCGTGATCGAGCTGCCGGTCGACCTCCCCGCGGAGCTCGTTCCGCTCTCCTGGCTCATCGGGGTCTGGGAGGGTTCCGGCGTGATCGACTACGCCGTCGGCGACGGCTCGGTCACGCACGAGTTCGGTCAGCGCGTGAGCTTCAGCCACGACGGCCTTCCCTACCTCAACTACACGTCCTACACCTGGCTGTTCCCGACGACGGATGACGGCGAGCCGACGCCGCTGGCGGCCGAGACGGGCTACTGGCGGCTCGCGCGCCCGCTCGGCGAGGGCGACCAGGGTCCGGCCATGCTGCCCGCGGTCGGGGCGACGCGCTTCCCCGACGCCGAGGCCGTGGAGACGCTGCGCAACGACGCCGGCGGCTTCGACCTCGAGGTCTCGATCGTGCACCCCGGCGGGGTGAGCGAGCTCTACCTCGGGCAGGTGAAGGGGCCGCGCATCGACCTCGCGACCGACGCCGTCATGCGCACCGCCGGCGCCAAGGAGTACGCCGCGGCGACGAGGCTCTACGGGCTCGTCGAGAACCACCTCCTCTGGGCGTGGGACATCGCCGCGCTCGGCCAGGACCTCCGCACGCACGCGTCGGCCCGGCTCGCGAAGGTCGACTGATGAGCGGTTCGCCCTTCCTCGCCCTGCCCGGCGCGGTCGTCGGCGACGCGCCCGACGAGGGCGTCGCCGCGCACTACGGCAATCCGATGGTCGAGCAGCGCCGCCTCGAGGAGGGGCGCGCGATCGTCGACCTGTCGAACCGGGGCGTGATCACGGTGACGGGGCCCGACCGCCGCTCGTGGCTCAACTCGATGGCGAGCCGCGCGCTCGACCACCTGGAACCGGGCGAGAGCGCCGAAGCGCTGTTCCTCGACGCCTCGGGGCACGTCGAGCACGCCGTCCACGTCGTCGACGACGGCGAGCGCACCTGGCTCGTGCTCGAGGGCGACGCCGCTCCGGCGCTCGCGACGTGGCTCGACCGCATGCGGTTCATGCTGCGCGTCGAGGTCGCCGACGTGAGCGAGGGGTTCGCCGTCGTCGGCGCGATGCCGGCGGGCGATGGGTTCCCGGCCGAGCTCCCCGTCGGCGCCCTGGTCTGGCACGACCCCTGGCGGCAGGTGCTCGCCGACGGCTACGGCTACGCGCCGGAGGCGGGGCACGCGGGCGCAGGATGGCGGTTCGCCGAGGCCATCGTCCCCCGCGACGCACTCGCGACCCTCGCGGGCGCGGTCCGGTCCGGTTCGGTCGAGGTGGCCGGCACGTTCGCACTCGAGGCGCTGCGCGTCGCGGCGTGGCGACCGCGCTTCGCGACCGAGGTCGACGAGCGCACCCTGCCGCACGAGCTCGACTGGCTCCGCAGCGCCGTCGACCTCCACAAGGGCTGCTACCGCGGGCAGGAGACCGTCGCGAAGGTCGTGAACCTCGGCCGACCGCCGCGCCGCCTCGTGATGCTGCACCTCGACGGAAGCGACACGGTCCTCCCGACGCAGGGCGACGCGGTCATCGGCCTGAAGGCCCGTCCCGAGCCCGCGCCGGGGGAGGAGCCCGAGCGCCGCGCGGTCGGCGCCGTCACGTCGTCGGCGATGCACCACGAGCTCGGCCCGATCGCCCTCGCGGTCGTCAAGCGCGCGGTACCGGCCGACCTCGAGCTCATCGTGGAGAGCCACGGCATCGACGTCGCCGCGGCGCAGGTCGAGATCGTGCCCGCCGGCGCGGCCGCGGCGGTCGAGGTGCCGCGACTGCCGAGGCTCGGCATCCGCCCGTGACCCGACCGCCCGGCGGGGCGACCCCCCTGGGCCGGCGGTTCGGCCGGCTCCGCGACTCGCTGCCGGCGATCCTGCAGATCACCGTCACCGCGATCGCGGCGTACTCGTTCTCCCTGCTCGTCGTCGGCCACGAGCAGCCGCTCATCTCCGCCCTCGTCGCGATCACGTCGCTCGGGTTCGTCCGTGACGCGCGCCCGGTCCGCGTGCTCGAGACCGTCATCGCGATGACGCTCGGCATCGCGCTCGCCGAGGGGCTGCTGCTCGTCGCGGGCAGCGGCATCTGGCAGTACGCGCTCGCGCTCGTGGTCACGCTCGCCGTCGCCCGGTTCCTGTCGGGCAATGCATCCTTCGCCATCGCGGCGGCGGTGCAGTGCTCGCTGGTGATGCTCGTCCCGGCTCCCGAGGGCGGGCCGTTCGTGCGAACGCTCGACGCCGTGGTGGGCGGGGCGTTCGCCCTGCTCGCGACCGCGGTGATCCCGCGCGATCCGCGCCGCACCGCCCTCCGCGACGGCCGGCGGCTGCTCGACGAGCACGTCGCGGTGCTCCTCGAGCTCGCGGCCGCGCTTCGATCGGGTGAGGCGGATGCCGCGGGGCGGGCGCTCTCCCGCGCCCGGGCCACCCAGCCCGCGGTCGAGGCGTGGACCGCGAGCGTCGACTCCGGCATCGCGATCGCGCGGCTGTCGCCGATCGTGCGCCGGGCGAGGTTCGACCTGGAGCGCCAGCGCGCCATGCTCTCGGGCGTCGACCTCGCGACGCGCAACCTCCGCATCGTCGCGCGGCGGGTCGAGTGGAGCCTGCGGGACGGACGTCGGCGCGAGGCGGTCGCCGACGTCGTGGCCCGGATCGCGGTCGCCGTCGAGGTGTTCGACGAGTCGTTGCGCGACGTGGCGCAGCAGCCGGTCGCGAGGCAGGGCTTCGCCGAGATACTCCGGCACCTCGACCCCGTCGCGATCCTGCCGGACGGATCGCAGGGCGACCGGAACACGCTGGCGGCGCTCCGCCCGTACCTCGTGGACCTGCTCACGGCGACCGGGCTCGGGCTCGAGGAGGCTCGGGCACTGCTTCCCGGGGACTGAGCCAGGGTCAGCGCGGCGCGACGGACGCCCAGTCGAGCGTGAGCTCGCCGAGCCGCCAGCGCCGAACCCCGCCGTGCACCGGCCACCCGGCATCGCGGAGGCCGCGGGCCACCGCGATCCATCGCTGCGACGGGCCGTACACCGACAGCGGCGCGTGCACGCGCCAGCCGAGGTCGAGCGCGGCGAGCAGTGCGTGGACGCGCTCGCCGGGGACGTTCCGGTGGATCAGCGCCTTCGGCAGTCGTTCGGCCACCACCGACGGTGCGTCGAGCCCGGTCAGGCGCAGGCTGATCGTGAAGCTCCGGGGGCCGGCATCCGTCACGCCCACCCAGCTCGAGATGCGACCGAGCTCGTCGCACGTGCCCTCGACGAGCAGGCCGCCGGGCGCGAGGCGGTCGACCATGCGCGACCACGCCGCCGGGACGTCGGCCTCCTCGTACTGGCGGAGCACGTTGAACGCGCGGATCACCGCGGGTCGGCGGCCGTCGGGCACGGGCACCTCGAAGCCGCCCACGCCGAACGCGACGGGCAGGTCGCGGGCGAAGGGGGTGCGGTCGGCACGAACGTCGGCCAGCTGCGACTCCGCGGTCCGGACCCGTGCCGGATCGATCTCGAGCCCCAGGACCTGCACGTCCGAGCGGGCCCGGCGGAGCCGGGAGGCGAGTTCGAACGCGGTCACGCCGCTCGCCCCGTAGCCGAGGTCTACCACGAGCGGATCGGCGGCGCGGCGGAATGCGGGCTGCTCGGCGATCCAGCGGTCGACGCGACGCAGGCGGTTCGTGTTCGTCGTGCCCCGCGTGATGGATCCGACCGGCATGCCCTCCAGTGTCGCAGCCCGCCCGGTCCGCGGCATCCGTCACGGTTCGACGCCGCAGACGACGCCCGCGACCGGGTCGCTAGGCTGGACCGCATGGTCTACACCCTCGTGCTGCTGCGCCACGGCCAGAGCGACTGGAACCAGAAGAACCTGTTCACCGGCTGGGTCGACGTCCGGCTCAGCGACCAAGGACGCGCCGAGGCGACCCGCGGCGGCGAACTGCTCGTCGAGAAGGGGGTCCTGCCCGACGTGCTGCACACCTCGGTGCTGACCCGCGCGATCCAGACCGCGGACCTCGCCCTCGAGGCGGCGGACCGCCTCTGGATCGACGTCCGCCGGTCGTGGCGCCTGAACGAGCGCCACTACGGCGCGCTGCAGGGCCTCGACAAGGCCGAGACGCTCGAGAAGTACGGCCAGGAGCAGTTCATGCTCTGGCGCCGTTCGTTCGACACCCCGCCGCCGCCGCTCGACGACGACGCCGAGTGGTCGCAGGTCGGCGACCCGCGCTACGCCGGCCTCTCGGACGACGAGATGCCGCGCACGGAGTGCCTGAAGGACGTCATCGCGCGCATGCTCCCGTACTGGGAGTCCGACATCATCCCCGACCTGAAGGCCGGGAAGACGGTCCTCGTCACCGCGCACGGCAACTCGCTGCGCGCGCTCGTCAAGCACCTCGACGGCATCTCCGACGAGGAGATCGCCGAGCTGAACATCCCGACCGGCATCCCGCTGGTCTACGAGCTCGGCGACGACTTCATGCCGACCAAGCCCGGCGAGTACCTCGACCCCGAGGCGGCCGCCGCCGGAGCCGCCGCGGTCGCGGCCCAGGGCAAGAAGTAGTCCGACCCGTCAGACGACGAGGGCCGAGCGGATGTCGCATCCGCTCGGCCCTCGTCGCATGTCGGGCTCCGACTCAGCCGACGGGCTCGGGCACCCAGTCGCCGGTGGCGAGGTAGTCGACCTTCTGGGCGATCGCGACGGCGTGGTCGGCGAACCGCTCGTGGTAGCGGCTCGCGAGGGTCGAGTCGACGGTGTCGACCGCCTGGCCCTTCCAGGTCTCGCCGAGCACCTTGTCGAAGACCGAGAGGTGCAGTGCGTCGACCTTGTCGTCCTCGTTGCGGATGGCCTTGGCCAGTTCGACGTCCTCGTTCTGGAGGAGCGTGACGAGCTTGCGCGCGATCTCGACGTCGAGCGCGCCCATCTCGATGAACGTCGGGCGGAGCGACTTCGGGACCACCTTGTCGGGGAAGCGGTACCGGGCGAGCTGCGAGATGTGCGTCGCGAGGTCGCCCATGCGCTCGAGCGAGGCCGAGATGCGCAGCGCGCTGACGACGATGCGCAGGTCGCGCGCGACCGGCTGCTGGCGGGCGAGGATCGTGATCGCGAGCTCGTCGAGCGCCTGGGCGCGCTGGTCGATGAGGTGGTCGTCGGCGATGACCTCCTCGGCGAGGCTCACGTTCGACTCGTTGAACGCACGCGTCGCCTTCTCGATGGCCTGGGCGACGAGCGTCGCGATCTCGACGAGGCCGTCCTGAACCTCGCGCAGTTCCTGCTGGAACACCTCACGCATGTGTTTGACCCCTTCGATGGTCTCGGGCTCCCACGCCGGGCACGCGGGACGACCGGTCACTGACCGGCACGCGACATCCTCGCCGTCGAAGGTGAACGGCAGGTGCCGTGCTGCTGAACTCTCCCTAACCTACCCCCGGCCGGCGTCCACCCGGGTGAAACCGGGGTGACCGGCATGGTTAGGGTGGTGCCATGGACTCCACCTGGTCGGTGCTGGTCGCGCTGACCTTCGGCATCCTCCTCGGGGCCGGGTTCACGGTCGTGCTGCACATGGCCGAACGCCGCGGCCAGAGCGCAGCCCGCGTCGTCGCACCGACGATCCCCGACGGCGTCGACCAAGTGCTCGACGTGCTGGAGTCCGCCGGCGTCGTGCTCGATCCCTCCAACAACGTGCTCCGCGCCTCGCCGGGTGCGCTCGCGATGGGCCTGGTCCGCAACCAGATGCTCGCCCACGCCGAGCTCGTCGACCTCGTGTCGGACGTGCGCCGGACCGGCGAGCCGATCGCGCTCGAGATCGAGCTTCCGCGGGGGCCGTTCGGCGACGCGACCATGCGACTTCAGGTGCGCGTCGCCCGGCTCGGCACGCGCTTCGTGCTGCTGCTCGCCGACGACCGCACCGAGGCGCACCGGCTCGACGAGGTGCGCCGCGACTTCATCGCGAACATCAGCCACGAGCTGAAGACGCCGATCGCCTCGGTGAGCCTGCTCGCCGAGGCCCTCGACCAGGCCGCCGACGAGCCCGACCAGGTGCGCCGCTTCGCCGATCGGCTCGGAATCGAGTCGACCCGGCTCGCGCACATCACGGGCGAGGTCATCGAATTGTCCCGACTGCAGGCGCGCGATGCGCTCCGGCGCGACGAGCTCATCGACGTCGATCGCGTCGTGGCGGCCGCCGTCGACCAGAACCGCGTGGTCGCCGCCGCGAAGGGCGTCGACGTCGCCGTCCGGGCGAAGTCCCGCGCCGAGGTCTACGGCGACGAGGCGCTCCTCGTCGTCGCCCTGCACAACCTGATCTCGAACGCGATCGCCTACTCGAGCGAGGGCGGTCGGGTCGGGGTCGGCGTCATCGTCGACGACGACGCGGTCGAGATCTCGATCGCCGACCAGGGCATCGGCATCGCGCCGGAGGACCTCGACCGCGTGTTCGAGCGCTTCTACCGCGTCGACCAGGCCCGCTCGCGCAACACCGGCGGTTCCGGCCTCGGCCTCAGCATCGTCAAGCACACCGTGCAGAACCACGGCGGCGACGTGCGGGTATGGTCGCGTCCCGGCCGGGGCTCGACGTTCACGATCCGACTGCCGCTCGCCGAGCGACCCATCGCGCGCGAGGCCGCCGAGCCCGCCGAATCCGCCTCCGACGCGCCGGCACCCGTCGCCGAGGACGCCAAGACCCGTATCGCCGCGGCACTTCCCGCCGCGCCAGCCCGAGGAGACCGAGAGTGACCCGCATCCTGCTCGTCGAGGACGAGATCGCGCTGAGCGACCCGCTGAGCTTCCTGCTCGAGCGCGAGGGCTACGAGGTGGAGGTGGCCGCGGACGGCCTCGCCGCCGTGGCCGCGTTCGACCGCGAGGGCGCCGACCTCGTGCTGCTCGACCTCATGCTGCCCGGCCTGCCGGGGACCGAGGTGTGCCGCGAGATCCGCCAGCGCTCCACCGTGCCGATCATCATGCTCACCGCGAAGGACTCCGAGGTGGACATCGTCGTGGGTCTCGAGCTCGGCGCCGACGACTACGTGACGAAGCCCTACTCGACGCGCGAGCTGCTCGCGCGAATCCGGGCGGTGCTCCGCCGGCGCATCGAGCCCGAGGACCTCGACGAGGCCGTCATCGAGGGCGGCAGGGTCAGGATGGACGTCGACCGCCACACGGTCGAGGTCGACGGCGAGTCCGTCGCGATGCCGCTCAAGGAGTTCGAGCTGCTCGAGCTGCTCATGCGGAACGCCGGCCGGGTCCTGACCCGCGGCCAGCTCATCGACCGGGTCTGGGGCAGCGACTACTTCGGCGACACGAAGACCCTCGACGTCCACATCAAGCGGATCCGGTCGAAGATCGAGGTCACTCCCTCCGAGCCCGTGCAGCTCGTGACCGTGCGCGGGCTCGGCTACCGCTTCGAGGCCTAGCCCCGAACGACGAGAGCGGATGCCGCCGGCTCGCGCCGCGGCATCCGCTCTCGGTGTCTTCGGGCCCCTACGGGACCAGGTCCTCGTACTCGGGGAGGCGGCCGTCGAGGACGGGCACCTGGATCTCGACGCCCTCGGCGCTGCCTGCCTGCAGGTAGACGGCGATGAGGCCGCCGACCTCGGCGTCGAGGTTCTCGATGAGCAGCGGGTCCTCCTCGGCGGTGCCGAGGGAGACGGTCTCTCCGCCGTCGACGTCGATCTCGAAGGTGTCGCCCCCGTCGACGAGCTGGATCGAGAGCGTCTCGTCGTCGGTGCTCGTGTTGGTGACGGACAGGACGAGGTTGCCCTCCTCGCCGTCGTCGCTCACGACGAGGACGTTGCGGACGTCGAGGGCGCCGACATCGGCGGAGACGCCGTCGCTCGCGTCGTACTTCTCGGTGGTCGCCTGGTAGGTCAGCATGGCGCAGCCGCTGCCGCCGATGGCGATGCCGAGAGCCAGTGCAGCGGATACCGCGAGACGCGCCTTCACAGAACCTCCAAGGACGAGCGTGCGCGCAGCGGAATGCGACCCGCGCGCGTGGGATCGAGTCGAGTGTAGCCTACGGCGTCGGCGTCGCCCGGGCGTGGAGGCGGAACCTTAGCACTACCTCGGTGTGATATCCTGAAAGTTGCCGAAAGGACGTCTATTCATGCTTTTTGAGGTTGGCGAGACCGTCGTTTACCCCCACCACGGTGCCGCAACGATCGTCGAAGTCAAGAAACGCATCATCAAGGGCGAAGAGAAGCTCTACCTCAAGCTGAACGTCACGCAGGGAGACCTCGTGATCGAGGTGCCCGCCGAGAACGTCGACCTGGTCGGCGTTCGTGACGTGATCGGCAAGGAGGGCCTCGACAAGGTCTTCGAGGTGCTTCGCGCCCCCTTCACCGAGGAGCCGACCAACTGGTCGCGCCGCTACAAGGCGAACCTCGAGAAGCTCGCCTCGGGCGACGTGATCAAGGTCTCCGAGGTCGTCCGCGACCTCTGGCGCCGCGATCAGGACCGCGGCCTGTCCGCGGGTGAGAAGCGCATGCTCGCGAAGGCCCGCCAGATCCTGATCTCCGAGCTCGCGCTCGCAGAGAAGACCGACGAGGAGCAGGCTTCGACCGTCCTCGACGAGGTGCTCGCCTCCTAGGCGGAGCCCCTTCGACGATCGCCGCCGGCGCGGAAGCGCACGGCGGCGATCGTCGTCTCCGGTGCCGGCCCGCAACGGAGTCGGACCGGGGCGATCGGCCCGGTGACGTATCGTTCCGGCGGCTACGGTGGAGGAGTGAACGACTCCACCGTCGCCGTCATCGTCGTCGCCGCCGGCTCAGGCACCCGGCTCGGGCATCCGGAACCGAAGGCCCTCGTCCCGCTCGGCGACGACACGATCCTCGGGGTCGCGTTGGATGCCGTCCTCGGCATGCGCGAGGCGCCGTTCGTGGTCGTCGTGGCTCCGGCCGATCGCGTGGACGAGGTGCGCGAGCGCTCCGCTGCGCGCGCGGCCGCGGCATCCGTCGACCTCGTGGTCGTGCCCGGCGGGCTCACCCGGCAGGAGTCGGTCGCGCGCGGCATCGCCGAACTCCCGCGCGAGATCGAGGTCGTGCTCGTGCACGACGCGGCGCGGCCGCTCGCGCCCTCTGCGGTGTTCGACGAGGTGGCCGCGGCGGTCGAGGCTCGTGGCCGCGGCATCGTGCCCGGCCTCCCCGTCGTCGACACCGTCAAGCGCGTCGACGGCGAGGGTCACGTCCTGGAAACGGTCGATCGGTCGGAGCTCGCCGCCATGCAGACGCCGCAGGGCTTCCCCCGCGAGGTGCTCGAGTCGGCCTACGCCGCTGCCGGTGCCGACTTCACGGATGACGCGGCCCTCGTCGCCGCCGCCGGCGTGCCCGTCGACGTGGTCCCCGGTGACGCGCGCGCGTTCAAGATCACGGTGCCCTCCGACCTGCACCGTGCCGAGCAGCTGCTCGCCGATCGGGCTGCGAGCACGCCCGCGGCCGAGCGGTCGGCGCCGCGCGCACTCGCGGCGCGCGCGTCGGTGCCCCGCGTCGGCACCGGCATCGACGTGCACGGCTTCGCGGACGACCCCGACAGCGCACTCTGGCTCGCGGGTCTCCACTGGCCGGGGGAGCGCGGGCTGTCCGGGCACTCCGACGGCGACGCCGTCGCGCACGCGATCTGCGATGCGCTCCTCGCCGCCGCCGGGTTGGGCGACATCGGCGGCATGTTCGGCACCGACGACCCGCGGTTCTCCGGCGCGCACGGCGAGGTGTTCCTCGCCGAGACCGTGCGCCGACTCGCCGAGGCCGGATGGCGCGTCGGCAACGTGTCGGTCCAGGTCGTCGGCAACCGTCCGAAGCTCGCGCCCCGCCGCGCCGAGGCCGAGGCCGTGCTGACCGGCATCGTCGGCGCCCCCGTCAGCCTCGCCGCGACGACGACCGACGGCCTCGGGTTCACCGGGCGCGGCGAGGGCGTCACGGCGATCGCGACCGCCCTGGTGCTGCCCGCCTGACGCTGGCCCGCCATCGGGCCGCAACGGGGAGCCGCCCATGCGCTGAGGCGCGACATCCGGCTTCACCGTTCTGAGAGCGGGCGCGCCGGTACGCTTGACGGGTGACCGTGCGACTCCACGATTCGAAGGCCCAGGCCCTGCGTGACTTCGTGCCCCTCGAGGAGGGGCACGTCGGCATGTACGTCTGCGGACCGACCGTGCAGTCGAGCCCGCACATCGGGCACCTCCGCAGCGCGCTGGTGTACGACATCATGCGCCGCTGGTTCATGGCGCGCGGGTACGCGGTGACCTTCGTGCGGAACGTGACCGACATCGACGACAAGATCCTGAACGCCGCCGCCGAAGAGGGCATCGGCGAGCAGTGGTGGTCGCTCGCGTACCGGGTCGAGCTGGAGTTCACCGCCGCCTACAACGCGCTCGGCATCCTGCCGCCGACCTACGAGCCGCGCGCCACCGCGAGCGTCACGCAGATGCAGCGGATCATCCAGCGCCTCATCGACCGCGGGCACGCCTACCCGGCGCCCGACGGCTCCGGCGACGTCTACTTCGACACCGGCAGCTGGACGACCTACGGCGAGCTGACCCGGCAGGCCCGCGAGAACATGGAGGCCGCGGCCGACTCCGACCCGCGCGGCAAGCGAGACCCGCGCGACTTCGCGCTCTGGAAGGGGCACAAGGCGACCGAGCCGCGCTCCGCGGGCTGGGAATCGCCGTGGGGACCGGGCCGACCCGGATGGCACATCGAGTGCTCGGCGATGGCCGCGCGCTACCTCGGGCCCGAGTTCGACATCCACGGCGGCGGGCTCGACCTGCGCTTCCCCCACCACGAGAACGAGCTCGCCCAGTCGACCGCGGCCGGCGACGGCTTCGCGCGCTACTGGGTGCACAACGGCCTCGTGAACATCGGCGGCCAGAAGATGTCGAAGTCGCTCGGCAACTCGGTCTACGCGAGCGAGCTCACGGCGCTCGCCTCGCCCCTCGCCGTCAGGTACCTGCTCGGCCAGGCGCACTACCGCTCGACGCTCGACTACTCGCCCGACTCGCTCGCCGAGGCCGAGGCGGCGGTCGACCGCATCCGCACCTTCCTCACGCGCGTCGAGCGGCGCCTCGCGGGCACCCGCTACGCCGATGCGGGGGCGGATGCCACGTGGCCGGAGTCGTTCGCCGAGGCCATGGACGACGACCTCGGCGTGCCGCAGGCGCTCGCCGTCCTGCACGAGACCGTCCGCGCGGGCAACCAGGCGCTCGACGGGGAGGACCTCGGCAGCGCGGCCGACCTTCGCGGGCAGGCACTCGCGATGGTCCGGGTGCTCGGCATCGACCCGACCGACGCGCTCTGGGCGACGGATGCCGGTCCGGTCGCCACCGCGCTCGACACCCTCGTCGCCCGGCTCCTCGAGGATCGCCGCGCAGCGCGCGCCTCGAAGGACTGGGCCGCCGCCGACCGCATCCGCGCCGAACTCGCCGATGCCGGCATCACCATCGAAGACAGCCAGACCGGAACGCATTGGAGCCTCACCTCATGAAGGGCAGCAGCGGAAAGCCTCGCGCCGGAGCCGTGCGCAAGAAGGGCAAGGGCCAGAAGGTCGGGACCGGCGGCCACAGCCGCAAGGCCCTCGAGGGCAAGGGCCCGACGCCGAAGGCGGAGGATCGCCCGTATCACCAGGCGTACAAGAAGAAGGTCGCCGCCGAGCGCGCCGCCGCCAAGTCCGGCGGTCGCGGCGGGCAGCGCCCGGGCGCCCCGCGCGGCGCGTCGGGTGCGGCACGTCGCGCGAAGTCGGGCGACGAGTCCGAGATCGTGACCGGCCGCAACGCCGTCGTCGAGGCGCTGCGCACGCGCATCCCCGCGACGACGCTGTACATCGCGGCTCGGATCGAGATGGACGACCGCGTCAAGGAGGCCGTGAAGGTCGCCACGGGCCGCGGCATCCCGATCCTCGAGGTCATGCGGCCCGAGCTCGACCGGCTCGCGGGTGAGGGCGGCGTGCACCAGGGGCTCGCGCTCAAGGTGCCGCCGTACGAGTACGCGCACCCCGTCGACCTGCTCGACGAGGTGATCGATTCCGGCGAGACGCCGCTGTTCATCGCGCTCGACGGCGTGACCGATCCGCGCAACCTCGGTGCCATCATCCGCTCGACCGCCGCCTTCGGCGGCCAGGGCGTCATCGTTCCGCAGCGCCGATCGGTCGGCGTCACCGCGTCCGCATGGAAGACCTCGGCGGGTGCCGCCGCGCGCGTGCCCGTCGCGATGGCCTCGAACCTCACGCAGACGCTCAAGGCGCTGAAGGAGCGCGGCGTGTTCGTGCTCGGGCTCGACGGCGGTGGCGACGTCTCACTGCCGGGCCTCGACTTCGCCGATCGGCCGATCGTGATCGTCGTCGGCTCCGAGGGCAAGGGGCTCTCGCGCCTGGTCACCGAGACGTGCGACGCGGTCGTGTCGATCCCCATCTCGGCGGCGACCGAGTCGCTGAACGCCGGCATCGCGGCATCCGTCACGCTGTACGAGATCGCGAAGCTGCGCGCCGAGGCCGCGGTCGGGTAGGACGTCGCCCGGCGCTCGACGAGGGCACGGAACTCGCGTCACACCTTGAGGCGCCAGTCGCCCTCGTCGTCGGGGTGGTGCACGGGCACGGCGGCGGTGTCGGGGGCGACCGCCGGCATGGCGGTCGTGATCGCCTCGGTCGGCGGCCCGATGACGGTCGCCTCGTCGCGACGATGCCGCAGCACGTCGTTGATGTACGCGGTGAGCGCCTCGGCGAGGGGGATGTCGCGGCCCTCGGTCTGCGCCATGTACCACCGGTGCTCCAGGAGCTGGTGGAAGATCTCCGCGGGCTCCAGCTTGCCGCGCAACTCCGACGGCACCGCGCGGACGACCGGCTCGAACACGCGCATGAGCCACTCGTGGGCGACCATCTCCTCGTCGGCGTCCTTGCGGTAGGCCGCGCGATACGAGTCGAGGTCGTTGAGCAGGCGACGCGCCTGGTTCTCGCCGGCATCGAGGCCGGTGAGCCTGAGCAGCCGGCGCTGGTGATGGCCGGCGTCGACGACCTTGGGCTGGATGCGGAGCGTCGTGCCCGACTCGTCGGTCCGGATCGCGAGCTCCTCGATGTCGAACCCCAGCTCGTTGAGGCGGTTCACGCGCTCGTTGATGCGCCAGCGCTCGGCCATGCCGAAGGACTCGCTGCCGGTGAGCTCGCGCCAGAGGTTCCGATAGGCGTCGACGATGCCGTTCGAGATGCGCACGGGGTCGAGCTCGTCGGCGACGCGCCCACCCGCCTCGAGGTCGAGCAGCTCGCCTGCGATGTTGACGCGGGCGATCTCGAGGTCGTTCTCGCGCTGGCCGTTGGAGAGCCCGCCCTCGTAGAGCTTGCCGGTCTCGGCGTCGACGAGGTACGCCGCGAACGCACCCGCATCGCGCCGGAACAGCGTGTTCGAGAGCGAGACGTCGCCCCAGAAGAACCCGATGATGTGCAGGCGCACCAGCAGCACCGCGAGGGCGTCGACGAGCCGGGTCGCGGTGTCGGGGCGGAGCGTCTGCGAGAACAGCGCGCGGTACGGCAACGAGAAACGGAGGTGCCTCGTCACGAGCACCGGCGCGAGGGCCTCGCCGTCGGCGTCGGTGCGGTTCGTGATCACGGCCACCGGCTCGACGCACGGGATCTCGAGGCGCTGCAGCGTCCGCAGCATCTCGTACTCGCCCTTCGCCATCTCCGCGGTCGTCTCCTTGATGGCCACCACGTGGCCTCCCAGGTGGGCGAAGCGGACGAGGTGACGGGAGATGCCCTTGGGCAGCGCAGCGATGTGCTCGCTCGGCCAGGCCTCGAGTGGGAGGTCCCACGGGAGGTCGAGCAGTGCGGGGTCGGTCATCGCCGACGTGATCGAGAGAGTGCCGCTCATCAGGGACAGCGTACCGGGGAACGACGAAGCCGGCCGGGCCGAGGGCCCGACCGGCGTCGTGGATGACCGGAGTCGGTCAGCTGGCGACCGCCTCCTTGAGCAGGCGCTCGCCCGACTCGGCGTCGAAGACGTGCACGTGCTTCGGGGTGGGGAGCAGGTAGACGGTGTCGCCCGCGAACGGGTGGCTGCGGCCGTCGACGCGCGCGACGATGTCGGTGCGCTTGCCCTCGATCTCGGAGTGGCCGTAGAGGTAGCCGTCGGCGCCGAGCTCCTCGACGAGGTCGACCTTCACCTCGAGGCCCTCGCCGGGCGTGTTCGAGACCTGGATGTCCTCGGGGCGGACGCCCACGGTCACGATGTTGCTCGAGGCGGTCGCGAGCGCTTCGCGCTGCACGTCCACCGTGGCGGTGCCGAACTTGATGCCGCCCTCGACCAGCTCCGCGTGGAACAGGTTCATCGCGGGCGATCCGATGAAGCCGGCGACGAACACGTTGCTCGGCCGCTCGTACAGCTCGCGCGGGGTGCCGACCTGCTGGAGGACGCCGTCCTTGAGGACCGCGATGCGGTCGCCCATGGTGAGCGCCTCGGTCTGGTCGTGCGTGACGTAGACCGTCGTGACGCCGAGGCGGCGCTGGAGCGACGCGATCTGGGTGCGGGTCTGGACCCGGAGCTTGGCGTCGAGGTTCGACAGCGGCTCGTCCATGAGGAACACCTGGGGCTGGCGCACGATCGCGCGGCCCATGGCGACGCGCTGGCGCTGGCCGCCGGAGAGGGCCTTCGGCTTGCGGTTGAGGTACGGCTCGAGGTCGAGCAGCTTGGCCGCCTCGAGGACGCGCGCGGCGCGCTCCTCCTTGCCGACGCCGGCGATCTTGAGCGCGAAGCCCATGTTCTCGGCGACGGTCATGTGCGGGTACAGCGCGTAGTTCTGGAAGACCATCGCGATGTCGCGGTCCTTCGGGGGCACGTCGGTGACGTTGCGGTCGCCGATGAAGATGTTGCCCTCGTTGACCTCTTCGAGGCCCGCCAGCATGCGGAGCGAGGTGGACTTGCCGCAGCCCGAGGGACCGACGAGGACGAGGAACTCGCCGTCTGCGATCTCGAGGTCGAGCTGGTCGACGGCGGGACGGGTGCCACCCGGGTACAGGCGGGTGGCCTTGTCGAACGTGACTGACGCCATGGTTCTGTTCTCCTTCACCGGCAGGTACGTGCCGGACGATCCGTAGTGAATGGAAACGCCGACCTCGATGTCGACGCCCCCCTAGTATGCCATGCGTTCTCGCGGGGGTCGTCCGCGTGATGTCCGCACGGGCGCCCGCCTCGGATGCCGCATCCAGTCCGCGTCCGGGCGTCGTTTGGACGATTCCCAGTGATCGCTCCTACACTCTTCGGTGCGTGCGCCTGCAATCGCGCGCGCCCCCACAGCGACCCGGAGTTGACCCACGATGAGCACTGGCGGATCAGAGCCACGCCCCACCCGCAACCAACGCCGCGAGGCGGCCCGCGAGAAGGCCCGCGTGCTCCGGGAGGAGCAGCGCAAGCGCGACCGCCGGAACAAGTTCCTCATCCAGGGCGGCGTGGTGCTGGCGATCGTCGCGGTGGCGGCGCTGATCGGCGGCCTGATCTTCAACAGCGTCCGCCCCGAGGGCCCCGGTCCCCGGAACATGGCGAGCGACGGCATCCTCATGATCGGCGGCGAGGCCGGCATCGAGGCCGTCGAGACCCCCGCGATCCCCGCCGGCGGGCAGCCGACCCCGACCGTCCCCGACGAGAGCGGCACGGTCGCCAACATCGTCGTCTACCTCGACTACCTGTGCCCGTTCTGCGGCCAGTTCGAGACGACCAACTCCGCGACCATGCGCACCATGGTCGAGCAGGGCGCCGCGACGCTCGAGATCCACCCGATCGCCATCCTCACGAACAAGTCCGCCGGCACGCAGTACTCGCTGCGCGCGGCGAACGCCGCCGCCTGCGTGGCGGAGGAGTCGCCCGAGGCGTTCTTCGACTTCAACTCCCTCATGTTCGAGAACCAGCCCGAGGAGCTCACCGCGGGCCTCACGAACGACGAGATCAAGGACCTCGCCGCGACGGCCGGCGCCGCGTCGTCGGTCGACTCCTGCATCGACGACACCCAGTTCAAGAGCTGGGTGCAGGATGCCACGGAGCGTGCGCTCACCGAGCCGATCCCGAACTCCGACCTGGCGTCGGTGACGGGCACGCCCACGGTGCTCGTGAACGGCAAGCAGTACGTCGGTTCCCTCGAGGACCCGGCCGAGTTCCAGGCGTTCGTGCTCCAGGCCACCGGCGAGAGCTACTCGGAGTCCGAGGCGACGCCCACGCCGACGCCCACTCCCGAGGCGGGCTGAGCGCAGACCCCCGTTCGTCCGACGACGGCTCGGCCGACCGGCCGGGCCGTCGTCATGCGCGCGTGCCACGCGTGCCTCGATAGGATGTCAGGGTCCCTGCCGGCTTGGCGCAATTGGTAGCGCACCGCTCTTGTAAAGCGGTGGTTACGGGTTCGAGTCCCGTAGCCGGCTCGATGTCGAGTTCCTCCGCTCCTCCGGACCCGACTCCGGTCGCGCCGCCTCCCGGCGTACCGGGTGGTCCGGCCAACGCCCATCATCACGCCCACGCGGAGTCGTCCCGGATTCCGATGTGGGCCGCCATCGCGCTCACGATCGTGTCGGGCGGCTTCGTCGCGCTCCAGTCGCGGGTCAACGGCGAGCTCGCGAGGGAGCTCGACGACTTCTCGGTCGCCGCGGCGATCTCGTTCGGGTCGGGCCTCGCGATCCTCGCGCTGCTCGCCGCGCTGTGGCCGGAGGGCCGCCGCGGCCTCCGGCGGCTGCGCGACGCGGTGCGAGCCGGGCGGCTGGCGTGGTGGATGCTGCTCGGCGGGGTCGCCGGCGCGTGGTTCGTGGCGACCCAGGGGCTCGCGGTCGGCGTGCTCGGCGTGGCGTTGTTCACGGTGGCCATCGTCGCCGGGCAGACCCTCGGCGGGGTGGTCTTCGACGCGATCGGCCTGGGACCCGGCGGACGCCGCCCGCTCAGCCCGACCCGCATCGCCGGGGCCGTGCTCGCCCTGGTGGCGATCGGCTGGGCGGTGTCGGCCCAGGTCGCCGGGACCGTGCCCCTCTGGCTCATGCTGCTGCCGTTCTCGGCCGGAATCGGCGCGTCCTGGCAGCAGGCGATGAACGGTCGCGTGCGCACGGGATCGGCGAGTGCACTCGCGGCGACGCTCACGAACTTCCTCGTCGGCACCTCGGTGCTCGTCGTCGTGATGCTGGTGCACGCGGCATCCGTCGGCTGGCCGACCGCATTCCCGACGTCGCCGTGGCTCTACGCGGGCGGTGCGATCGGCTGCGTCTTCATCGCGGCGCAGGCCGTGCTGGTCCGGCGGGTGGGCGTGCTCGTGCTGGCCCTCGGCCTGGTCGCCGGCCAGCTCGCTGCCGCCCTCGCGCTCGACCTGCTGCTGCCGACCTCGGCGCGGCCGGTGGGCTTCGCGACCGTCGGCGGGACCGTGCTCGCGCTCGTCGCCGTCGCGCTCGCGAGCATCCGCTGGCGCCCGGCGCGGCATCTCGCGGCGGAGGGCGCCGGGACGGCGACGGCCGGGGGAGCCGGCGGGGTCACGTCAGGGCGGTGAACCGGTCCGCGGCGCGCGTCCCGAGGCGGCGCTGGGGTCGGTCGGCGGCGCTGCGGCCGCCCACGTAGAGCCAGCCGAGCAGGTGCTCGTCGTCGGCGAGGCCGTGCATCCGCGAGACGGCCGGATCCCGCGTGAAGGGCCCCGTGCGCCACATGACGCCCCAGCCGGCATCGTCGAGCAGCAGCGCGAGCAGGTGCCCGACGCCGGCGGCCGACGCGTCCTGCTCCCAGGCGGGCACCTTCGGGTGCCGCCGCACGACGGCGACGAGTGCGAGCAGCAGGGGAGCGCGGAGCGGCTTGGCCGCGAGCTTGTCGGCCGCCGTGCCGTCGAACCCTGACGCCTCGACGAGCGCCTGCCCGAGGCGCGCACGGGCATCGCCGCGCAGCGCGATCACCCGCCACGGCCCGAGGGCGGCGTGGTCGGGCACGGTCGACGCGGCCTCGAGGAGCTCGACGAGCTCGGCGTCGGTCGGCGCGCCGTCCGTGACCTCCGGCCACGACCGACGCGCGAGGACGGCGTCTCGGGCGGCGCCCACGCTCAGGACTCGGGGGTGAACTCGAGCGCGATCGAGTTCATGCAGTAGCGGTCGCCCGTCGGCGTGCCGAAGCCGTCGGGGAAGACGTGACCGAGGTGCGAACCGCAGTTCGCGCAGCGCACCTCGGTGCGCAGCATCCCGAGCGAGGTGTCCTCGATGAGCTCGACGGCCTCGGGTCGCACCGACTCGTAGAAGCTCGGCCAGCCGCAGCCGGAGTCGAACTTCGTGCCGGACTTGAAGAGCTCGCTGGCGCACGCGGCGCACGCGTAGATCCCCGCGCGCTCCTCGTCGAGGAGCTCGCCCGTCCACGGGCGCTCGGTCGCGGCCTCGCGGAGCACCGCGTACTGCTCGTCGCCGAGTTCTGCGCGCCACTCGTCGTCGGACTTGTTCACCTGGTACGCCATGCGGTCTCCTCCGGGTCGGTCGGCCGTCTTCCATCGTCGCAGCTTTGCGGGACGTCGGATGCAACGTGTCCCGGTGCGACGGTGTTCCCGTCGATGCGCGGGCGTCTGGAACCCGCACCGTCGGCGCGCTCCGATGGCCGTGTTCGGGCCGCGCCGTCGCATGGGGCGGGCTCCCGGCATCCGCTCCCTAGGATGTGGTCGACGGCGGACTCCGGTGAGTGAGGTGCGATGGACGCAGACGGGCTCGACGACGCGCAACGCGCGATCCTCGCCTTCGAATCCCGACCGTGGCGCGACCCCGCCCGGAAGGCCGACGCCATCCGCGACGAGCTCGGGCTCTCCGCGGCCCGGTACTATCGGCTCCTCGGCGCGCTCGTCGATTCGCCGGCCGCCCTGCGGTTCGACCCGATGCTCATCGGTCGCCTGCAGCGGCAGCGCGAGGCACGTGCGCACTCGCGTGCGCGCCGTGCCATCCCGACCGCCCGGCCGCTCGCCTGAGCGCCCCGACCGACTGGACCACAGGTGCAGAAGTTCCCCCGCGACCGGTTCGATTCGATCCCGCACGGCATGGACCGGGTCGGCGCGCACCGCGCGCCCGCCCGACGCGGGCGGCGCTGGGTGACCCTCGCGTGGGCGGCGCTCGCGACCGTCGTGCTCGCCGGCGCCGGCATCGCCGCCGTCGCCGCCTACAACCAGCGACTCGACTTCGACGACACGGCGCTGCCGACGGCGCCGGCCTCGGCCGTCCCGACCGCGGAGCCCACCCTCGCCCCCGACGTGACGGTCGCGGTGCTGAACGGCACCTCGACCACCGGTCTGGCCGCGCAGGCGGGCGAGGCGCTCACCGCTGCGGGCGTCCCCGTCGGCATCACCGCGAACGCCGATCGCAACGACATCGAGCAGACGGTCGTGTACTACGCCTCCGCCGACCTCGAGGGCGCCGCCCGAGGCGTCGCGCAGCAGCTGCCGGAGTCCGAGGTGCGGCTCTCCGAGGAGTTCGGCGAGGAGGGCATGCAGCTCGTGGTCGTCCTCGGAGCGGACTACGCCGACGCCGTCGCGGAGTGACGGGACGGTGAATCGTTGCCATTCTGCGACCATTCGCGGCGTCGGAGACCTTGTGCGCGGCCGTCGCGACGTGAGTATCTAGAAACGGCCGCTCGAACACCCGTGTGAGCACCCGGCGCCGGTCCCCGTCGTCGACGTCGGCACGACGACGGCCCGGTACAGCCGACGGCACGTGCTGACTTCGATACACGGCAACATGGGAGCAACGCATGGCGAACGGAACCGTGAAGTGGTTCAACGCTGAAAAGGGATACGGATTCATCACCGTCGACGGTGGGGGACAGGACGTCTTCGTCCACTACTCCGCCATCGACATGGCCGGCTACAAGGTCCTCGAAGAGGGCCAGCAGGTGATCTTCGAGGTGGGCTCCGGCTCGAAGGGCCCGCAGGCCGAGGCGGTCCGTCCCGCCTGAGTTCGATTCTTCGGAAGCGCCGCCGGATGCCCCCGGCGGCGCTTCCGCATGTCCGCTCGCCCCGGTCGGGCGCCGCCTCGCTTGCACTCGACGCATGCGAGTGCCAGAATCGGTTTAGCACTCAGTCGATTCGAGTGCTAACCCCACGGTTCTTAGACGTCCGGGAAGGGACGAGAGACACACATGGCAAAGATCATTGCTTTCGATGAGGAGGCCCGTCGCGGCCTCGAGCGTGGCCTCAACACGCTCGCCGACGCGGTCAAGGTGACCCTCGGCCCGCGCGGCCGCAACGTCGTGCTCGAGAAGAAGTGGGGCGCCCCCACCATCACGAACGACGGCGTGTCGATCGCCAAGGAGATCGAGCTCGACGACCCGTACGAGAAGATCGGCGCGGAGCTCGTCAAGGAGGTCGCGAAGAAGACCGACGACGTCGCCGGCGACGGCACCACGACCTCGGTCGTGCTCGCCCAGGCGCTCGTGCGCGAGGGCCTCCGCAACGTGGCCGCAGGCGCCGACCCCATCTCGCTCAAGCGCGGCATCGAGAAGGCCGTCTCGGCCGTCTCCGAGGAGCTCCTCGCCACCGCCAAGGAGGTCGAGACCAAGGACGAGATCGCCGCGACCGCGTCCATCTCGGCGGCCGACCCGCAGATCGGCGAGATCATCGCCGAGGCGATCGACAAGGTCGGCAAGGAGGGCGTCGTCACCGTCGAGGAGTCGAACACCTTCGGCACCGAGCTCGAGCTGACCGAGGGCATGCGCTTCGACAAGGGCTACCTGTCGGCGTACTTCGTCACCGACCCTGAGCGCCAGGAGGCGGTCTTCGAGGACCCGTACATCCTCATCGCCAACCAGAAGATCTCGAACATCAAGGACCTGCTCCCGATCGTCGACAAGGTGATCCAGTCGGGCAAGCAGCTCCTGATCATCGCCGAGGACGTCGACGGTGAGGCCCTGGCCACGCTCGTCGTCAACAAGATCCGCGGCATCTTCAAGTCGGTCGCCGTCAAGGCGCCGGGCTTCGGCGACCGCCGCAAGGCGCAGCTCCAGGACATCGCGATCCTCACCGGCGGCCAGGTCATCTCCGAGGAGGTCGGCCTCAAGCTCGAGAACGCCACGCTCGACCTGCTCGGCCAGGCCCGCAAGGTCGTCATCACCAAGGACGAGACGACCATCGTCGAGGGTGCCGGCGACCCCGACCAGATCGCGGGCCGCGTCGCCCAGATCCGTTCGGAGATCGACAACACCGACTCGGACTACGACCGCGAGAAGCTCCAGGAGCGCCTCGCCAAGCTCGCGGGCGGCGTCGCCGTCATCAAGGCGGGCGCGGCCACCGAGGTCGAGCTCAAGGAGCGCAAGCACCGCATCGAGGACGCCGTCCGCAACGCGAAGGCCGCCGTCGAGGAGGGCATCGTCGCCGGTGGTGGCGTGGCCCTCATCCAGGCCGGCAAGGCCGCGTTCGGCAAGCTCGAGCTCGCGGGCGACGAGGCGACCGGTGCGAACATCGTCAAGGTCGCCATCGAGGCGCCGCTCAAGCAGATCGCCCTCAATGCCGGCCTCGAGCCGGGCGTCGTCGCGAACAAGGTCTCGGAGCTCCCCGCGGGCCACGGCCTGAACGCCGCGACCGGCGAGTACGGCGACCTGCTCGCGCAGGGCATCATCGACCCCGCCAAGGTGACCCGCTCGGCGCTGCAGAACGCCGCGTCGATCGCCGGCCTCTTCCTCACGACCGAGGCCGTCGTCGCCGACAAGCCGGAGAAGGCTGCGCCGGTCCCCGCCGACCCGACGGGCGGCATGGACTTCTAGTCCCGAGCGGGCCCCCGGGTCCGCATGGCCGCGAGCGCCGCATCCAACGCGCGAAGGGCGCCTCCTCCGGGAGGCGCCCTTCGTCGTGCCGGCCGGGGTCGTTCGGGCCCGACCGCCGCCGTCAGCGCACGAACAGGCGCGCATTCGCCTGCTCGGCGTCGGCGTAGTGCATCGCGGCGGCGCCCAGCGCCTGGTTCAGCCCGGCGAGGCTCTGCTCGACGTGCTGCTGCGTCAGGCGCCAGTCGGCGACCGCGGCCTGGAACGCCGCCGACGCCTGGCCCGACCACGACCCCTGCAGCCCGGTGAGCTGTGCCAGCAGGGCACCCACCTCGGACTGGATCCGCCCGATCGTGCCCTGCATGCTCTGCGTCGCCGCGTGCACCTGCTCGCTGTCGACCTGGTACCTCGTCATGTCATCCCTCCGGTTCGTCGTGCAGCGACCGTATGCGGGCGTTGCGAGGCGCGATGCGCCCCTGCCCGGTCGGGATGGGTCAGGGCCGCCGCCACGGCCTGTCGAGGACGAGTCGCGGGCCCGGTCGGCCCGGTGGTGCCGCGCTCAGGCGTTCGCGACCCGCTGCGGTGCCGAGCTCGAGCCGGCGAGCGGCAGCGACACCCGGAACGTCGCGCCGCCGCCCGGCGTCTCGACCACGTCGACGTGGCCGTTGTGCGCGGAGACGATGGACGACACGATCGCGAGTCCCAGGCCGGACCCGCCCGTCTCGCGCGTGCGCGAGGTGTCGGCGCGCCAGAACCGCTGGAAGATCTTCTCGCGGATCTGGGGCGGGATGCCCTCGCCGTGGTCCACGATCTCGAGCAGCGCCCGCTCGGCGTCGTCGTCGACCGACACGCGGATCTCGATCGGGCCCTCGACCGGCGTGAACCGGATCGCGTTGCCCATCAGGTTGGTGATGACCTGGCGGATCTTGTTCTCCTCGGCGAGCACGATCGCCCGGCGCACCGGCACGATCTCCGCGGGCGCAGCGGCTGCGGCCGATCTCGCACTCCGGGCCGAACCGGCCGCCCCGGCATCGCCGACCGCGGCCGTCGCCAGGCCGGCATCCGCCGCCGCGGTGCCCCGCGCCGATCCGCCGCGACCGGACCGCGCCGTCGTCGCACCTCGCCCGCCGCGGCGACCCGACCGGGACGGGGCGCCGTTCTCCTCGCCCGGTTCGCCGGCGCGGCGGCCGCGCAGTCGGGCGAGGGTGGCGCCGGCGAAGGCCATCGGGCCGGTCGATCGCGCGGATCCCGAGTCGAGGTCGACCTCGACGTCGACCGGGACGGCCTCGGTCGAACCGGTGGCGACGGCCTCCGGCGCGATGACGGTCACGGTGCGCCCCGGGTTCGCGGCCATGGCGTCGAGCGCGGCGTCGCGGGCGAGCGGCACCAGGTCGACCTCGGCCAGGTCGAGCGGCTTCGCCTCGTCGAGGCGCGCGAGGGCGAGGAGGTCCTCGACGAGCCCGCCCATCCGGATCGCCTCCTTCTCGATGCGATCCATCGCCTGGGCGACGTCCTCGGGGTTCTGCAGGGCGCCCATGCGGTACAGCTCGGCGTACCCGCGCACCGAGACCAGGGGCGTGCGGAGCTCGTGCGAGGCATCCCCCACGAAGCGCCGCATCTGGTCGATCGTCCGCGCGCGATCCCGGAACGCCCGGTCGATGCGGTTCAGCATGGTGTTGAGCGAGCGGTTGAGTCGCCCGACCTCGGTGTTGGGCGTGGCGCCGCCGAGACGCTGGCTGAAGTCGCCGTCGGCGATGGCGGCCGCCGTGGCCTCGACCTCGCGCAGCGGGGTGAAGGTCGTCGTGACGAGCATCCGCGTCAGGAGCGCGCCGACGAGCACCACGCCGATGCCGAAGCCGAGGAAGATCGTGAGGTATGCGGCGAGCAGCCGCTCGGTGTCCTGCGACGAGATCGCGATGAGGATCGGCGCGAGGTTGCCCTGGTCGTCGGCGTACATGACCGCGTACACGCCCCGGAAGGTGAGGTCGCCGTTGGCGTCGGGGAGCGAGAAGACGCGGTAGCCCCCACCGGCGTTCTGCGCGTAGACGTCGGCCTGCGACAGCTGCTTGGGGATGAGCGGGAACACGCCGGGGTCGCGCATGCCCCAGTTGTGCGTGAGGAACCTGCCGGAATTCGCGTCGTAGACGGCCACGAAGACGTCGTCGGACGCGTTGAAGTCGAACGCGTCGTCGGATCCCGACGCGCCCCCGTCGCCGCGGGTGAGGTACTCGGAGATCCGGCTCGACGCGATCGACTCGAGCTTGGTCTCGAGCTGCGACTCCACGTAGGACCGGAGCATCGCCGCCGTGCCGATTCCGGAGACCAGGAGGCCGAGCGTCAGCATGAGGACGGTGACGCCCGTGATCTTGGTCCGGAGCGAGATCCGGCTCCAACGGTCGGCGAGGGTCTGGTGCATGGCGGGCCGAGTCTACGGATCCTCCCTGTACCGGGCCTGTACTACGACTTCGACTTCAGCATGTACCCGAAGCCGCGCTTGGTCTGGATGAGCGGCTCGGACGAGTGCTGGTCGAGCTTGCGACGCAGGTACGAGATGTAGCTCTCGACGATGCCGGCATCGCCGTTGAAGTCGTACTCCCACACGTGGTCGAGGATCTGCGCCTTGGACAGCACGCGGTTGGGGTTCAGCATCAGGTAGCGCAGCAGCTTGAACTCGGTGGGGGAGAGTTCGACGGGCGTGTCGCCGACGAGCACCTCGTGCGTGTCCTGGTCCATGGTGAGCTCGCCGGTGCGGATCACCGCGTCCTCCTCGGCGTGCATCGTGCGCCGGAGGATGGCGCGGATGCGCGCGACGATCTCGTCGAGGCTGAACGGCTTGGTCACGTAGTCGTCGCCGCCGACCGTGAGGCCGGTGATCTTGTCCTCGGTGTCGTCCTTGGCCGTGAGGAAGAGGATCGGCGCCGTGTACCCGGCCGATCGCAGTCGCTTGGTGACGCCGAAGCCGTTCATGTCGGGCAGCATGACGTCGAGGATGATCAGGTCGGGCTCCTCCTCGAGCACGGCCGAGATGGTCTGCGCGCCGTTCGCCACCGCGCGCACCGCGAAGCCAGCGAAGCGGAGGCTCGTCGTCAGCAGGTCGCGGATGTTGGGCTCGTCGTCGACGATGAGGATGCGTGGTCCGTCGCTCATGCAACGATTCTGCTGCGCGTGGGCTGGAACTTGGCTGGGAATTGCTCGAACGCCGTGCGAGCAGACGCCATGAGCCTTCGACGCCCGACGGCGACCGTGCAAGACTCGCCGCATGGCACGCGAACGAGTGGTGGTCGTCGGTGGTGGCCTGACCGCGGCGCGAGCGGTCGAGTCCCTGCGCGAGCACGGCGTCGACGACGAGGTCGTGGTCGTCACCGAGGAACGGCGCCGCCCGTACGAGCGGCCGCCGCTCTCGAAGGGCTACCTCGCGGGCGACGAGCCTTCGAGTGCGATCTACCCCTCGGATGCCGCGTGGTACCGCGACCACGACGTCGACCTGCGCCTCGGCGTGCGGGCCACCGCGCTCGACCCCGTCGCGCGCACGCTGACGACCGACGCGGGGGAGCTCGCGTGGGACCGGCTGCTCCTCGCGACCGGCGCGTCCCCCCGGCGGTTCGAGGGGCCCGGTGCGGGCCTCCGCGGCATCCACGTGCTGCGATCGCTGCCCGACGCCACACGCCTCCGGACCGCACTCCGCGCGGGCGACCGGCGCGTCGTGGTGATCGGCTCAGGCTGGATCGGGCTGGAGGTCGCGGCCGCGGCACGCGGGTACGGCGACGCCGTCACCGTACTGGGCCGGACGGAGGCGCCGCTCGTCGGCGCCGTCGGCCGCGAGCTGGGCGGCATGTTCACCGACCTGCACCGCGAGCACGGCGTCGACGTCCGGACCGGTGTCGCGGTCGCGTCGATCGAGGGTGAGCGGGGTCGGGTGCGCGCCGTCGTCCTGTCCACGGGGGAGGAGGTTCCGGCCGATGTCGTCGTCGTCGGCATCGGGGCGACGCCGAACGTCGGGCTCGCGGCATCCGCTCGCCTCACGGTCGACGACGGCATCGCGACGGATGCCGCGTTCCGGACGAGTGCCGACGGGATCTACGCCGCGGGCGACGTCGCGAACGTCTTCAATCCCACGCTCGGGCACCGGCTGCGCGTCGAGCACTGGGCGAACGCCGAGGCGAGCGGGCGCGCGGTGGGGCGCGTGCTCGCGGGCCAGGAACTGGAGTACGACGAGATCCCGTACTTCTACACCGACCAGTACGACCTCGGCATGGAGTACTCGGGGTACGGCGAGCTCGCCGACCGGGGCGAACTCGTCGTGCGTGGCGATCTCGCCGCGCGCGAGTGCATCGCGTTCTGGCTCCTCGACGGGCGGGTCGTGGCCGGCATGAACGTGAACGTGTGGGACGTGAACGACGAGGTGCAGCGGCTCATCCGTTCGGGGGCGGCCGTCGATCCGGCCCGACTCGCCGACGCCGAGGTGCCGCTCGCCGAGATCGGCGTCGACGCGTGAACGCCGCGATCCGGCGCATCGGACCACGCGAGTTCGACTTCGCCAGGCAGGTCGCGGTGATGGCGATCGTGAACCGCACGCCCGACTCGTTCTACGACCGCGGGGCGACCTTCGCGTTCGACCGGGCCGTCGAGGCCGCGCGGGCGGCCGTGGCCGACGGCGCCGACTGGGTCGACGTCGGAGGCGCGAAGTTCGCGCCCGGCCCGCCGATCCCGGTCGACGAGGAGGCGGAGCGCGTCGTCCCGGTCGTCGCGGCGCTCGCCGGATCGGGCGCCGTCGTCTCGGTCGACACCTTCCACCCCGAGGTGGCGCGGCGGGCGATCGAGGCCGGCGCGCACGTGATCAACGACACGACCGGCATCCACGACCCCGCCATGGCCGACGTCGTCGCCGACAGCGACGCCACGATCGTGATCACGCACAGCCTGGCCGCGCCGCGAACGCCGCACCCGATGCCGCACTACGGCGACGTCGTCGCGGAGGTCGCCGCGTTCCTGCGCGAGCGCATCGACCTCGCCCGGTCTCGCGGCGTCCCAGACGGGCGGATCGTCATCGATCCCGGGCACGACCTGAACAAGAACACGCTGCACTCGCTCGAGCTGACGCGGCGACTCGGCGAGATCGCCGAGGTCGGGCCGCCGCTGCTCGTCGCGCTCTCCAACAAGGACTTCGTCGGCGAGAGCCTGGGCCGGCGCGACCGGCGCGACCGGCTCGCGGGCTCCCTCGCCGCGGCGGTCTACTGCATCGATCGCGGTGCGCGGATCGTCCGGGTGCACAACGTGCGCGAGACGGTCGACGCGGTCCGGATGGTCGAGGCGATCGAGGGATGGCGCGAGCCGGTGTTCCTCGAGCACAACCTGCGGCCGGGCGGCGAGCCGTGAGCCCCGGGATCACGTCGTCGGATCGCGGGCCGTTCGACGCCGATCGGATGCACGCCGCGTACGCGGTCGACGTCGTCGATTCGGGCGGAGGGCCCGACGCCGTGTTCTGCCGCGTGAACATGGTCGAGAGCCTCGACGGCGCGGCGACGATCGGCGGCCGCAGCGGCGGGCTCGGCGACGCCGAGGACCAGCGACTGATGTCCGTCCTGCGCTCGCACGCCGACGTCGTGCTCGTCGGGTCGGGCACGGTGCGCGCCGAGGGCTACGGCGGCGCGGCCGTCGTCGAGGCGGATGCCGCATGGCGGGCCGCGCGCGGACGGGAACCGCAGCCGCGCTTCGCGGTCGTGTCGTCGCGGCTCGACCTCGAGCCGACGCATCCGTTCTTCGTCGAGTCGACGACCCGCCCGATCGTCGTCACGGGGGAGGCCGCGCCGCCCGACCGGCGCGACGCGCTCGCCCGCGTCGCCGACGTCATCGTCGCGGGAGGCCGCCGAGTCCACCTCGCCGAGGCGATGGCGGAACTGGGGCGGCGGGGCCTGCGCTCGATCCTCTCGGAGGGCGGCCCCGGCCTGCTCGGCGCCCTCGCCGAGTCCGACCTCGTCGACGAGCTGTGCGTGACGCTCAGCCCGGTGCTGGTCGGCGGCACGGCGCCGCGCATCTCGCGTTCGGCGGAGGAGCGCCCGCGAGGGATGCGACTGGTGCACGCGATCCCGGGCGAGCGGATGCTCTTCCTGCGCTACGCGCGGGGCTGAGCGCGACGCACCCGGCGCGTTGACACCGCCCGCGGGCGCCGCCTAGCCTCTGCGTGCGGCGCGATCCGCCGCACCTTCGACGAGGAGAGGTGATGGGGTGAGCGTCGACGCCGCCGACCGGACTCGACCGGAGCCGCGCCCCGACGTGGCGCAGCGCGTGAACGTCTGGGCGGCGCCCGCATTCTGGTGGCGCGTCGCGATCGTGCTCGTCGTGCTCTGGGGGCTCGTCGCCGGCGAGCGGCGCCTGGCCTACTTCACCACGCAGAGCAACGTCATCGTCTTCGCCTACTTCGCCGGCACGCTGTACTGGATGCTGCGCCGGGGAACGGCGGCGGCCCCTGCGCCGGTGCTCCGCGGCGGGGTCACGACGTGGATCCTCACCACGATGGTCGTCTCGCACGTCCTGCTGAACCATTTCGAGAACCCGATCCCCGGTCTCGTCGTCGCAGACCCGACCGATCAGCTCGCGAATCGCGCGATCTTCGCGATGCACTACGTCGTCCCCGTCATGGTCCTCGTCGACTGGGTCGCGTTCGGGCCGCACCGCGTGGTGCGGTGGCGGGATGCCGCGTGGTGGCTGCTGTACCCCGCCGCGTACGGGCTCGTCTTCCTCTGGCGTGCCCTCGCCCTGCCCGAGGTCCCCGACCGGTTCCCGTACCCGTTCCTCGACACCGATGCCCTCGGCGCCCTCGGGTCCCTCCTCGAGATGCTGCGCGTGGTCGCCTACATCGCCGTGCTGGGGCTCGTCGTCATGGCGCTCGACCGGCTCTCCTGGTGGGTCGGCGTTCGGCTCGGGCGCGTGCGGCACGGGCAGGGCCCCGGGGCATCCGCCTGATCTCGACTCAGGCGGCCTCGAGGGCGTGCGCGTCGAGGATCGTGTAGCTGTAGCCCTGCTCCGCGAGGAACCGCTGGCGGTTCAGCGCGAAGTCCTGGTCGACCGTGTCGCGCGCGACCAGCGTGTAGAAGTTCGCCGAGAGTCCCGACTCCTTCGGGCGGAGCAGCCGGCCGAGGCGCTGGGCCTCCTCCTGCCGGGAGCCGAACGAGCCCGACACCTGGATCGCGACCGTGGCCTCGGGGAGGTCGACCGAGAAGTTGGCGACCTTCGACACCACCAGCACCGGTGTCCGGCCGTCGCGGAACTCCTGGAAGAGCCGCTCGCGCTCGTCGACGGGCGTGGCGCCGGTCAGCTGCGGCGCGCCGAGCGTCTCGGCGAGCTCGTCGATCTGGTCGAGGTACTGGCCGATGACGAGGATCCGCTCGCCGGAGTGCCTGGCCACGAGCTCCTTGACGACCCCGAGCTTCGCAGGCGCGGTCGCGGCGAGCCGGTAGCGCTCGTCGTCGGCGGATGCCGCGTAGGCGAGCCGCTCGGACTGCGGCAGGTCGATGCGCACCTCGTAGCAGGCGGCGGGCGAGATGAAGCCCTGCGCCTCGATCTCCTTCCACGGGGCGTCGAACCGCTTGGGCCCGATGAGCGAGAAGACGTCGCCCTCGCGGCCGTCCTCGCGCACGAGCGTCGCGGTGAGCCCCAGCCGGCGGCGGGCCTGCAGTTCGGCGGTGAGCTTGAACACGGGCGCGGGCAGCAGGTGCACCTCGTCGTACACGACGAGGCCCCAGTCGAGCGCGTCGAGGAGCGCGAGGTGCGCGTACTCGCCCTTCCGCTTCGCGGTGAGGATCTGGTACGTCGCGATCGTGACCGGCTTGACCTCCTTGGTCTGGCCGGAGTACTCGCCGATCTCCTCGGCCGTGAGGCTCGTGCGGCGCAGCAGTTCGTCGCGCCACTGGCGCGCCGACACCGTGTTCGTCACGAGGATGAGCGTGGTGGTCTTCGCCGTGGCCATCGCCCCGGCGCCGACGAGCGTCTTGCCCGCACCGCAGGGGAGTACGACCACGCCCGAACCGCCCTCGAAGAAGTTGTCGACCGCCTTCTGCTGGTAGTCGCGCAGGTGCCAGCCGTCCTGTTCGAGGTCGATCTCGTGCGGCGTGCCCGGCGTGTAGCCCGCGAGGTCCTCGGCCGGCCAGCCGAGCTTCACGAGCTCCTGCTTGAGCGCACCGCGCGCCCACGCCTCGACGAGGAAGCTGGTGTCGTCGATGCGCTCGGTGAGCAGCGGGGCGACGCGCTTCGCGCCCGCGACCTCGGTGAGCACAGCGAGGTCGTCGCTGCGGAGCCGGAGTGCGCCGTCGTCGGTGCGATCGACCACGAGGCGGCCGTACCGGTCGACGGTCTCGCGCATGTCGACGGCGACCGTCTGCGGCACGGGGAACTTCGCGTAGCGCTCGAGCGTGCCCAGCATGTCGTCGGCCGTGTGCCCCGCGGCGCGTGCGTTCCACAGGCCCAGCCGCGTGATGCGGTACGTGTGGATGTGCTCGGGCGCGCGCTCGAGCTCGGCGAAGATGGCGAGGTCGTGGCGCGCATCCTCGGCGAGCGGGTTCGCCACCTCGAGGAGCACGGTGCGATCGCTCTGGACGATCAGGGGGCCGTCTGACATAGCGGACCAGTCTATCCGGGTTTCCGGAGGGCAGGTCCGAGGACGACCGGATGTCTCGGCGCGGGTCGTCCCGCGCGGATCGGCCGGAGCGCTCAGCTCCCCGCGGGCGCGGGGGCGACCGCGGCGATCGCGGAGATCGGCAGCGTGCGCTCGATGTCGGACTTGCGATCCCGTGCCCGCAGCCGGCCGTTCGCGACGCTGGCCGGCGCGAGGAGGTAGTCGGCGGTGTCGCCGCCCGGCATCCGCACGGTGACCGTCAGCGTCTCCTTCGCGCGCGCCGCCGCCTCGAGCTGCCTCGCGAGCCAGGCCTGCTCGGTGCCCCCCTCGGCGGCTGCCTCGGCGAGCCGGTCGAGCAGGGCCTCGACGGGGTCCGTGCGCGGTGCGGGCGTCGGTGCGTGCCCGACGTGGTGGCGACGGAGGCGGACGATCCTTCCCTCCGCGTCCTCGGCGGCGACCGGGTAGCGTGCGTCGCTCAGGCCCCAGAACACCACCTCGGGTGGGAATCGCGACAACAGGCGGTTCGCGCCGTCCTGCCGGAGCCCGAGCGACGAGAGGGACTGGTCGACGAGGAGCGTGCCGATGAGCTGCGGATCGTCGGACCGCACCGAGGCGCGGGCGGGCGCCTCGGACGGGTCGGCCGCACCGACGCGGACGGCGCCGAATCGCGTCGCCGATTCGCTCAGGAGGTAGGCGAGCGGCTGGGGGATCCCGGTCAGCGAGATCCCCTCGAGGAAGCCCCGGATCGCCTGCTCGCTGTCGCCGGCGGCGAGGGCGCGGTTGACGGATGCCGCGGTCACGCGGTAGCTCGACGCGAGGTCGCGGCCCTCGACCTCGGCGAACGCGCGCAACCGGGCGTCGAGGGAGGGTTCGAGCGGGCCGGGCGAGACGATCGTGAGGTCGTGCTGGACGTAGACCTTGTCGACCTGCGCCGGGAAGTGGCGCGCGAGGCGCTCGGCGGCGCCGCCCACGTCGCCCGAGAGCACGAGCGACGCCGTCTCGAGCGGCTCCCCGGCCACGGCGAGGCCCAGTGCCTCGGCATCCTCCAGCAGCCGGTCCATGCCGTCGCGCAGCCAGGCGCCGCCGCCGGGGTAGTACCAGGCGACGTCGTCCCTGATCGAGGCGGAGCTGAGTGCCTCGCTGCGGCGCACGACCAGGTCGCGCAGCGGCGCCGGGATGCGGGCGCGCCAGGCCTCGGCGAGCCGGGACCACCGAGCGCCCGTCCCGAGCATGATCCACTCGGCGCCGGCGTCGGACTCGAGCCAGACCGGGCCGTCGCGGACGATCAGGCCCGCCTCGATCGCGCGGCGCACGAGCCGCGGGAACTCGTCGAGCTCGACGGCAGCGGCTTCGGCGAGGCGCTTCGCGTCGGGCAGCGCGAAGCCGCCCTTCGCGAGCTCGCGAGCGGGCTGCACGGCGAGCCCCGAAAGCAGCTCGGCGGTCGCGGCGACGGTGCCGTGCGCGGTCTCGGCGGCGCGTCGGTCGAGCAGGCCGGTGTCGGGGCGGTCGCCCGGCACGGCGACCGGCGGCGCGTGCCCCGCGAGCGACTCGAGGCTCGGCAGGTCGTCGTCGAGCCTGGAGCCGAGGCGGGCGGCGATCTCGATCGGCACGTGAATCCGGTCTCCGTCGCGGAGCAGCAGGAGCCTCGACTCGAGGCGCTCCAGCACCGCGGCCGGGTCGCCGGCCAGGGCGTCGCCGAGCTCGTCGGCGCCGAGTCCGCGCAGTTCGTCGGCCACGCGGTCGAGGTCGGTCCATCCCGCCTCGTCGGAGGTCGCCGCCGCTGCGGCGAGGACGGCGAGCGACGGGCGCTCGAGCCGGTCGACCGCGTGGTCGATGGAGTCGGACGCGGTCAGCGCCTCGGCGAGGTCGAAGAGGTCGCGGACGCTCGAGTGATCGAGCTCGCGCGCCGCCAGCGCGGCCGCGAGTCGCTCGCGCGGAATCGCGCGGAGGCTCGCGGCGAGCACCAGCATGGCCGTCAGTCCGTGCCCTGCCGGGACTCCCGCGACCGACGCACGCCGTTGACGATGAGCAACGCGACCAGGAGGACGAAGCCGATGGGCAGCCCGATGAGCGGCAGGACCAGGACGAACGGCCAGATGCCCTCGCTGAAGCCGTCGTCGGCGCCGACCCCGGAGAGCGTGCCGATCATGACCGCGAAGAACGCGATGATCGAGAGGCCGACGGTCGCGGCGACCATGTAGGCGAGGATGCGCTCGAGACGATGGTCGGTGATCGGGCCCTGATTGCTCACGCTCCCAGAATAGGCCCCCCGGCCGTCCCGGGGCATGCCGGACCGTAGACTGGGGGCCGACGTCGCCGCGGTTCCCGGCGCGCCCACCGAGACAGCGGGAGTTCCATCGATGCCCACCGGCAAGGTCAAGTTCTACGACGAGGAGAAGGGGTTCGGCTTCATCCACGGCGATGACGGCCAGGAGGTCTTCCTCCACGCCTCTGCGCTTCCCGCCGGCGCGACCGTGCGCTCGGGCACCCGCCTGGAGTTCGGGATCGCCCAGGGCAAGCGCGGCGCGCAGGCGCTCTCGGTGCGCGTCCTCGACGCGCCCCCCAGCCTCGCCAGGATGCACCGCAAGCCCGCCGACGACATGGCGGTCATCGTCGAGGACCTCGTCAAGGTCCTCGACGGCATCGGCGCCAACCTGAAGCGCGGGCGGTACCCCGACAACGCGCACAGCCGCAAGATCGCGGCGCTCCTTCGCAAGGTCGCGGACGAGCTGGATGCCTGACCTGGAATCCGCCGGCGCGGCGATCGAGGCATCCGACGGCGCGGGCATCGTGGCGGAGCCGGCGCCGATCGTCGCCGACGAGGTGCTCCTCGCCGCGGTCGACCTGGCGCGCGGCGCGCTGCTCGAGGTCACGCCGGCGCAGTCGGTCGGCTCCGTGGTCGGCCACGTCGCCGACGGCGAGCACGTGCTCTCGCTGCACTTCGCCGCCGACCTGCCGGGCTACCCCGGATGGCACTGGTCCGTCACGCTCGCCCGCGTCGAGGACGCCGACCCGACGGTGCTCGAGACCGAGCTGCTCCCCGGCGAGCAGGCGCTCCTCGCCCCCGAGTGGGTGCCGTGGTCGGAGCGGCTCGCCGAGTACCGCGCGTCGCAGGCGGCGGCCGCCGCCGAGGCGGAGTCGGGCGACGAGGAGTCGGACGTCGACGACGGGCGCGACGGCGACGATGCGCCCGCCGCCGACGAGGCGGACGGCGACGAGGACGCCGAGGTCGGGGACGAGGTCGATGACGACTTCGGCGACGAGGACGCCGGTGACGACGTCTTCGACGGCATCGACATCGACGCGCTCGACGAGGGCGATGAGGACGCCGAGGACGGCGGGGACGCCGACGAGGAGGGCGCGGACGAGTCGGACTGACGTGTCCGAGCGGTGCTCAGCGCGATTCCGGCCCGCCGGCCGAGGGCGGATGATGTCGCCGACGCAACTGCACGACGACGAGTCCGACGATCCCGAGCACGACGCCGATCGCGGCCGCGATCGTGAACCAGCCGAACCCGGCATCCGCGAGTGCGCCCGAGAACGTCAGGGCGAGGACCAGTGCGACGACCCATCCGATGGTTCCGGCGAGCAGTGCCTTGCGTGCGTCGGCCCTGACCGGCTCGGGGTCGGGACGCCGCTCGGACTCGGACAGCCACAGCCGCATGGCCGTCACCCTATCCGTCCTGCGCGAGCACCCAGTCCAGCGACGCGGTGAGAGCGCGCACGTCGTCGGGCTCGATCGCGGTGAACGTCGCGACGCGGAGCTGGTTGCGCCCGAGCTTGCGGTACGGCTCGGTGTCGACGATGCCGTTGGCCCGCAGCGTCCTCGCGAGGGCCGCGGCGTCCGTCGACTCGTCGAAGTCGATCGTGACGACCACCTGCGAGCGATGCCCGGGGTCGGCCACGAACGGCTGCGCCGCACCGGTCCGTGCGGCCCAGTCGTACAGGATGCCGGAGGACTCGCGCGTGCGCGCGTCGGCCCAGGCGAGTCCGCCGGACGCATTCATCCACTCGAGCTGGCTCTCGAGGAGCAGCAGGGTGGCGAGGGCGGGCGTGTTGAGCGTCTGGTCGAGCCGTGAGTTGTCGACGGCGTTCTTCAGCGACAGGAAGTCCGGGATGTACCGGCCGGAGGCCGCCACGCGCTCGACGCGCTCGATCGCCGCGGGCGACATGATCGCGAACCAGAGCCCGCCGTCGGAGGCGAAGTTCTTCTGCGGAGCGAAGTAGAGGACGTCGAACTCCGCCGGGTCGGCGAGGGCGCCGCCTGCGGCGCTCGTCGCGTCGATCACGGTGAGCGCGCCCGGGTCGCCGTCGACCCGGCGGACGGGCGCCTGGACGCCGGTCGAGGTCTCGTTCTGCGGCCAGCCGTAGACGTCGACGCCCTCGACCGCCTCGGCATCGACCCGGGACCCGGGCTCGGCCGTGCGGACGTCGGGCGCCTCGAGCCACGGCGCGGCGGCGGCCTTGGCGAACTTCGCGCCGAACTCGCCGAACGAGCAGAGCTGCGCGCGTCGCTCGATGAGGCCGAACGCCGCGGCATCCCAGAACGCGGTCGAGCCGCCGTTGCCCAGGACGACCTCGTAGCCCTCGGGGAGCGAGTAGAGGTCGGCGATGCCCCGTCGGACCCGGCCGACGAGCTGCTTGACCGGCGCCTGCCGGTGCGAGGTCCCGAGCAGGCTCGGGCCGACCTCGGCGAGGTGGGCGAGCTGCTCGGCGCGCACCTTCGACGGGCCGCAGCCGAAACGGCCGTCGGCGGGCAGGAGCGACGAGGGGATCACGAGCTCAGGCATGGTCCGATCTTAGGCGCGGCGCATTCGCCATGGCGGCGGATGACGCGGACCGCGACGTTCGTCGCGTCCACCCCGGCAGGTCGGCAGCATGTCGCCCGCGGCCAGTAGTCTGTTCTGATGCACGAGGCGCCCGACGGCCGAGGGGGAGCGAATTGACCGACCTCATCGACACGACCGAGATGTACCTGCGCACCATCCTCGACCTCGAGGAGGAGGGCATCGTGCCGCTCCGTGCCCGCATCTCGGAGCGCCTCGGACACTCCGGGCCCACCGTGTCGCAGACGGTCGCCCGGATGGAGCGCGACGGGCTCGTCGTCGTCTCGGGCGACCGCCACCTCGAGCTCACGACCGACGGCCGCCAGAAGGCGGTCCACGTGATGCGCAAGCACCGCCTCGCCGAACGCCTGCTCGCCGACGTGATCGGACTCGACTGGGAGTACGTCCACGAGGAGGCGTGCCGCTGGGAGCACGTGATGAGCGAGCACGTCGAGCGCCGCCTCGTCGAGATCCTCGGCCAGCCGACCCACTCGCCCTACGGCAACCCGATCCCCGGGCTCGAGGAACTCGGCGTCGAGCCCGCTGCGCCCTTCATGCAGGGCGTGCGCAACGTGCTGACGGCCCTCGACGAGGGCGGTGGCGAGGCGGAGGGCGTCATCCGTCGGCTCGCCGAGCCCGCGCAGTTCGAGCCCGAGCTGCTCGGTCGGCTGAAGGCAGCCGGCGTCCTGCCCGGAACCCGGGTGTCGCTCCGGCGCGACGGTGCGGCCGTGGTGGTCTCGGTCGAGGGTCGCGACGACGCGCTCGAGCTCCCGGCGGACCTCGCCGGCCACCTCTTCATCGGGGACTGATCCCGGGGCCGGGCACGCGACCGGAGCGTGCCGTCGCCGATGAGTCCGTATCCCTCCGTCGCCGAGGTCGCGGAGCGCGGATTCCGGCGCACCGTGACCGAAATGTGACAATCGACGACCTCTCGCGTATCCTCGATCGAGTCCGCCGGCGACAAGCCAGCCGGAGGAACAGGGTCGAGACGCCTCCCGCGCTCACCGCTCGGCCCCGATACCCGTGACGCGCCCCCAAGCGCACAGGTGAGACGGAGCTTCGGCATCGTGGGGCGGAGGACACGTTTTGGCTCGATTCCCCCGGCGCCGTTCAGGCGCGATCACCGCCCCCAAGCCCAGGACCGGAACGGCACTCGTTCGTCGCACGACGCCGGCCGCGCCTGCGGCCGCGACGGACGTCGCAGCGGAGGCGAAGCTCCAGAAGGACTCGCTCGGTCGCCGCCTCCGCCGAGGCAGCGCGAAGAACGTCATGGTCATGTCCGTCGCCGCGGGCCTGGTCGGCACGCTCGCGATCCCCGCCTACGCCTTCGCGCCGGGGACCGACGGGATCCAGTTCGGCGCGACCGCCCAGACGCAGCTCACGAAGGCGGCCCCGCAGGACGTCGAGGTCGCCGAGGACGTGATCGCCGCCCCGATCTCCGAGGACGGGTACGACGCCGTCACGGGCGAGGAGATCCGCGCGGCCGAGGAGGCGCAGCGCGCCGCCGAGGAAGCCGCCGCCGCCGCGGAGGCCGCCCGGCAGGCCGCCGCCGAGCAGATGACCTCCTACGCCGCGGCCGCGAGCGAGTACACGCCCGCCGCCGTCTATGGTTCGGCCGACCCCGCCAGTGTGTTCTCGGTCGCCCAGCAGTACCTCGGCGTCCCCTACGTCTACGGCGGCGCGACGCCGGCCGGCTTCGACTGCTCCGGCCTCGTCCAGTACGTCTACGCGCAGTTCGGCATCAGCCTCCCGCACTCGTCCTCCGCGCAGGGTGCCGCCGGCACGCAGATCCCGCTCTCCGAGGCCGTCCCCGGCGACCTCGTCGTCATGAGCGGCCACATCGGCTTCTACGCCGGCAACGGCATGATCCTCCACGCCCCCTACGAGGGCACGGTCGTACGGACCCAGCCGATCTGGACCAGCGACTACTGGATCGTGCGGATCTGACGTGTGAACAGCGTGTGAAGCGTGTCGCGAATGGCGTGCCGGGGGGACCCGGCACGCCATTCGTGTCGTAGCCTTGACCCTGACGATTCCGAATACCGGGTAGGGGAAGTCCGATGGTCGGTCCGCGCAGCAGCACCCATTCCGCGGGTGCGCGCGTGCTCTACGACCAGCGGCGCAGTAGTCAGCCGAGTCGCGACCGCGCCGGGATGCCGACGGGCACTGTCTTCACGACGGTGCCCGTTTCGCGTCTCCGGGGCGGGTGCGCGCACCCCGCGGCATCCGGATCGTCCTTCCCTTCACGCGGCTGGAAGCCATCCAGCACCGATCGAAAGGCACCCCATGCGCACGCTCGTGCTCAATGCCGGATATGAACCCCTCGCGATCGTCTCGTTCAAGCGCGCCCTCCTGCTCGTCATGAACGAGAAGGCCACCGTGATCCTCCACGACGAGGGCAATCCGGTGCACGGAGCGACCGGCGAATGGGTCAGGCCGAGCGTCATCCTGCTCACCCGGTACGTGCGCACGCCGCGCGTGCACCAGGTCCCGGTCAGTCGCCGAGGGGTGCTCCGGCGCGACGAGCACCGCTGCGCCTACTGCGGCAAGTCGGCGGGAACGATCGACCACGTGCTGCCGCGATCCCGCGGTGGACGCGACACGTGGGAGAACCTGGTGGCCTGCTGCCTGCGATGCAACAACTCGAAGGGCGACCACACCCCCGCGGAGATGGGCTGGACGCTGCGGATCACGCCGCGCATGCCGCATGGGCGCGGGTGGGTGGTTCGCGGGTTCGAGCGGCCGCTTCCGCAGTGGAGCGACTACCTCGAGCGCGCCGCGTGAAGTGCGCCCCGGCGCGCCGGTGCGCGGCATCGTGACAAGCGCTCGGAGCGTGCCTTAGGGTGGTACGAGTCCGGAGCACCCCCGGCTCCGGAGACCCGCAACGCCCCCGCTTCCGCCTCCCCCGAGCCGGTGCGGGACCGGAGGTTCACGATCCTTGTACGGTGACGACGCGCACGGCCGACCCCCAGGCCTGCGGCCCCGACGCCAGTCCGCCCTGCCCATGGACGGGTTCGCCGGCTGGTCGCCCGAGCGCGGCGAGGCCGACCCGCGACCGGATGCCGCATCCGGTCCGCCCGCGACCGGTCGCCGAACGGACCGCGAGCGACCCGCCGACGGGATCGCAGCCCGGGAGGCGTCGCCGCGGCGCGACCGGTCGGCGCTCCGGGACACCGGAGCGGGTCCGGAGCAGCCGTCCGGCCGTCCGGAGCCGCCGCGGGCGGCACTCGCGCCGACGCCCCCGCACCCCGGATCGCGCGCCGCGCGCGACGAGCCGCGGTCCGGGCAGGGCGAGCGCCGGGTGACTGCGCCGCGCACCGAGGTCGACCAGTGGCGCCGCGACCGGGTCCGACCCGCCGCGGAGACGCCGGTCGCCGGTCGCCCCGACCTGCCCTCGGCCGCACCCCGACGCGACGCCGGCGCGGGCCGGCGCACGATGCCCGGCGCCGACCGCGTCCCGGGCCCCGCACCCACCTCCGGTCGTCCGCCGATGGGCGAGCGGCCGGCGGCATCCGCCCGACCGACCCGGCCCGACGGCCTCGGGACGGCATCCGATCGGCGCGAACCCGCGCGGGCCGCGATGTCGCCCCGTCCCGCCGAACGCCCCGCACCGCCGGCACCCCCGGCGCGGCGCGCGCCGGCGCCCGAGGCCATCGCCATGACGTCGGCGACGGCGGCGGATCCCGCTGGAATCCCGACGGCGGCCGCGGCCGAGGCCCTGCCGACCGGCTCGCCCGCCGTCGCCGTCGCCGTGGCCGCCGCCACCGGCGGCGCACCGTCATCCACCGGTGCGCGACCGACCGGGCGTCGTCGCGGGACCGCACGCACCGCCGCCGCGCGCGCGGCGATCGCACCGTCGTCGCCCGGCGCACGCGCCTCCGGTCCGGTCTCCCGCCGGAACGGGCCCATGCGTGTGGCGGCCACCGTCCTCCTGGTGCCGGCGCTCGTCGGCACCGTCGCGCTCCCGGCCTACGCGTTCCTGCCCGGCGGCCACCTTCCGGGTGGGACGCCGACGAAGTTCAGCCTGTCGATCGCCGAGGCGCAGGCGCTCGAGGTCTCGGACCTCGCCGCCGGGGCCCCGGTGTCGAGCGACACCTTCGCCGTGACGACGCGGGAGGAGATCGACGCCGCGGCCGCGGAGGCCGAGCGTGCGGCGTGGGAGGCGGAGCTCGCCTCGCGCGGCACCGGCGAGTACGCCATCGTGGCGCAGCAGGCCGAGGGCGACGACTACCCGTGGTGGTACGAGACCCCCGACGACTACGGCGGCGGCCTCTCGCCCCTGCGCTACTACTACCGCGAGTGCGTCGATTTCGTCGCCTGGCGGCTCAACCGCGATGCCGGCGTCACCGGGGCGCCGTGGAAGTGGGACTGGGGCAACCTCGCGTCGGGCAGCGCCTGGATGTGGGCCGACGCGTGGGCGGCGAAGGGATGGCCGTCGAGCAGCGAGCCCGTCGTCGGCGCCGTCGCGTGGTTCCCGTACAACCACGTGGCGTACGTGCAGTCGGTCAACGGCGACGGCACGGTCACGATCGAGGAGTACAACTGGAACTCCGACCACTCGTACCACGTGCGGACGATCCCGGTGAGCGAGGCGCTCTACCTGTACCCGCCGGCCTGATCCCGGGTCGCCGCAGCCGGTTGGGTGACATCATGGCGAAACCGGCGCTCGAACTTGGACGTTCCGGACAATGACCGCATCGAACGCCCGCCGGTAGCCTGAGGCTTCCCTCCCCAGAGAAGCGAAGCAAGGTGACCGCGATGACGCAGCCCTCAGACGACAACCGGTTCGACGAGAACGGGTTCGTCGACGAGCTCGCCCCCTCGACGTCGGCGATCGTGGTGCTCGGCTACAACTGACCCGCGCACCGTCCAGCCGCCCCGTGCGCGTGCCGCCGCCCATGGCCGGAGCCGCTCCACGCGCCCGCTAGACTCGTCCGGTCAGCCTCTGTAGCTCAATGGAAGAGCAGCTCCGTCCTAAGGAGAGGGTTGGGGGTTCGAGTCCCTCCAGGGGCACGGTGGAGGATGCCGCGCCCTGGCCGCTTCCGTAGCCCGGCGTCGCACGGGTTCACGTGCCGGATCGGGGGCGGTAGCGTGGGCGGGTGAGCACCCCGATCGATCCCATCGCCACCGCCGCCTGGTCCGAGCTCGAGGCGCACCGCGAGTCGTTCTCGCCCGACCTCCGAGGCTGGTTCGCCGCCGACCCCGGCCGCGTCGAACGACTCAGCCTGCCCCTCGCCGACCTGCACGTCGACCTGTCGAAGAACCTCGTCACCGATGGGATCCTCGCCTCGCTCGTGCGCCTCGCCGAGGAGACCGGGGTCGCCGAGCGGTACTCGTCGATGCTCGCCGGCGAGCACATCAACACCACCGAGGACCGCGCGGTCCTGCACACGGCGCTCCGCCGTCCGAAGGGCGCGCAGCCCCCGCTCGTCGTCGATGGGCAGGAGATCGACCACGACGTCCACGAGGTGCTCGACCGGGTCGCGGCATTCGCCGACCGCGTCCGCTCCGGCGACTGGCTCGGCGCGTCCGGCAAGCGCGTGACCGACGTCGTGAACATCGGCATCGGCGGCTCCGACCTCGGCCCGGTGATGGTCTCCGAGGCGCTGAAGCCCTACGCCGACGCCGGCATCCGCGCGCACTTCGTGTCGAACATCGACCCGACCGACCTCGCGCAGAAGACGGCCGACCTCGATGCCGAGACGACGCTCTTCATCGTCGCCTCGAAGACCTTCACGACCCTCGAGACGCTGACGAACGCGCGGCTCGCACGCGACTGGCTGTGGGCGGGCCTCGAGGCATCCGGTGCGATCGGCGGCGACGAGTCATCCCGCACCGACGCCGTCGCCCACCACTTCGTCGCCGTCTCGACAGCCCTCGACAAGGTCGCGGCGTTCGGCATCGACCCGGAGAACGCGTTCGGGTTCTGGGACTGGGTCGGCGGCCGGTACTCGGCCGACTCGGCGATCGGACTGTCGCTCGCGATCGAGCTCGGACCCGAGGCGTTCGGCGACCTGCTCGCGGGCTTCCACGCGGTGGACGAGCACGTCCGGACGACGCCGCTCGAGCGCAACGTCCCGGTGCTGATGGGCCTCCTCAACGTCTGGTACTCCAACTTCCTCGGATCCCAGTCGCACGCGGTCCTGCCGTACGCGCAGCAGCTGCACCGCTTCCCGGCCTACCTGCAGCAGCTCACGATGGAGTCGAACGGCAAGTCGGTCCGCTGGGACGGCTCGCCCGTCACGACCACGACGGGCGAGGTCTTCTGGGGCGAGCCCGGCACGAACGGCCAGCACGCGTTCTACCAGCTGATCCACCAGGGCACGCGCCTGATCCCCGCCGACTTCATCGCCTTCGTGAACCCGGCGTATCCGCTGACCGACGACGGCCGCGACGTGCACGGGCTGTTCCTCGCGAACTTCCTCGCCCAGACGAAGGCGCTCGCGTTCGGGAAGACGTCCGAGGAGGTCGAGGCGGAGGGGACGACCGGGCCGCTCGTGGCGGCGCGCACCTTCGCCGGCAACCGCCCGACGACGTCGATCTTCGCGCCCGCCCTCACCCCGTCGGTGCTGGGCCAGCTGATCGCGCTGTACGAGCACATCACGTTCACCCAGGGCGTCGTGTGGGGCATCAACTCGTTCGACCAGTGGGGCGTCGAACTCGGAAAGCAGCTCGCCCTGCAGATCGCCCCGGCGATCGAGGGCGACCAGGCGGCGCTGGCAGGGCAGGATGCCTCGACCCGCGCGCTGCTCGAGTACTACCGCGCGCACCGGTCGAGCTGATGCCGGCACGCGGTGACGTCCCCGCGCGGCGCGTCACCGCGGCATCCGCCGCCCGCGCGCGCCGTCGGGTCGTCGACCGATCCGATCAGTCGCGTCGCCGCAGCGTCCGCAGGTGCCGCGCGGTCTCGTCGACCGCCTCGACGAAGTCGCCGTAGCGTCGCGTGACCCCGGGGCGGGGGCGCATCCAGAGCATCTCGAATCCGTCCTCGGTCTCGTGGATGTACCCCAGGATGCCCCGCGTCCCGCCGCCCGACCCGCGGTCCGAGACCCGCCAGGTCGCCCGGCCGATCGGCGTCACGTCGAGTGCGTCGCTGATCGTCGTGCCGCGGTACGTCATCGTCGTCCTCCCTCGACTCGGTTCCGGTCCATGGTCATCGCTACCCGAATCCGGAGGCGTCCGACAGGCCCTTGACAAGCCCCTGTCCCCGATCGGTCCCGCAGGGCTACGCTGTACGGACGTCGGTGCGGGCCGGGAGCGGTTCCGTCCGTTGCGCGGAGGTGGTTGTGGGGAAGTTGACGTACGACTCGACCCTCGGTGTGGACTTCGACGATCGCGTGCTCGCGCACCTGCAGCTCGTGATCGGCGCGAAGCTCCGCCGAGGCGAATCGTTCTACTTCAGTTGGCGCGACGATCCTGCGATCGGCGACGGCCGGAGCACGCTCTGGATGCACCCGCGGATCTCGCTCGTCTTCAAGTACGCGGGCGGCCGTCAGCCGTCGATCAACCGGGCCTGGGTCGATGCGCTCATGTCGACGGCGAACTCGCCCGGCGGGTTGGTCCTCGTGCCGGAGCCGGAGGCGAGGAACGCCGTCGATCCGAACGGAGGCCACGAGTCGTGAAGCGCGTGAACATCATGTACGGCGGCGCCCAGTACTCTGTCGGCGAGGCCGACGTGGAGGCCATCAAGGCGGCGATCGAGCAAGCGCACGAACGCGGCCTCGCCGATTGGATCACGGTGAACTTCGGCGAGGGGCGCCCGCAGCCGGCGCAGCTGCTGGTGGGTCCGGGGATCCCGGTGAGCATCGTGCCGATCCCGGCGGACGACCCGCTCCCGGGCGAGGGCGAAGGCGACGGGGATGCCGAGGGTCGCTCGACGACCCCCCTCGAGGTTCCCGCCGGCGACGCCGACAAGGTCGACCTCGGCGACTGAACGCCCACCGCGCGACGATCAGCGGATCGGCGGCCACTCCAGCTCGTCCGTGTCGCCGCCGTCGCCGAAGCCGGGCTCCGGTGCCTCGACCATGGGTCGGATGGCGGACAGCGCCGTCGTCGCGGCCCTGAGGCGCGAGACGAGCTCCTCGTCGACGAGTTCCTCGAGGTCGGTCTCCACGGGCTCCGTGAGGAGTTGGCTGGCCGGTCCGATCAGCATGTGCGCTCGCGCGGTCGAACCGTCATCCGCCCGGATCGGGATGTCGACGGATGCCGCGGATCGTCGCGACGCGAGCGCAGCCGCGTAATCGACGATCGCGTCGGCGATCGCACTTCCGGTGAGCAGCTCACCGCCTGCGTAGTGGATCCGATCCATACCTGCTGGTCTATCGGCCCGGGTCGGGTCGCTTCAACCGCTTGCATTCGAGGCCTCGACGTGGTCTCATCCGGGTTCCGTCCTCACGTCCAGTCGGCGGCGTGCGTCCAGCCCGCCAGGTACGCGCGCTCGTTCTCGTCGAGACGCACGCCCGAGCGCGGCACGGGCCGATCGTCCTGTTCGCACAGCTCGAGGATCCGCCTGACCACCACTGCGCGCAGGGGTGCGGTCGGGTGCTCGATGATCTCCCGCTGCAGCGGGGCCTCGAGCATCGGCCACCAGATCCCGATCGACGGAAGCGGACGGGCCCCGCGGTCGGTGCCGTGGTCGGGTCGGTCGATCACGGAGCTCATTGCGCGCGCTCCTCGGTGATCCGCCCGTCGTCGTCGCGGACGGCGACGTGCTCGTCGGCGTCGGCGTCCTCCTGCGCGCGTGCGCGTCGTTCGACCTCCTCGACTGCGGCGTCCAGGACGCGATCCTCCTCCGAGCGGTTCCCCCCCGGTCTGTGTCCCTCCGATTCGGACATGGTCACCCTCACCTCTCCGGTGGTCCGTGCGCCCCGAACGCGATCCCCGTCATGGAGGTTACGCGGTGAGTCCCGTCGGCGGCAGGCCCTTGATCGGCGGTGGGGGTGGTGCTAGCCGGGCGGCTCCGGGGGCGTCGCGGATGGCGGGTGCGAGTGTCGGCGGAGGGGAGCATGATGGGCGGATGGACCTGCCGGTGATGCCTCCCGTGAAGCCGATGCTGGCGAAGGCGGTGAAGGGCATCCCCGACGTCGGGCACGTCGAGCCCAAGTGGGACGGCTTCCGCACGATCGTGTTCCGCGACGGCGACGAGGTCGAACTCGGCAGTCGCAACGAGCGGCCGATGACCCGGTACTTCCCCGAGCTCGTCGAGGCGCTGACGCAGAACCTCCCCGAGCGCTGCGTCGTCGACGGGGAGATCGTGCTCGTCCGCGACGGCCGGCTCGACTTCGACGCCCTGCAGCAGCGCATCCACCCCGCGACGAGCCGGGTGCGGCTGCTCGCCGAGCAGACGCCCGTCTCCTTCGTCGCGTTCGACCTCCTGGCGCTCGGCGACGACGACCTCACGGGCCGCCCGTTCGCCGAGCGGCGAGCGCTGCTCGTCGACGCGCTCGCCGGGGCGTCCGACCCCGTCTTCGTCACGCCGGCCACCGCAGACCTCGGCGAGGCCGACGACTGGTTCGCCCGGTTCGAGGGCGCAGGGCTCGACGGCGTGGTCGCGAAGCCGCTGGACGGCACGTACCAGCCCGACAAGCGGACGATGTTCAAGGTCAAGCACGAGCGGACCGCCGATTGCGTGGTCGCCGGGTATCGCTGGCACAAGACCGGCGGCATCGTCGGGTCCCTCCTGCTCGGGCTCTGGGGCGACGACGGGCGCCTGCATCACGTCGGGGTCGCCGCGTCGTTCCCGATGGCGAAGCGACGCGAGCTCGTCGAGACGCTCGCGCCGTACGTCGCGGACGACCTCTCGCAGCATCCGTGGGGGGAGTGGGCCGACCAGGAGGCCCATCGGGGCGGCCGGATGCCCGGCGCGGTCAGCCGATGGAGCGCGGGCAAGGACCTCTCGTTCGTGCCGCTGCGCCCCGAACTGGTCGTCGAGGTCGCCTACGACCACATGGAGGGCGATCGGTTCCGGCACACGGCGCAGTTCCGCCGCTGGCGGGCGGATCGCACGCCCGAGAGCTGCACCTACGGGCAACTGGAGGCGCCCGCGGGGCTCGACCTCGCCGAGATCCTGCCCGTGGCCCGCTGAGTGCGCCCCCGCGGCGACCCGCGCCGCGCGGTCACAGCACGGCGCGCAGCCCCGCCGACTCGGCGGTGTGGTGCTCGAAGACCAGGTTCGTCTCGGTGAGCGCGACCGCAGGGTTCGCCGAGAGGTTCTTCAGGACGAACTGCCGCACGTGCTCGCTGTCGCGGACGCGGACGTGGATGAGGAAGTCCTCGCTGCCGCCCAGGAAGAAGAGCTGCGCCACCTCGGGTTCGCGTCGCAGGTCGTCGGAGATCTGCTCCATCAGGTGGCGGGCGCCGGGGCGGATGCGGACGGAGACGAGCGCCTGGAGGGTGAAGCCGAGTGCGGTGGGGTTGATCTCGGCCGTGTAGCGCGTGATGACGCCGCGCTCGCGCAGCGAGCGTACGCGCGCGAGGCACGTCGACGGGGAGACGCCCACCTCGCGCGCGAGGTCGACGTTCGGGATGCGGGCGTTCTCGTGCAGCAGGGCGATGATCTGCCGGTCGATGTCGTCGAGGACGACCCGGGCAGGTTCGCTGAACTTCGGCAGATCGGACATGGCGGTGCTCCTCGACGAACATTCGGGACAGATGCCGTGAGTCTACCGAACATCATGCGGATGCACTTCACAAAGAGCGAACATGAGGCGACCATGGAAGCACACATCCACACAGCATTCGGAGCGAGAACCATGCACGTCGGCGTGCCTGCAGAGATCAAGAACAACGAATTCCGCGTCGCCATGACGCCGGCCGGAGCACACGCGCTCGCCCAGCGCGGCCACCGGGTCGACATCCAGGCCGGGGCCGGCGAGGGCGCCGGCTACCACGACGCCGAGTACCGCGCGGCCGGCGCGAACATCGTCGCCACCGCCGAGGAGGCGTGGTCGGCCGAGCTCGTGCTGAAGGTCAAGGAGCCCATCGCGCAGGAGTACGGCTTCCTGCGCGAGGACCTCACGCTCTTCACCTACCTCCACCTCGCCGCCGACCTTCCGCTCACGCGCGCGATCCTCGACTCCGGCGTCACCGCCATCGCGTACGAGACCGTGCAGCTCGCCGACCGGTCGCTGCCGCTGCTCACACCGATGAGCGAGGTCGCCGGGCGTCTCGCGCCGCAGGTCGGCGCCATGTCGCTGCACGCCTCGATGGGCGGGCGCGGCGTCCTGCTCGGCGGGGTTCCCGGTACGGCCCCCGCCAAGGTGCTCGTCATCGGCGGCGGCGTCGCCGGCGAGCAGGCCGCGGCCACGGCGATGGGCCTCGGCGCGGACGTCACGGTCATGGACATCTCGCTGCCGAAGCTCCGCGAGATCGACGCCCGCTACGAGCACCGCATCAAGACGCTCGCCTCGTCGCCGTACGAGGTCGCCCGACAGATCCGCGAGGCGGACCTGGTGATCGGCGCGGTGCTCGTGCCCGGCGCGGCGGCCCCGAAGGTGATCACCGACGAGATGGTGTCGACCATGAAGCGCGGCGCCGTGCTCGTCGACATCGCGATCGACCAGGGCGGCTGCTTCGAGGGCTCGCGTGCCACCACGCACGCCGAGCCGACGTACTCGGTGCACGACGCGATCTACTACTGCGTCGCGAACATGCCCGGCGCGGTCCCCGCGACCTCGACGCCGGCGCTCACCAACGCGACGCTGCCGTATGCGCTGAAGATCGCCGACCTCGGCTGGGAGGCCGCGCTCGCCGCGGACCCGGCCCTCGCCAAGGGGCTGAACGCCACCTCCGGCAAGCTGACCAACGAGGGCGTCGCCAAGGCGCACGGACTGGAGCTGTCCTCCCTCGTCTGACGCCGGGGTGCCCGACCAGGCGCTCCGTGAGCACACGACGGCCGCCGACCCGATCCGCATCGGGCGGCGGCCGTCGTGGCGTCCGGGGGCGTGTCAGGAGAGCGAGAGGAACAGCTTCTCGAGCTCGTCGAAGTCGAGGCGCCCGCCCGAACCGTCGACCTTGCCCTCGGGGTCGGCGGCGCAGTCGCGCATCGCGGTCGAGATCACGGCGAAGCCGGCGCGGTCCAGCGCGCTCGACACGGCGGCGAGCTGGTTGACGACCGTGCGGCAGTCGGCGCCGGACTCGACCGCGTCGATCACGGCGTTGAGCTGCCCGCGGGCGCGCTTCAGGCGGTTCGCGATGCGACGCTGCGCGTCGGCGGTGGTCTCGGTGGCGACGTGGGTGGTCATGCGGTACCTCCGATGGTGAGGGGGAGCCCGGCGCGGTACCACTCGGTGATCCCGCCCGAGATGTTCACGGCGTCGACGCCCTGTGCCGAGAGGTACTGGGTCGCCTGGGCGCTCCGTCCGCCGGCATGGCACATCACGTAGACGGTCCGGTCGCGGGGCACCTCGTCGAGCCGTTCGACGAGCGTGCCGAGGGGGATGTGGTGGGCGTCGTCGACGCGCGCCTGCTCGAGTTCGTGGTCCTCGCGGACGTCGAGGATCCACGCGTCGGACACGGCGTGCGCATCGGCGGGTGAGATCGACTTCATGTGCTGCTCCTCATGCGATCGGATGCCAGGGAAAAGCATACCCCCATGGTATCAATACCCAGTGGGTATCGAAATCCGTCGGAGTGCGGCGATGCTCCGGGGGATCCGGCCGCGCCGCCGTATGGTGTCGATGTGCAACGGCTCGATCGGAACGACGGGGACGAGTTCCCCGACGATGGGACCGAGACCCCTGCCGCCGAGCGTGCCGGGTCGACGGATCCGACACGCGACCCCGCGACACCGCACGCGGTGACGATCGGCGACCCCTCGGTCGTCGCCGGCAACATCGCCGAGCCGAGCTGGCGCCGCTGGCACGCCGAACTCCGCGACCTCGGCGGGCGCTCCCCGCTCATCCACTTCGACGACGCGCCGCGCACCAGGATCGAGCTCTCCACGACGCACCCCGGCGGCCTGCCGCAGTTCATCACCGGCAAGTCCACGCTCCTGTCGAGCCTGATCCGAGACGAGCTCGCCCTCCGCAACGCGCGGCTCGCGGCGGCCGAGATCACGCAGAAGGGCGTCGAGCTCCGGTCCGTGCGCGGCATCGAGTCGGTCCACCTCGCGATCGGGCTGGCGTCCTGGCAGTCGGCGGGCGAGGACTTCCTCGCCCCGGTGCTGCTCCGACCCCTCGCGATCCGTCGCTACGGGCGCGACTTCGAGCTGAAGCTGAAGGGCCAGCCCTTCCTCAACCCGGCGCTCGCCCGCGAACTGCACGAGCGGTTCCAGATCACCCTCGACGCCGACGCGTTCGTCGCGCTCGCGATCACCAACGGCGTGTTCAAGCCGCAGCCCGTGATCGACCGGCTCAGGGGGCTCACCTCGCACCTGCCGTACTTCCACGTCGCCCCGCGCCTCGTGGTCTCGTCGTTCGCCGAGGTCGGTCCGTCGATGGGGGCGGATGCCGCGCGGCTGGAGCATCCCGTCATCGACGCGATCGCCGGGAACCCGAACGCCCGCGCCGCCGTGTCGCGGCAGGCGGAGCCGCCCCGCATCGTCCCGCAGGACGAGCGGCCGCCCTCGACCGACCGTCTCCTGCTCGACGCCGACCCCGAGCAGGAGCGGGTGATCGCCCGCATCGAGCAGGGCGACTCGATCGTCGTGAAGACGCTCCCAGGCACCGGCGGTACGCAGACCATCGTGAATGCGATCGGCGCGCTGCTCGCGAACGAGCGCCGCGTCCTCGTCGTCGGAGCCCGTCGCGCGAGCCTCGATGGCATCGCGCACCGGCTCGGGCAGGTCGGCCTCGGCGGGCTCGCCGTGAGCACGGAGCGCCTGCGGCGGGACCTCATCCAGTCGATCACTCGGAACGAGAAGGCCGAGCAGCCGCGCATCGCCGACATCGACGACGCGCTGGTGCGCCTGCGCCGCGTGCTGCTCGACTACCGGAACGCGCTCACGCGCGACGAGGGCGAGCTCGGCGTCTCCGTGCTCGACGCGCTCACCGCCCTCGCCGGTCTCGCGTCGATGCCCGTGCCGCCGGACACCACCGCGAGGCTCGACCGCGCGTCGCTCGTCGCGCTCGCCGAGGGACGCGACGCCGTCGCGGCCGACCTCGTCCGCGCGGCGACCCTCGGCGAGTTCCGCTACGGGCCGGGGGACTCGCCCTGGTATGGCGCCGACTTCACGACATCCGAGGAGGCGACGGCCGCCCACGAGCTCGCCAAGCGGCTGAGCACGGCCGACGTGCCCCGGTTGCTCGACCGGGGGCGCGCGCTCATCGCGCAGACGCGCCTGCGCCAGTTCGAGTCCGTCGCCGAGCTCGGGGTCTTCCTGCGGCTGCTCCACGACGTGCGCGACACGCTCGACAAGTTCCTGCCCGCGGTGTACGACCGTCCGCTCGGCGAGCTCATCGCCGCGACCGCGCCGCGCCGGGAGACCGGGATGTCGGGCGCGAACCGGCGCCGACTGAAGCGACTCGCACTGGAGTACGTGCGCCCCGGCGTCCACGTCGGCGACCTGAACGCCTCGCTCCGCGGCATCCAGCAGCAGCGCACGCTGTGGCACCGCTATTCGGAGGCGGGGGCCGTGCCGAGCGTGCCCGTCGGGCTCGACGACGTGCACGTGGCCTACCACACGGTCGCCGCCGACCTGCAGGAGCTCGATGCGCCGCTCGGGCTCGCCGGCACCCCCAGGCGGCTCGCCGCGCGGCCGCTCCGCGACCTCGAGGCGACCCTCGTGGGGCTCGCCGCGGAGTCGGAGGTGCTGCTCAACCTGCAGGAGCGGACGGCGCTGCTGCAGAAGCTCCGCGGCCTCGGGCTCGACCCGCTGCTCGTCGACCTGGCCAAGCGCCACGTGCCCGAGCAGCAGGTGGCCTCCGAGCTCGAACTCGCCTGGTGGCAGTCCGTGTTCGAGACGATGCTCGCGGGGGACCCGGCCCTGCTCGGCGCGAACACGAGCGTGCTCGACCGACTGGAATCCGACTTCCGCCTCGTCGACGATGCGCACGCCTCCGCGGCCGGGCCGCTGCTCGCGTGGCGTCTCGCCGAGGCGTGGCGCGTGGCGCTCGTCGACCAGCCCGACGAGGCCGAGCGCCTGCGGCGGATGCTCCGCGGCGACCGGGTCCGTCCGGATCGGCTCCACCGCGAGGCGCCCCACCTGTTCCGCCTGCTCGCGCCCGTCTGGCTCGCGTCGCCGTACGAGGTGCCGGAGATCGACGATGCCATCCGGTTCGACACCGTCCTCCTCGTCGATGCCGGCGCGACCACGATCGCCGAGAACCTGGGCGCGATCCGGCGGGCGAGCCAGGTCGTCGCCTTCGGCGACCCGGTGACGCAGACGCCCACGAGGTTCGAGGTCGCGATCCCGGCCGACGCCGACGCCGCCCCGCGCCCCGCGGCCGAGCACGGCGTCGACGCGCTGCACGCCGACTCGGCGCTCGCGCGCCTCGCCGACCTGCTGCCGACGATGACGCTCACGCGCAGCTACCGTGCGGGCGGCGAGGACCTCGCCGAGCTCGTGAACCGACGCTTCTACGGCGGCCGCATCGTCTCGATGCCGTGGGCCGGGAGCTTCCTCGGGCATGGGAGCCTCGGATTGCACTACGTCCGCGGCAACGGGCTGCCCGACCCGGTCACCGGCACGGTGGAGAGCCTCGACGCCGAGGTCGCGAAGGTCGTCGAGCTGGTCATGGACCACGCCGTGAAGCGACCGCGCGAGTCGCTCATGGTCATCACCGCGAGCGCACGGCACGCCGCGCGCGTGCACCAGGCCGTGCTGGCGGCATTCGCCAAGCGCAGCGACCTGTCGGACTTCATCCTCCGCGACCGCGCCGAGCCGTTCACGGTGCTGACCCTCGAGCAGGCCGTGGCGCAGAGCCGCGATCGGGTCGTGTTCTCGATCGGCTACGGTCGAACGCCGCACGGACGGCTGCTGTCGAACTTCGGCGCGCTCGGCGAGCCGGGCGGCGAGCGGCTCCTGGCGGTCGCGATGACGCGAGCCCGCCGCTCGATGGACATCGTCTCCGCCTTCCGGCCGGAGGACATCGACGAGGACCGCCAGCGCCACGGCGTGGTCGCGCTCGCGAGCGTGCTCTCGCATACCGAGGAGCAGAAGGACGCGGTGCGCGACCGCGGCCGGGGCGACCCGATGCTCGTCGACCTCGCGACGCGACTCGAGCGACGCGGCATCCGCGTGAGCGTCGGCCATCGCGACACGCTCTCCCTCGCGGCCTCCTACGCGGGCAAGGCCGTCGTGGTCGAGACCGACCAGGCGCTCGTCGGGCAGAGCCTCCGGGAGTCGCTGCGCCTCCGACCCGACGTGCTGCGACGGCTCGGATGGCACTACCTGCGCGTGCACAGCTTCGAGCTGTTCGGCGACCCCGAGTCCGTCGCCGAGCGCGTCGCCTCCGTCCTCGGGAGGGGAGCGCCGGCGGTCGAGGAGGCCGAGACCGCGTGATGGCCCCATCCGAGCACGACGACGCCGGCGGACCGGATGCCGAGGCCCCGCGCCAACGCGTCGAGCGCGCACGCGGCGCACGTCGCGCCCGGCTGACCCCGGCACCCGGCACCGACCCCGAGCCCGAGTCGGCGGTGCCGGGCGCGCATGACGGGAGCGAGGGCGGGGCGCCGCGACCCTCGCGTCCCGATGACGAGCGGATCACGCGCGAGCGGCCGCCGCACTGGTGAGACGGCCGGGGCGCCCGCCGACTCCGTCGACGGGCGCCTGCGCGGTGCGCGGCTACTCGGCGCGCTCGGGATCGGACTGCCGCGCGCGGTCGGCGGCGAGCAGGTCGCGGATCTCGGCGAGCACCGTGAGCTCGGTCTCCGGGTCCTCGGCCTTCGGCTGCCCCGCCTGGCGGCGCGACTCGGCACGCTCCTTCAACAGGTTCATGGGCATGACGAAGACGAAGTACACGACGGCCGCGACGATGACGAAGGTGAGGATCGCGCCGAGCACGGCGCCGAACTTCACCTCGGCGACGCTGCCGTCCATCGTGGGGATCTCCCAGACGAATGCCGAGTCGAGGCTGTCGGCGCGGAAGAGCGCCCCGATCAGCGGGTTGAACAGGTTGTTCACGATCGAGTTGACGACCGCCGTGAACGCGGCGCCGATGACGACCGCGACCGCGAGGTCGATGACGTTCCCCCGGAGGATGAACTCCTTGAATCCCTTGAGCACGCGGTCGGCCCCCTTCGTTTCCGGTGTGGTGTTCGCGGACAGGACGCGGACCTACGCGGCGGTCGACGAGGAACTCGTCGAGCCCGATGCCGAACCGGACGACGTCGACGTCGACGACGAACCCGTGCCGGAGGCGCCCGACGCGGTCGACCCGCCGGAGCCGGACTCCGAGCCGGACGAGGATCCGGCCTTCGCGCCCGTGGAACCGGACTCGCGGGAGTCGGTCCGGTAGAACCCGGACCCGTTGAAGGTCACCCCGACGGAGCCGAAGAGCTTGCGCAGTCGCCCCGAGCACGCCGGGCACTCGGTCAGCGTGTCGTCGGTGAAGGCCTGCTGGATGTCGAAGGCCTCGCCGCACTCGGTGCAGCGGTAGGAATAGGTGGGCATGGTGGTCTCTCGATGTCCGTCGGTGGAGTGTGGGGTGTGCGCCTGCGAGGTCAGAACGCGACGATCCGCGTGGGGGTCACGACGCCGTTCACCGGCTGGTCGTGGACCTCCCGCGGCACCTCCTCGACGAACTCGCCGTCGAAGACGATGGCGTACACCGGAGGACATTTTCCCATCGAACCGAGGGTCTTGTCGAAATACCCTCGTCCCCAGCCGAGGCGCATGCCCGTGGCATCCACCGCGGCGGCCGGCACGAGGATCAGGTCGACGTCGTTGATCGCCATCGGACCGAGCAGTTCGCCGACCGCCTCGGGCATGCCGTGCAGGCCGGTGACCTCGTCCTCCTCCTCGCCGACCGTCCAGTCGAGCAGGCCGTCCTCGCGCGTGATCGGGAACAGGACGCGGATCCCGTTCGCCTCGGCCCAGTTCACGAACGGCCGGGTGTCGGGTTCGGTGGGCATCGAGAGGTAGCACGAGATCGAATTCGCCTCGCTCGAGCCGACCAGCTCCTGCAGGCGCGACGTGAAGCCCTCCGTGGCCTGCTCGCGTTCGTGCGCGGGCATGTTCCGCCGGCGCTCGCGGAGTTCGGCGCGGAGGATCCGCTTGACCACGGTCGGATCGTCGGGCATGGCAGCCATCCTAGGACGATGCATCCGCCGGAGGCCGATGTCGTACGGCTACGCTGATGCGCATGACTGAACGGATCACGAAGGCCGTCATCCCCGCCGCCGGCCTGGGAACGCGCTTCCTGCCCGCGACCAAGGCGATGCCGAAGGAGATGCTGCCGGTCGTCGACAAGCCCGCCATCCAGTACGTGGTCGAGGAAGCCGTGGGGGCGGGACTCACCGACGTGCTCATGATCACGGGCCGCAACAAGAACGCGCTCGAGAACCACTTCGACCGCGTCGCCGAGCTCGAGTACACGCTCGAGCAGAAGGGCGACACGGCCAAGCTGCAGAAGGTGAACGAGTCGACCGAGCTCGCGCAGATGCACTACGTCCGCCAGGGCGACCCGAAGGGCCTCGGCCACGCGGTGCTGCGCGCCGAGATGCACGTGGGCGACGAGCCGTTCGCGGTGCTGCTCGGCGACGACATCATCGACGAGCGCGACGTGCTGCTCACGCGGATGCTCGAGGAGCAGGTCGCGCGCGACGCGACCATCGTCGCCCTGCTCGAGGTCGACCCCGACAGCATCCACCTCTACGGCGCGGCCGAGATCGAGGAGACCGACGACCCCGACGTCGTGCGGATCACGGGCCTCGTGGAGAAGCCCGCGAAGGAGGTCGCACCTTCGAACTACGCCGTCATCGGCCGTTACGTCATCAAGCCCGAGGTGTTCGAGGTGCTGCACCGCACCGAGCCGGGCAAGGGCGGCGAGATCCAGCTGACCGATGCGCTCATGGAGATGGCGGGCGACGTCGAGGGCACGGGTGGCGTCTACGGGGTCGTCTTCCGCGGCCGGCGGTACGACACGGGCGACAAGCTCGACTACATCAAGGCGGTCATCCAGCTCGCCTCGGATCGCGAGGACCTCGGGGCCGACCTGCGCCCGTGGCTCGTCGAGTTCGCCGCCGGGCTCGAACGAGGCTGACGTGCCGGTGGCATCCGTTCCGACCCTCGTGGACGGGTCGCTGACGCTCCGACCGATCAGGGTGCGCGATGCGCGCCAGCTCGAACGGGTGCTGCTCGACAACCGTGCGTGGCTGCGGCGGTGGGAGGCGACGTACCCCGGCGGGGGCACCGTGATCGACGCGCGAGCGAGCATCCGCAACCTCAACGCGCACGCGCGCGCCGGCACCGCGCTGCCGTTCGTGCTCGAATGGGAGGGTGAACTCGTCGGCCAGTTGAACGTCTCCTCGATCACGCACGGGTCGCTCGCGTCGGCGTCGATCGGGTACTGGGTCGCCAAGGACGTCGCCGGTCGCGGCATCACCCCCACCGCCGTCGCGCTCGCGACCGACCACTGCTTCCGGAGCCTCCGGCTCCACCGCATGGAGATCTGCATCCGCCCCGAGAACGGGCCCTCGCTCCGGGTCGTCGAGAAGCTGGGGTTCCGCTACGAGGGACTGCGTCGCCGCTTCATCCACATCGACGGCGACTGGCGCGACCACTTCGCGTTCGCGCTCGTCGCGGAGGAGGTGCCGGGCGGGGTGCTCAGGCGGTGGCGCGAGGGTCGCGCGCCGACGGCGGCCGCAGCCATCCCCGAGGCCGACCGCGAGGCCGCGCGTACCCCCCTTCGGGTGGGGGATCGCTGACACGCCCCACGGCGGATACCGGCGGCAGCGCCCGGTGACCTAGCGTGGTGCCATGGACCCGATCGGCGGCGGAGTACTCGTGGCGGTCGCCGCGACGCTCTGGATCGCCTACCTGCTCCCGAGCTGGCTCCGCCGACGCCAGTACCTCGCCACCGAGCGCAACGCGGTGCGCCTGCAGCAGACCCTCCGGATCCTCGCCGAGACGGCCGAGGCGCCCGAGGAGGTCCGCACCGGCGTGACGGCGCGCGAGGTGGCCGCGCAGGAGCGGATCCTCCACGAGCACGAGCTCGCGGCGCGCCTCGAGGCGCAGGCCGCGGAGAACCTGGCGATCGCCGAGCGCATCGCCGCCGAGGAGGCGGCCGCCGCCGCGGCGCGCGAACTCGCCGCCCAGGCGGAGCGGATCGCGGCGGCCGAGCGAGCCGCCGCCGAGCGTGCGGAGGCCGAGCGTCGTCAGGCGGAGCGGGCGTCCGGGGCGGATGCCGCGGCCGCGCACCGCGCGTCGACGCCCGTCGCACCGAACGCCGCCGCCCGTCGCGCGCGTCGCCGACGTCGAGCGATGTGCTCGCTGCTCCTCCTCGCCTCGCTCCTCGCGGTCGTCGTCGGAGTCGTCGTGCTCGCGCTCGGCGGCACCGGTCTCATCGCCCTCGGCGGCGGCGCCGGCATCGTCACGGCGATGACCGGCCTCGTCGTGCTCGCCCGCCGACGTCCGGTCCCGGTCGCGGTGGCGACCGTACCGGTGCCGGCCGCGGAGCCCTTCGAGCCCATCGACGTCGAGGAGGCCGACGCTCCCGAGGGAGCCGGCTGGACGCCGCAACCGCTGCCGAAGCCGTTGCACCTCTCGCGCGGCACGATCGCCGCGAGCGTCATGGCGTCCATCGCGGAGGCCGAGCAGTTGAAGCGGGCCGCGAGCGACGCGGAGCTCGCCGAGCGCGCGGAGCGGATGGAGCCCCAGGTCCCCGTGCTCCGGCCGCCCGCGGCATCCGTCGACCAGGCGCCGACGCAGGCGGCCGGCGACGCGGGGACGCGCCGCCAGGCCGCTTCGGCGTCCGAGCCGGCGAATCCCTATGCCCGGATGGGCATCGTCGAAGGCGCGGAACCCGGCATGGGCGACCTCGACCAAGTGCTCCGGCGGCGCCGCACCGCCGTCTGATCGGGGTGGTCCGGACCACCCCTCGGGGGATGGTAGAGTCGTTGACGGCTCGGGCCCATGGCGCAGTTGGTAGCGCGTCTCGTTCGCAATGAGAAGGTCGGGGGTTCGAATCCCCCTGGGTCCACCAACCTGATGAAGCCCCCGGAATCCGCTCGGATCCCGGGGGCTTCGTCGTTCCCTCGTACGCTGGTGGCATGAGCGATGCGATCGACCCCGACCGGATCGACCCGGACCGGATCGACCCGGACCGGATCGATCGGGCCGTGGTGCACGCGCTGACCCGCCGCAAGGACTACGGCGAGGAGCGGCTCGACGAGAGCTGGCTCGCCTCCGACCCGTTCGTGCAGTTCGACCGGTGGCTCGCCGAAGCCGACGAGCGGGGCGTGTACGAGCCCAACGCGATGGTGCTCGGCACGGTCGACGCCGACGGCGTGCCGTCGAGCAGGACCGTGCTGCTGCGCGGGGTCGACGATCGGGGATTCGTCTTCTACACGGACCGTTCGTCGAGGAAGGGCCGGGCGCTGGCGGCGAACCCGACCGCGACGCTGCTGTTCCCCTGGTACCCCATCCACCGGCAGGTGATCGTCACGGGCGCCGTCGGGACGATCGAGGACGACGAGTCCGACGCGTACTGGGCGACGCGTCCGTACGGCTCGCGCATCGCCGCGAGCGCGAGCCGCCAGTCGCAGCCCATCGGTTCGCGCGCCGAGCTCGAGGAACGCGTGCGCGAACTCGAGGAGGAGTACGCGGGCGCCGACGAGATCCGCCGCCCGGATCGGTGGGGCGGGTACCGGCTCCGTCCGTCGAGGGTGGAGTTCTGGCAGGGGCGGACGTCGCGGCTGCACGACCGGCTCGTCTTCGAACGCGACGGGGATGCCGCGGCGGGATCGCCGTGGCGCGTCGGGCGACTGCAGCCCTAGCCGGCTGCCTCCGGCGGCGGCCGGCTGGTTCGAAGCGCGACCCCGGCGGCAGGGGCATCGGATCGGCGGGCGTAGGCTGGAGCGGATGTCGCACCACCCAGGGCCTCCCGTTCGCGAGGCGACCGACCACCGCTGGCGTGCCTACTGGGTGTGCGTCGGCGTCGCCGCGCTCACGATCATGGACCTGACGAAGGTCAACGTGGCACTGCCGTCGATCGAGGAGGCGCTCGGCGCCGGGCCGACCGAGCTCGGCCTGCTCGTCTCCGGCTTCGTGCTCGCGTTCGGCCTCACGCTCGTGCCCGCGGGCCGACTCGGCGACCAGGGGTCGCGGAAGACGATGTTCATCGTCGGCCTCAGCCTGTTCGCGCTCACGAGCCTCGTCTGCGCCATCGCCCCGAGCGCGCCGGTGCTGCTCGCCGGCCGCCTGCTGCAGGGCGTGGCCGCCGGCATCCAGATGCCGCAGGTGCTCGGCATGGTCCAGCAGCTCTTCCAGGGTGCGGAGCGCGGGGCGGCCTTCGGCCTGTTCGGTGCGACGATCGGCATCGCGACCGCGTTCGGCCCGACGCTCGGCGGCCTCGCGATCGCGATCGGCGGGCCCGAGGACGGATGGCGCGGCATCTTCTGGATGAACGTGCCGCTCGCGCTCGTCGCCATCGCCTTCGCGGCGCGCCTGCTGCCAGGCCGGCCGCCGGGCGAGGCGAGGCGGATCTCGCTCGACCCGGTGGGCGTCGTGATCTTCGGCGTGGTCGTCGCATCGCTGATGTGGCCGTTCCTGCTCACGACGGGCTCGCCGGACGACGACCCGGCGCGATGGTGGACGCTCGCCGTCTTCGTGGTCGCGCTCGGCGCGTTCCTGTGGTGGGAGCGCCGGTACGCCGCATCCGGCCGTGCCCCGCTCGTGCCCCTCGACCTGTTCTCGCTGCGCTCCTACCGGAACGGCACGCTGCTCGCGACCGTGTACTTCGCGGCGATGCCGGCGTCGTTCCTCCTGACCACGTTGTACCTGCAGCAGGGCCTCGGTCTCGAGCCGGTCTTCGCCGGCATGGTGACGATCGGCTTCGCGCTCACGAGCGCCTTCACGTCGTGGCTCGGCGGCCGGCTCGTGAACCGCGTCGGGCGACCGCTCGTCGTCGCGGGCCTCGTGCTGCTGCTCATCGGGTTCGCACTGCTCGTGCTCGTCGCGGTCGCGACGCCACCCGCGCTCACGCCCTGGCTCATGGCCGCGGTGATGCTGATCGGCGGAGCCGGAGGAGGCTTCGTCATCGCGCCGAACCAGGTGCTCGCGCTGGCCGACATCCCGATCCGGCGGGGCGGGCTGGCGGGGTCCGTCGGGCAGCTCGGGCAGCGCATCGGCACCGCGATCGGCACGGCCGTCGCGCTCTCGCTGTTCTACTCGACGGTCTACCGCGGCCAGGGGGCCGAGCCCCGCATCGACGTGTTCCACCAGGCGTACGCCGCCGGCATCGCGGCCGTCGGCGCACTGCTCGTGGTCGCGCTCGTGGTCGGGCTCGTGGACCTGCGTCAGCGTCTGGGCGCCGCGCGAGCGGGTGACGGAGGCGGTGACGGACCCGGCGCCGAGGCCGGCGACGTCCGCGGCGAGCCGCGCGCCGGCGAGACGGGGGAGCGTTCGCGCTCGCTGCGCGATCCGGAGGGCGACGGCCCGGCCCCGGCGTGACGGCGGCGGAACCGACCGCGCCGCGCGTCAGGCGGCGACGGCGCGCTCGGCCTCGAGAAGGCGCGCGAGCTCGCCGGCGGACAGTTCACGGCCGAATGCCGGATGACCGGGCTCGAGCGCGCGCCCGTTGTCGAGCGTGCCGCCGTCGACGGGATCGAAGCCGAGGTCGTCGATGATGCGGGCGACCGCCTCGCGCGCGCCGGCGTCGTCGCCGACGACCGCGATCGCACGCCGGAGCGGCGAGCCGGGCGGCATGGGGTCGTCCTCCATGTCGTGGTAGCCGAGGTGGTTGAGCGACTTCACGACGCGTGCGGCGGGGTTCAGGGCCGCGTGGATCTCGCTCGTGGTGCGCTCGTCGGCGTCGACCTCGGCGATGTGGCCGTCGACCGGAGGCCAGTAGTTCGTGGCGTCCACCACGACCTTGCCGTCGAAGGCGTCCCATGGCACGGTCGACGCCTTGCCGAACGGCACCGCGACGACGATCACGTCGGATTCGGCGGCGAGGCGATTGGCATCGGCCACGCGGGCTCCGGGTGCCACGACCGACACCAGGAGCTCGAGCGCCGTCTGGCGCGGCGATCCGGCGAGGGCGACCTCGTAGCCCGCATCGACGAGCAGGCGCGCGAGCGCGGTGCCCACCTTCCCGGCGCCGAAGATGCCGATCGTCGGTCGTTCCGCCACGCGCTCCTCCAGTCCTGCCGGCCGCCGGGCGCGCCGCTGCGATGTCGGCCGTCCGGCGCCGTCTCCATCCTGAACGCGTCGATGGGGGAGGGCATTCCCCGAGCCCCACGGAATAGTCTCTCAGCAGACGGGGTTCCGATCAGGTGCATGCAGATGCATCGATCACAGGACAGGGAGCAGCGGATGGCGCGCAACCACGAATTCGGACTCGACACCTTCGGCGATGTCACCCTCGGCCCTGGCGGCGATCCGCTGCCCCAGGCCCAGGTCCTGCGGAACGTCGTCGAGGAGGCGGAACTCGCCGATCGGCTCGGCCTCGACTTCTTCGGCGTCGGCGAGCATCACCGGCACGAGTTCGCCATCTCCGCCCCCGAGGTCGTCCTCGCCGCCATCGCCGGGCGCACCGACCGCATCCACCTCGGCTCGGCGGTCACGGTGCTGAGCTCCGACGACCCGGTGCGCGTCCACCAGCGGTTCGCGACGCTCGACGCGGTCTCCGGCGGGCGAGCGGAGGTCATCCTCGGTCGCGGCTCGTTCATCGAGTCCTTCCCGCTGTTCGGCTACGACCTGAGCCAGTACCAGGACCTCTTCGAGGAGAAGCTCAACCTGTTCTCCGCCCTCCTCCCGCAGGAGCCGGTGACGTGGAGCGGCAAGCTGCGCGCCCCGCTCACCGACCAGGAGGTCTTCCCGAAGGTGGAGCACGGCTCGCTCCGGACCTGGGTGGGCGTGGGCGGCAGCCCGGAGTCCGTCGTGCGCGCCGCGCACTACGGACTGCCGCTCGTCCTCGCGATCATCGGCGGCAGCCCGGCACGGTTCGTCCCGCTCGCCGACCTCTACCGCAAGGCGCTCGCCCAGTTCGGCCACGGGCCGCAGCCCGTCGCCGTGCACTCGCCCGGCATCGTCGCCGAGACCGACGAGCAGGCGCTCGCGACCCTCTGGCCGCACTACGAGGTCATCATGAACCGCATCGGGCGTGAGCGCGGATGGGGCGCCGTGACCCGGGAGCACTTCGAGGGCGAGGCGCGCCCGAACGGCGCGCTCTACGCCGGCTCGCCCGAGACCGTCGCGCAGAAGATCGCGGCCACGCTGCGCTCGCTCGGCGCGCAGCGCTTCGACCTGAAGTACTCCAACGGCACGCTGCCGCACGAGGCGATGCTCCGCACGATCGAGCTCTATGCCACCGAGGTCGTCCCCCGCGTGCGCGAACTCCTCGCCGAGGGCGAGGGCGAGGGCGAGGGCGAGGGCGACGCCGTCGACGAGCAGCCGGCCGTCCAGGTCGCCGACGCGGACGACGGCACCTGACAGCCGCGCCGACGCGCTACGGCTTGGCCGTCCGCACCCGCGCCGACCCCGGCTTCGACCGGCGCCGCACCGCGGAGCGGAACCACTCAGCGTCGGGGAGGCGGGCGAGGAACGAACCCGCGAGGATCGTGATGAGCACGTAGCCGGTGGCGAGCGGGGCGAGCGCGGGCTCGATGCCCGAGCCGACCGCGAGTCCGGCGATGACGATCGAGAACTCCCCGCGAGGGGCGAGCACGAGTCCGGCGCGCCACTGTCCGAGCGTCCCCACGCCCGCGCGCCGGGCCGCGTACGCCCCAGACACGAGCTTCGTGAGGATGGTGAGCGCGGCGAGCGCCGCGGCGGGGAGCAGCATGGAGAGGATCTCGGACGAGTCCGTCGCGAGCCCGAAGAAGACGAAGAAGATCGCCGCGAAGAGGTCGCGGAGCGGCGTGAGCACCGCACTCGCGTTCGCCGCCACCCGGCCCGAGAGCGCGATCCCGACGAGGAACGCGCCGACCGCTGCCGAGACGCTCACCTCGGCGGCGAGCCCGGCGACGAGCATCACGAGTCCCAGCACGCCGAGCAGCAGCGGCTCGGCGTGCTCGGCGGGGAAGAACCGCGAGATCACGTGGCCGTGCCGGAGCGCGAGGAAGAGGATCACGACCACGATCGTGACGGCGATCGCGACGCCGATCGCGCCCTGCACGAGGCTGGCGCCGACCACCAGCGCCGACAGCACCGGCAGGTAGAACGCCATGGCGAGGTCCTCCATGACGAGCACGGCGAGCACCGATGGCGTCTCGCGGTTCGAGAGCCGGCCGAGGTCGCGCAGCAGCTTGGCGATGACGCCCGACGAGGAGACCCAGGTGACGCCGGCGAGGGCGACCGCGGCGATGGGTCCCCATCCGAGCAGGAGTGCGAACGCCGCGCCGGGCAGCGCGTTCAGCAGCGCGTCGAGGATGCCGGCGCGACGCGACGACCGCAGGCCGATCACCAGCTCCTCCGCGGTGTACTCGAGTCCGAGGAGCGCGAGCAGCAGGATGACGCCGATCTCGGCGCCGGTCGCGAAGAACTCCTCGCTCGCATCGAACGGGAGCAGGCCCCCGTTGCCGAACGCGAGGCCGAGCAACAGGTAGAACGGGATCGGTGAGAGGCCGATGCGGATGGCGAGGCGCCCCAGGAGGCTCATGGCGAGGAGCAGCGCGCCGACTTCGATGAGGAGCAGCGTGGTCTCGTGCATCGGGCCCCCGGCGTCAGTCGGGGCCGTTGGCGAGCAGTCGGGCCAGTCCGTCGAGGCCGTCGCGCGTTCCGACGGCGACGATCACGTCGCCGGCGCGGAGCATGTCGGCCGGGGTGGGCGACGGGATCACCTGTCCGTCGCGCATGATCGCCACGATCGACGAGTGCGTGCGCGTGCGCGCCTTGGTGTCGCCGAGGGGGTGGTTCAGGTACGGCGAGTCCGTCGGCAGCGCGATCTGCTCCGTGAACAGACCGGTCGTCATGTCGGAGAGGCTGGTCAGTCGAGCCAGCATGACGGAGGCGCCGAGCACGTCGGCGAGGGCGGCGGCCTCGTCGTCGCTCAGCGGGATGGTGTCGCGGCACTCGTCGGGGTCGTCCTCGTCGAAGACCCCGAGATCGCGCTCGCCGTCCCGGTGCGACACCACGCTGATGCGTCGACCGCTGTCGGTGACGAGGTCGTGGCGGAAGCCGATCCCGGGCAGGTCGACCTTCTCGATGCGAATTCCCACGTTCGCCATCGTATCCCCGCCGGACGACCTCGCGGCTGACGAACGCTCAGGGACGAGCGGATCCGCGGCGCGTCCCGGCCGAGGGCGCGGCCCGGGCCTCAGGCGGAGGCGCGGGTGGTCATCACGAGGACGGCCGTGCCGCCGTCGTCCTCGAGCTCGAACGAGACCCGGACGGTCCCGAGTTCGCCGAGCGAACCGACGTGCGTCCCTCCGCACGGGATCCGCGCGGAGGCGTGCGGGAGCTCGCAGACCCACGTGCGCCGGTCGGTGAGGTCGTCGCCGACGCGTTCGACCCGAACCTTCGCCGCTTCGCCCACCCACTCGGCCAGGGTCGCGTCGACGGATGCCGCGAGCTCGTCGAGCCCGTCGGCGAGCCCGGTCGCGTCGAATCCCGCCCGGCGCAGCGACTTGTTCAACCGGTAGCGGTCGACCGAGCCTGACGGCTCGATGCGCGAGGACGCGATCGCGATGCCGTCGAAGTCGGGCGCGCCGAGCGCGTCCTCGCGCGCGGCCTTCGACCAACGGTCGGCCAGTGCGCGGTTCAGGGCGAGCGACGCCGCATGGCACGCGGTGTGGCCGATCGACAGCGCACGTCGCGTCGCGGCATCCGCTTCGAGCTCGACCTCGTCGCCTTCGCCGACCTCGGCGTCGGCATCGATGAGGTGCGCGACGAGGAACGACCAGCCCTCGGTGCCGGGACGGGCGGGAACGGCGCCGATGTGCAGCTCATTGCCGTCGGTCGCGGCCACGACCGCATCGCGGATGGCGTACTCCCGCGCCCCGGCGCGGAGCACGCCCGCATCGGCGGGCTGGTCGGGCCAGGCGGCATCGACCGGGTGGATGCTCGTCCGGTCGGTGATCACCGCGAGGTGGTCGCCGTGCGGCGAGACGACGAGGACCCGCGCGTCGGCGCGCAGGTCGCCCGCCGGATACGTGACGATCGTGTCGGCGTCGGGCAGCCCCATCAGACGCCGGACTCGCGCCGGCCGAGGACGTTGAACGGGATGGCGAGGGCGAGCGACACGCAGACGATGCCGCTGAAGAAGACGATCGCCTCGAAGCCCGGCACCGCGTCGGCGATGCTGAACACCCACATTCCGAACACGAACAGCGCCATGGCGATGAGGAACGGGAACACGCTCACAAGGGACCTCCTTCGGACGCGGCGGGCCGCCGCGGCGCCAGTCTAGCGAGGCGGACGAGTGCTCGGACGAGCCGTCAGTCCTGCACCGGGCCGAGCCAGGCGTTCGCGATCGTGTTCAGCGCGCTGTCGTCGCTCGAGGGGTGGAAGACGCCCGCGAGCACGTCGCGCTGGAGGCGGCCGAGTTCGTTGCCGGCGAAGTAGGTGGCACCGCCGGCGACCCGGACCGCCGCGTCGACGACGTCGCGCGCGACCTGCACGGTGCGCACCTTCGCGCCGGAGAGCTTCGCGAACCAGAACGGGCCGTGATCGGTGCCGTCGGCGACGTCGTCGGCGAGCCCGACGAGCTGCGGCGGGACGCCGTCGAGGGCGAGCGCGGCCTCGGCGATCCGCCGGCGCACCGCGGGGTCCTCGGAACGTGGCAGGCCGGTCCGAGCCGACGTCCGCGAGCGGGCGGCGTCGACCGCGATCGCCAGCGCCCGCTCGGCGAGGCCGGCGTACACGGCGCTCAGGAAGAGCTCGAAGCACGCGAAGATCGCGAAGACGAACGGATCGGGGTTCGGGCCGGGATCCAGCCGGCGCACGATGCGATCGGGTGCCGCGACCGCACCGTCGAGGACGGTCGTGCGGCTCTGCGTGGCGCGCATGCCGATCGTGTCCCAGTCGTCGAGGGTCCGAACGTCGGGGTCCTCGCGGTCGATGAAGCCGTAGACGAGCTTCGGCCCGTCGGTCGAGGCGGTGTCGAGCCCGTGCACGCCGAGTCGCGTCCAGGCGGGCGACAGCGAGGTGAAGATCTTGCGGCCCGTGTACCGCACGCTGCCGTCGGACTGCGGATCGGCGACGGTGCCCGAGCCGAAGAGCATGAGGTCGTTGCCGACCTCGCTGATGCCGAACGCGAACACCTCGCCGTCGGCGGCCTCGGACAGCACGAAGTCGAGCCCGTCGTCGCCGCGATCGTGGAGGATGCGCGCGACGCCCGTCCACACGAGGTGCATGTTCACGCCGAGCGCGGTCGCCGGGGCCGCGGTCGCCAGTCGGGACTGGGCGCGGACGACGTCGGCGAGGCTCCACCCGAGGCCGCCGAGCCCGACCGGCGCGAGGGCGCGCAGGTAGCCGCGTTCCGCGAGCTCGGCGAGGTCCTCCGCGAAGAACGCGTTCTCGCGGTCGTAGCGGGCCGCGCGGTCGCGGAACCGCGAGAGCAGGTCGTCGTCGAGCAGGGTCTCCGGAGTGCGGTCGGCGGTCACGGCGCCAGCCTACGCCGGGCGGTCCCCGCCGGTGTCGGCCTTCGCATCGCCGCCTCTCGGCCGCCGTCCGCTGCGGGTCGCGAGGACGATGATGCCGATGACGATCCCGGCGATCACGGCGAGCAGCGCGATCCACGGCAGCAGGACGCCGACCGCCACGAGCAGCCCCGAGACGAACGCGGTGAGCGCGTTCCACCCGGCGACGACGCCGCTCCAGAAGTCGTTCGGGCCGACCTGGGGCGCGAGCCCCTCCGAGAGCAGCTCGACCGTCAGCGTGGAGTAGTCCACCTGGTCGGCGAGCCAGTCGCGCCGGGTCGTGAGGGCGTCGAGCTCGGTCTGGCGCGTGGTGAGCTCGGACTCGATGGCGATGAGGTCGCCCACGTCGTCCGCCTGGGCGATGAGCGCCCGGAGCCGGTCGACCGAGGTCTCGAGCGACGCGATCCGCGAGTCGAGGTCCCGCCTCTGCGGGGTGACGTCGGAGGCGTCGAGCTGCAGCGAGTCGACGTCGCCGAGTTCGCGGAGGTCGGCGAGGACGTCGTCGAACCGGTCGGCGGGGATGCGCACGACGAGGGTGGCCCGCGCCTGCTGGGTCTCGGTCCCCGGCGTCTCGTTGCGACTGTCGACCCGCCCATCGGCGGCGTCGACGAGCGCGGCCACGTCGGCGGCCGAGTCGATGGGGTCCTCGACGGTGATCGCCATCCAGCCGGTCGTGATGACACTGCGATCCTCGTCGATCGCCCCGGCCTGCTCGTCCTCGGTGAAGGGCTGCTCGTCGCGCGGAGCGACGCCGCCGTCGGCCGGCGCCTCGACCCCGATGTCGGGTTCCGACATCCCGCTGTCGGATCCCCCCGAGGCCATGCTGCAGCCCGTGAGGAGGAGCGCGGAGAGGGCCACGAGCCCTGCGGTTCGGATTCCTCGGCTGTCCATGCGGTCACGGTAGCCCCGCGCCCGGTCCCGATGTCTGGATGCCGGCTGCAAGTCGGGTCACGATCGGGTTGCGGCCGGCTGTGAGCCCGCGGCGAGGAGCCGAGGCCGCTGCTCGGCGTCCGAGTCAGTCGACGTCGGGGTCGCGCCCCGTGCGCTCGCCGGTCTCGAGCGTCGCGATCGCCGCGACGTCCTCGTCGTCGAGCCGGAACGAGAAGACGTCGAGGTTCTCGGCGATGCGTTCGGGGCTCGAGGCCTTCGGGATCACGATCGTGCCCTGTGCGACATGCCACGCGAGCACGACCTGGGCCACCGAGCGGCCGTGCTTCGCGGCGATGGGTTCGAGCACGGGGTCGCCGAGCAGCCGGCCCCGCGCGAGCGGCGACCATGCCTCGGTGCGGATGCCCGCCCCCTCGTGGAACTCCCGCAGCTCGCGCTGGGGGAGCCACGGGTGCAGTTCGACCTGGTTCACGACGGGCGCCGTCCCGGTCTCGTCGATGATCCGCCGGAGGTGGTGCGCGTGGAAGTTCGAGACGCCGATCGACGACACGCGCCCCTCGTCGCGGAGCCTGGCCAGCGCACGCCAGGTGTCGACGTAGCGGTCCTGCGACGGCACCGGCCAGTGGATGAGGTAGAGGTCGAGTCGCTCGAGCCCGAACCGGTCCATCGCGGCGTCGAAGGCGCGGAGGGTCTCGTCGTAGCCGTGGTCGTCGTTCCAGACCTTGCTGGTGACGAAGAGCTCGTCGCGCGGCAGCCCGCTCTCGCGCACCGCGGCGCCCGCCTCGGCCTCGTTGCCGTACAGCGCGGCCGTATCGAGGTGGCGGTACCCGAGTCCGATCGCGCTGAGCGCGAGGCGCGTGGCATCCGCCGACGGGACCTTGTACATGCCGTAGCCGACCTGCGGGATCGACCGGCCGTCGGCGAGGGGGACCAGGGGCGCGAGGGGTGGATGCGGCATCCGTTCGCCTTTCGTTCTGCGGGCGGGTCAGCTCGGGGTGATCGTGACCGGTTCGGTGTCGGGGATCGGGCTCGCGTCGCGACCTCGCAGGTCGGGGTGCCATCGACGCGCGAGGGCAGGGACGAGGAAGCCGAGGAAGGCGAGCACCGTGGCGGCCCAGAACGCGCCGACCGCCTCGTAGCCGTCGATGAGGAAGCCCGCGAGCGCGGAGCCGAGCGCGGCGCCGATGAGCTGGCCGGTGCCGACCCATCCGTACGCCTCGGCCGTGTCGGAGAACTTCACGCTCGCCGAGACGATCGCGAACAGGACGGCGAGGGCGGGCGCGATGCCGATGCCCGCGATGAACAGGGTGACCGCGAGCCACCAGAAGTCCATCGAGAAGGCGGCGAGCGCCGTGCCGGCGAACACGATGAACATGCGGCGGGCCGTCGACCACGGGCCGATCGGGACGTGGCCGAACCCGAGGCCTCCGGCGAGGCTGCCGATCGAGAAGATGGCGAGCACGATGCCCGCCTCGGCGCCGTCGTGGCCGAATGCGGCGACCACCCCGGCCTCGATCGCGGCGCACGCGCCGATGAGGAGGAAGCCGACGATCGTCGCGAGCATGACCGGCGGGCGGGCGAGCACCGTGCCGAAGGCGCGCTTGGATCGCGGGATGCGCACGCGCCCGAGTTCGGGGGATGAGATGAACCACGTGCCCCCGACGACCATGAGCGCCGCGGCGAGCAGGATGCCCCAGACGGTGCCGACCTGCGTCGAGACGAACGTCGTGACGACGGGCCCGACGACCCAGATGATCTCCTGCGCCGAGGCGTCGAGCGAGAAGAGCGGGGTCAGCTGCCGCGAGTTCACCATCTTCGGGTAGATGGTGCGCACGGCCGGCTGCACGGGCGGCGTCGCGAGGCCGCACACGAACCCGATCGCCATGTACATGGGGACGGTGAGCGGCAGCACGCCGATCGCGACGACGGATGCCACGCACACGACGAGCGTCGTGACGAGCACGGGTCGCATGCCGAACCGGCCCATGAGCCGGCTGGTCAGCGGGCCGGCGATCGCCTGCCCGATCGAGGTGGCGGCGAGCACGAGGCCGGCGGCCCCGTACGACCCGGTCTGCTGCTCGACGTGCAGGAGGAACGCGAGGGAGAGCATGCCCGACGGGAACCGTGCGGTCAGCTGGGCGGCGATGATGCGCGCGACGCCCTTGGTCCTGAGGAGATCTGTGTAGCCGGCCACGGTGGCTCGATCCTATCGACGCGGTCGGCGCGCGCCGGTGCAGCGGCATCGCATCAGTTCTTCCCTATATAACAAGAAAATGATACGATGTCGACGTGCACGCGTTCGACGTCCTCGGAGACCCGGTGCGCCGCCGCATCCTCGACCTCCTGGCCGACGGCGAGCGGCCGGCGGGCTCGGTGGTCGACGTCGTCGCAGCGGAGTTCGGCATCACGCAGCCGGCCGTGTCCCGGCACCTGCGGATCCTGCGCGAGCACGGATTCGCGACGGTGCGAGCCGACGGGGCGCGCCGGATCTACGCACTCGAACGCACTGGGCTCGACGCGGCCGACGCGCAGCTCGAACGCTACCGACGGCTCTGGCCGCAGCGGCTCGACGCGCTGCACACCGAGATCGCGCGCGGAGCGCGCGCCCGACGGAAGGACGCATGATGGCCGTGACCGGAGAGATCCACGCCGACGAGCCCGGATTCCGGCTCGCGTTCGACGACGTGTACGACACCGACCCCGACGACCTGTGGGAGGCGATCACCACGCCCGAGCGCCTCGCGCGCTGGATGGCGGCCTATCGCGGCGAATTCAGGCTCGGCGGGCACTGGCAGGCGCTCACGCGCGACGGCGCCGTCTACTGCGACGGCGAGGTCGTCTCGTGCGACCGGCCCCGCGGGTTCACGACGACGTGGACCGTGGTCGGCGAAGCGCCGACGCTCCTCACCGTCCGCCTCGTTCCCGAGGGCGACCGCACGCGGCTCAGCCTGCAGCACGAGCACGTCACGCGGCCCGACTACGGGCCCGGCTGGCACACGTACCTCGAGAGCCTCGCCTGGCACCTCGCCGATCCGGACGCGCCGAAGGACCGCGCCCGGTGGGACGCGCGGTTCGCGGAGCTGGAGCCCGGCTACGCGGATCGGCTCGCCGCGCTCACTCGCTGAGCGCCTTGACGACGCGCTTGACCGAGACCGTCTCGGCGGTGCGCAGCTCCTGTGCGAAGAGCCCGACGCGGAGCTCCTCGAGCATCCACCTGGCGCGCACGAGTCGAGGGTCGGCCTCGGGGTCGATCGGGAACGTGCCGCCCGCCTTCACGTAGGCGGAGCGGGCCTGGTCGAACTCCGTCATCACCTGGCGGTCGCGGCCCGGGTTCTCCTCCATGCGCCGGACGCGGACGGTGATCGCCTCGAGGTAGCGCGGCAGGTGGCGGAGCCGCCCGAGCCCGGTGGTCGAGACGAATCCGGACGGCACGAGCGCCTCGAGCTGCGAGCGGGCGTCGGCGAGCGCCGACATCAGCTGCAGGCTCGACGCCTTCGCGATCGCGCGGTCGGCACCGCGCGCGGCGACCAGGATCCTCGACACCAGGCCGACGGTCTCGAACATCCGATCGACGACGCGCGCGGAGACCGCGTCTCGCACGGCCTCGAACTCGGCGCGCGTACGCACGAGCCCGTCCGCGTGCCGTTCCCGCAGTTCCGCGTCGACGACGGCCGCCAGGCAGTCGTCGAGCAGCGCACGCGGCCCCGGATACGCACTCGACGCCAGCGCCAGCTTCTCCTGGTTCGACAGGTGCTCCTGCACGTACGCCACCGGCGTCGGGGTCGCGAGGATCAGCAGGCGACGGATGCCCCGCCGCGACGCCCGATCGCGCTCGTCGTCGGTCGCGACGAGCCGAAGGGCGACGGACGAGCCCTCGTCGACGAGCGCCGGGTAGGCGCGCACGACGTTGCCCGACTGCCGGGTGTCGACGTGCTCTGGCAGGTCGTTCCAGTCCCACGCCGTGAGGCCCGTGCGCTCGGCGAACGACGGGCCGGTGGAGTCGGGGGCGGCGCGCCCGCCGCGTCGGGACGGACCGCGACCGTCGCGCCCGGGGGCGACGCCGCCCGTCGACGATCCGCCGGGCACCGGGTCCGCGGCATCCGCCCCGCCCTGCCCTCGGCGTCCCGAGGGGACGCTCGAGAACGTCGACGCGACCGCCCGCCCCGCTCGCTCGGCGAGGCGCGCCTGCAGCGCGCCGAGGTCCTTGTCGTCGCCCGCCGTGCGGCCGCGCTCGTCGACCGCGCGGAAGGTGACGCGCAGGTGCGGCGGCACCCGGTCGAGGTCGAAGTCGTCGGCCGTGACGGGCGCATAGGTCAGCCGCTTGATCACGCTCGCGACGGTCTCGGTGAACGGCGCGCGCGCCTCGCCGGACTCGGGGCCGGCCGGCAGCTCCGCCGCGATCTTCGCGGCCCACTCCGCGGCCGGGACCACCTGGCGCCGCAGCACCTTCGGGAGCGTCCGCAGCATGGCCGTGATGAGCTCGTCCCGGAATCCGGGCACCTGCCAGTCGAATCCCGTCGGCTCCAGTCGCGGAAGCAGGACGAGCGGCACCTGCACGGTCACGCCGTCGTCGTCGGCACCGGGCTCGAACCGGTACCGGAGCGTCAGGGTCTGGTCGCCCTGCCGCCAGCGGTCGGGGAGCCCGCCGTCGGACGACGGCTCGTCCTCGCCCAGCAGGTCGCCACGGGTCATCGTGAGCAGGTCGGGGCGCGAGCGGTGCTCGGCGCGCCACCAGCGCTCGAACGCGCGCGCGTCCGTGGCATCCGCCGGCAGTCGCTGCTCGTAGAACGCGACGACCGCCTCATCGCCCGCGAGCACGTCGCGGCGGCGCGTCCGCTCCTCGAGCTCGCCGAGCTCGCGACGCAGGTCGCGGTTGCGGCGGATGAATGCGAAGACGCGCGTGTCGAGGCGGCTCCAGTCCCAGTCCTCCTCGACGAGCGCGTGCCGCACGAAGAGTTCGCGCGCGAGCGCGGCATCGACCCGCGCGAGCTGGATGCGCCGCTTCGGGATGATCGGCACGCCGAACAGCAGCACCTTCTCGTCCGCGACTGCCGACCCCTGACGTCGCTCCCACCTCGGCGACGAGTACGAGCGCTTCGCGAGCGGGCCCGCGAGCTGCTCCGCCCACGCCGGATCGATCGCCGCGGCGGTGCGCGCGAACAGGCGGCTCGTCTCGACGAGCTCGGCCGACATGATCGCCGCCGGCGGCTTCTTCGCGAGCGCCGAGCCCGGGAACACCACGAAGCGCGTGTTGCGCGCGCCCGCGAACTCCGCCTGCTGGCGGCGGCCGCGGCGCTCGGTCTCGCGTTGGCCGCCGGCGCCGCCGCGCCCGCTCGACGTGCGGCTGTCGTCGCGGATGCCGATCTGGGAGAGCAGCCCCGCGAGGAGCGACCGGTGGATTCCGTCGGGGTTCGGCGCCCCCGCCGCGCTCGCGACGTGCAGTCCGAGGGGCTTCGCCAGCCGCACGAGCTGCCGGTAGAGGTCCTGCCACTCGCGCACGCGCAGGTAGTTGAGGAACTCGGTGCGGCACATGCGGCGGAACGCGCTGCCGGAGAGCTCGCGCTGCTGCTCCTCGAGGTGGTTCCAGAGGTTCAGCAGCGTCAGGAAGTCGCTCGTCGGATCGACGAAGCGTCGATGCGACTCGTCGGCCTGCTCGCGGCGCTCCAGCGGGCGCTCGCGCGGGTCCTGGATCGTGAGGCCCGCGACGATCGCGAGCACCTCGCGGCTCACGCCCTGCGACTTCGACTCGAGCACCATGCGCGCGAAGCGCGGCTCGATCGGGAGGCGGGCCAGCTGGCGGCCGATCCGGGTCAGCTGCGGGCCGGCCGCGGCATCCGCCTCGTCGATCGCACCGAGCTCGCGCAGCAGGTCGACGCCGTCGCGGATGCCGCGGGCGTCGGGCGGCGTGAGGAACGGGAAGTCCTCGACGGCGCCGAGCCCGAGCGAGGCCATCTGCAGGATGACCGCCGCGAGGTTGGTGCGCAGGACCTCTGGGTCGGTGAACTCGGCGCGCCTGTCGAAGTCGTCCTCGGAATACAGGCGGATCGCGATGCCGTCGCTCGTGCGGCCGGAGCGGCCCGAGCGCTGGTTCGCCGACGCCTGCGAGATCGGCTCGATCGGGAGGCGCTGCACCTTAGACCGCACCGAGTAGCGGCTGATGCGCGCCGTGCCGGCGTCGACGACGTAGCGGATGCCGGGCACCGTGAGGCTCGTCTCCGCGACGTTGGTCGCGAGTACGACGCGTCGCCGCAGCCCCGCGACCTTCGACGGCTCGAAGACGCGGTGCTGGTCGGCCGACGAAAGCCGGCCGTAGAGGGGGAGCACCTCGGTGACGTCGGCTGCGCCGCGGCGCGCGGCGTGCGCCCGGACGGCGGCCTCGGCGTCGCGGATCTCGCTCTCGCCGGAGAGGAAGACGAGCACGTCGCCCGGCGCCTCGCGGCCGAGTTCGTCGAGCGCGTCGAGGATGCCCTGCTGGATGTCGCGGTCCTCCGCGGCCGCCCCCTCGTCGTCGGCGTCCTCGCCCGCACCCGATCCGGCGGACTCGGCCACCAGCGGGCGGTAGCGGACCTCCACCGGGTAGGTGCGTCCGGACACCTCGATGATCGGGGCGGGCTCGCCCGACGCATCTGCGAAGTGGGCCGCGAAGCTCTCGGGGTCGATCGTCGCGCTCGTGATGATCACGCGCAGCTCGGGGCGGCGTGGGAGCAGGCGCTTGAGGTAGCCGAGCAGGAAGTCGATGTTGAGGCTGCGCTCGTGCGCCTCGTCGATGATGATCGTGTCGTAGCGGCGAAGGTCGCGATCGCGGTGGATCTCGTTCAGCAGGATGCCGTCGGTCATCACCTTGATGCGCGTGGCCTCGCTCGCGCGGTCGGTGAAGCGCACCTGGTAGCCCACGAGGTCGCCGAGCTCGACCCCGAGCTCCTCCGAGACCCGCTCGGCGATCGTGCGCGCGGCGATCCGCCGCGGCTGCGTGTGCGCGATCGACTCCCGCCCCAGCTCCAGGCAGATCTTCGGGAGCTGGGTGGTCTTGCCCGAGCCGGTCGCGCCCGCGACGACGACGACCTGGTGGTCGCGGACGGCGCGCGCGATGTCGTCGCGGCGACCGCTGACCGGCAGGTCGGCCGGGTAGGTGATCGTGGCGGGGACGGGCGCGGGCATAGCCCTCCATCCTAGCCTCGCCTCGCCTCGCCGGGACCCGCGGCCGGAGGTCCCGATCCCCCCGGCCGCGCCGGTCTCCCGCGCTCAGGCGGCGGCCTGCTCTCTCGCCGGCGGCACGTGGTGGTTGCCGCGGACGCGGTCGGCCGGATCCCAGGTCGCCTTCACCGCGCGGAGCCGCGCCCAGGTCGCGTCGTCGAAGAAGCGGCTCGCGTCGACGGGGTGCTCGACGAAGTTCGGGTACTCGCCGACGAGGAGGGGTGCGAGGAGGTCGTCGACCGCAGCCAGCCCGCGGGCGACGGCGGCGCCGGACTCGGCGTCCATCGGCACGCCGAGTCCGAAGACGAGGATCTCGCCGGGCAGCGTCGCGCGGGCGCCCGCGCCCGCCGGCCGCCGCCCGAAGGCGCCGCCGATGTGGCGGATCTGGAGCATCGCGAGCGGACCGCCGGTTCCCGCGAGTTCGGCGAGCGCCTCGACGGTGTCGTCGGGGAGCGCGTCGACGAGCGCCGTCGTCGAGCGGTACGGCAGCGGCGACTCGGGGTCCATCGCGAGCGTGCCGAGCGCGATCGGCGCCTGCGCGCCGAGCGTGTCCATCGCCGGGCCGAGCGCCTCGATCGGACCCAGCAGCCGACGGGCCTCGGACTCGCGGCCGAGGTGGGCCGCCATCACGATCGCGAACGATCCGCCGCGCACGACCTCGGGGATGTCCGGCGTCGGCGGGAAGTGGATGACCGTCACCCAGGTCGTGAGCTCCTCCGGGAAGGTCGGCAGCAGCCGCGTCCAGGTCCGCAGCACCTCGGCCGTGCGGTCGACCGGGAAGTAGAGTGCTCCCGCGGTGAGCTCGCGCACGGACACGACGTCGAATTCGATCGCGGTGACGACGCCGAAGTTGCCGCCGCCGCCGCGCAGCGCCCAGAAGAGGTCGGCGTGGTGCACGGCGTCGGCGCGCACGACCTCGCCGTCGGCGGTGACCAGCTCGATCGCGCGGACGGCGTTGGCCTGCAGGCCGTGCCGCCGCGTGAGCCATCCGATGCCGCCGCCCATCGAGTACCCGGCGATGCCGACGTCGAGCGAGGAGCCGTGCAACCCCGCGAGCCCGCGTTCGGACAGCAACGGCGCGACGTGCTCCCACTTGGCCGCGGCGCCGACGCGGACCCGCAGTGCGGCGTGGTCGATCTCGACGTCGATCATGCGGGACGTGTTGACGAGCATCGCGCCGGCGAGCGTGTCGCGCGATGAGGCGCCGTGGCCCGTGCCCTGCGCCGCGAGACGGAGCCCGGCACGCCGGGCGATCGCCACGGCCTCCACGACCTCAGCGGCGTCGCGCGGGAGCGCGATGAGTTCGGGGCGCTGGTCGTCGAGGAGGTTGAACGTGGCGCGCGCCTCGTCCCAACCGTCGTCGCCGGGGGCGAGGACGGTGCACGCGGCGTCGATGTCGATCGTGGTCATGGTGGTCGGCCTTTCAGTGAACAGTGGTGTGTAACGAAAGCACGTTACGACTCGGATCGACGGAATGTCAATTGATCGAACACATCTGTGCGTAGAATTCAGGGGTGGCACGGAGATACGAGCAGAAGGCGCGTGCGGAGCAGCAGGAGCAGACCCGCCGACGCATCGTCGAGGCAGCGCTCGAACTGCACCGGACGGTCGGTCCCGGCGAGAGCTCGTTCAGCGCCGTCGCCGAGCACGCGGGGGTGCAGCGCAGCACCCTCTACCGGCACTTCCCCGACGACCGCGCGCTCTTCCTCGCCTGCTCTGGCCTGCACGTCGACGAGCATCCGTTCCCCGACGCCGCGCCGTGGCGGGCGATCGCGCCGCCCCGCGCGCGTGCCGAGTCCGGCATCGGCGCCGTCTACGGGTACTGGGCCGAGAACGAATCGCTGATCGCCAACGTGCTGCGCGACGCGGAGCGCGACCCCGTGCTGCACGAGGTGAACGAGCTCCGCATGGGCGGCCCCATGGCCCTCGCCCGCGACGTGCTCGTCGAGGCCTGGCCCGAGCGCGCTCGGACGCCGGAACTCGTCGCGGCCGCGGCGCTCGCCGTGGACTTCCGGACCTGGCAGACGCTGGTGCGCCGGAGCGGGCTCGATCAGGCGGCGGCCGCGGCGTTCATGGCATCGAGCCTCGCGGTCGCCGCCGAGCACGGCGCCGCGTCGGCCTCGGCCGCCTGAGACACGGCGGCCCGGTCGACGCACGGCCCGTTCGCGCGCCGCGAACGGGGATGGCTCGTCCACCCGGAGCGTGTTGCATGGCGGTATGAGCCAGACCTCCGTACCGCGCATCCAGTTGAACGACGGCCACTCGATCCCCCAGCTCGGCTTCGGGGTGTTCAAGGTCGACCCGGCCGAGACCGAGCGCATCGTCACCGATGCGCTCGAGGTGGGGTACCGCCACCTCGACACCGCGCGAATCTACGGCAACGAGGACGGCGTCGGCCGGGCCGTCGCGGCCTCCGGTATCCCGCGCGACGAGCTCTACGTGACGACGAAGCTCTGGAACGACGACCAGGGCACGCGATCGGCGATCGACGCCTTCGAGGGCAGCCTCGAGCGCCTCGGTCTCGAGTACGTCGACCTGTACCTGATCCACTGGCCGGTGCCCGCCCAGGACCGCTACGTCGAATCGTGGCGGGCGCTCGAGCAGATCCGCGAATCGGGTCGTGCCCGCTCGATCGGCGTCTCGAACTTCATGGCGCCGCACCTCCAGCGACTGCTCGACGAGACCGATGTCGTGCCGGCGGTCGACCAGATCGAACTGCACCCGGCGCACCAGCAGCCCGAGACGACCGAGTTCGCCGCCGAGCGCGGCATCGCGATCGAGTCGTGGGGGCCGCTCGGACAGGGGAAGTACCCGCTCCTCGAACTGCCCGAGGTGACCGAGGCCGCGTCAGCGCACGGGAAGACGCCGGCGCAGGTCGTCATCCGGTGGCACCTGCAGCGCGGCTTCATCGTCTTCCCCAAGTCGAACCGGCGCGAGCGCATGGCCGAGAACTTCGACGTCTTCGACTTCGCGCTGTCCGGCGGCGAGATGGAGCGCCTCGATGCGATCGAGCGTGCGGGTCGCCTGGGACCGGATCCTCAGCACTTCGGCTGACCAGATCGGCTCCTGACCGGGGGTTCGGCACGGCGTCCGTGCCTCCGGTCGGGCTCGGCGGATGCCGCGACACGCGCGGGATCCGAGACCGATTTGTGATCGCGGCCGAGCGCTGCGTATGGTTGAACCCGTCGCCGCGGCGGCCGGGAGCGAGCAGCTCACGGACGAAGCGGTCAGGTCTTAGCCAAACAGCCTCGAAGGCGCTTCATTGCGACTCGGTTGCTTCAAGCCTAAGATGACGATTCCACACCTCCTCGGACTCGACGGCTTCGCGGCTGCGGTCCGGGATCACGACCCGAACTCGGCTCAGCCGGGCGGATCGGATCCGCGGGGACACGTGGTACAGTAGGGAAGTTGCCTTGAGGGCAGGCTGTGGTGGCTGTAACTCGGGTGCGTCCGTTCCTTGAGAACTCAACAGCGTGCACTATGTTCAATGCCATTTTTTTGAACCCCGTCCTGCTTCGGCAGGTGGGATATTTCTTTGGT